>JBDUBV010000079.1:0-12157 GCA_040003795.1 Pseudonocardiales bacterium | reverse complement strand
GCCTGGCCGACGCCCTGCGCGCCGACCCGGGCGAAGATCGGGGCGTGCATGCGGACGTACGCGCCGCCGGTCACCGGGCGCTGCCAGGCCTCTAGGACCGCCGTTGTCGACGTGCTGGAAGCTGCCTTGACGGTGATCATCTGCACCGGGTCGGCGGCCTCGGCGTGAGTGGCAACGACGACGAGGGCCGCGGCCAGCGCGCCGACGAGGAAGCACACCAGGGTTCGACGCTTCATGGCGGTCCTCACCGTTGGGGAGTCGGCTAACTCTAGGCTCTCCGCCGAAGCGGTATCGACACCTCGTACGGCGGTGGCACGTCATCGGTGCCGGTCACGACATGGGCGGTGACGGTCACCTCGTCCGGGTCGGTGCGTACGACCAGGAAGTTCTTGATGAACGGCGGCTCGTCGGAGTCGAAGATCTCCGAGACCGCGGACTGGATCGGGCCGTGCGGGTCGTCGGCCCCGGGGAAGACGACGTTGGCGCGGCGGCGCACTCGCCGCCACGGCGGCCGGCTGCCACCGGCCCGCCACCGGATGACCCAATCCGCCTCGGCAGCGCTGAACTGGTCGCCCGGCCGGTGCGCGGGAAGGTCCCACAGCAGCGAGAAGGCGCCGAGGAAGGCCAGGTTCACCGTTACCACGGCGAGCACCGTCATCACCACCACCAGGCAGGCGATCTCCACCGCCCGTGGCAGCCACGTGCCGAACCCTCCGGCCGCCTTGAGCCCCACCGCGGCAACGGCGACGATCACAGCGGTGACCGGCTTGTAGGCCCGCCCCAGCCCGCGGCGCAGGGCGTCGATGCCGAAGATGGCAACGAGCAGCCCCATCACGAGGAGCGCGCTGACCGCCGCCGATCGCTGCACGACGGCGGCTCCGCGCCAGCACAACCAAGCCCCGTAGAGGGCGGCGCTCATGACCGGGAGCACCAGCCAGGCCCGGGCGAGCCGCAGCGGCGCCAGCAGGCACAGCAGCACGACCGCGGCAGCGGCCACCAGGGTGACCGCGGCCAGGCCGACCGACGCACCGAGCACGACGGCGGGCGCGTGACGCACGCCGAGATGGTCCAGGACCACCGCGGCGTCGAAGCACTGCACTGCATAGGCGATCGGCGGTGCCAGACGCTTCCATGCCGCCCGCGGCCGAGGGGGCCGGCTCTGCCAGCGCGCCAGCCACCCGCCGATCGCGGTGAGCGCGGTGACCGCCGCAGCTGCGGTCAGCCACCAGTCCCGGACCAACAGCCAGACCACCACAGGCAAGGCGACGAACCCGGCTGCCACCACCGGCAACCAGGGGCCGCCGTCGCGCCGGCTGCCCGGGCGGAACTGCACATGCGGCGGCCGCCACCACCCGGTCCTGCGCATCAGCCAGGCCAGCAGGCCACCGGCCGCGGTGAGCCCCACCCAGGCCACCAGATGCCGCAGGTAATGGTCAGGGTCGAGCCACCCACAGACGCGGGCGATGGTGACGCCGCCGAAGAACGCGGCCAGCACGACCGCCAGGCGGTAGGCCGGCGACTTCGTCCAGGTCGCGCGGACCACGAGCAACCGCAGGCAGAGACCCCCAGCCAGCCCCGCCGGTGCCCATCGCAGGGTCGTCCCCAGCCCGCCGAGGCCACCGCCCCACGCCAGCCCGACGCAGGCAGCCGTCACGCCGGCCAGCACGGCGACCAGCGCGCGCACGAGGCGCCAGACGCGGGGCAGCAGGAGCCGCGCGAAGTGGCGCAGGGACTGCGACTCGGTCGGGAACATCTGCCGGGCCGGTGGGACGTCGGGCGCCGACCCGGGGACCTGCACCGCCGCCGGAATCGGGTGGGTCGCGCTCATGTAGGCACCGCCCCCGCCAGAGACGATGTGCTCCATGCCTTCGACCCGGTAGTGCTGGAAGTTGTGGATGTCACCGCCGATGCAGGCGACGTAGGAATGCGGTCCGTGCGCGACGACCTCGGCGACCGAGTGGAAAGAGCGCTTTCCCTTCCCCTCGGGATCGCGCACCGGGCCGCCGATGACGGCGCACGGGTGCCGCTGACGGTTCACGACCAGCGGCTTGCCGGTGAGCAAGATCTTGGGCTTGGGGTGCGCGGAGACCCGGCACAGCCACTCCCCCTGCTGGTGGTCGATCCGGCCGTCGATGCCGGTGTCGATGCACACCAGGAGCAGGTGCCGGGTCTCGATCGCGTAATACGGCCCCGGCTGCAGGGGCACCCAGGAACCGCCGGCCGCTCGCGCCGCGCGCCGGTCCTCCAGGCGCAGCACGGCGCGGCGCCGGGACGGCCGCCGCCACAGCAGCCGGGCCGGCCGCTCGCGCAGCGGCGTGCCAGGCCCGGGGCCGTATGCCTTGCCGGGTAGCGGGTCGGCCCCGCAGAAGTGCCACATGAACCCGGTCAGGCCGTCGTACCAGTCGTGGTTGCCGGGCAGGGCCAGGATCGGCAGGTGCAGCACCTCGGCGTAGGGCACGTAGAGCCCGTCGACGTAGTCGTTGACGTCACCGGAGGGGTAGATGACGTCGCTGCAGATGACCATGAAATCCGCCCGGGCGGCCTGTTGGCGCACCTCGGGCACGACCACGTACTGCGATGCGTCCTGCTCCCCAGGGTCGCCAAGCAGCAGGAACGTCGTGGAGTCCGTCCGGTCCACGATCAGCGGGTCCGCGGGATCCTGTCCCTGCACCCACTGGCGGCGCAGGTCGCCGACCATCGTCGGGGCCAGCCTGCTCAGCCCGTCGTTCAGTGAGGAGATCAGCGGGCGCAGCGCGAGCCACGAGAAGCTGTCCCACTTGCGCTGCTCGCGCCTGGCGAGCAGGGCCCGGGTGCGCTGCCACACCGACGAGTCACCCTTGTCGACATGTGACACGTCAGGATTGTGTCGGACCGGGGCACCGAGGAGGGTGCGGCGCGCTCCGGACACGGCACAATGCTGGCGTGGACAATCCACCCGACCATCGCATCGGCGATCGTGAGCGGCGGGCCGTCGACGACCGCCTGCAACGCGCGACGGGCGACGGGCTGCTCACCCTCTCGGAGTACGACGAGCGCTCAGGGCAGCTCTGGCAGGCCAGGACCCGCAGCGAGCTCGACGCCGTCACGGCGGACCTCCCCCCGGAGCACGTCGACCAACCTGCCGCTGCCTTCGGGCAGCCGGCCCGGCGCCTGTGGGCGGTGCTGTCGGAGGACCGGATGTCCGGTGGGGTGCTGCCGCGACAGCGCCTGCAGGCCACCGCGATTCTCGGCTCAGCCGAGGTCGACCTGCGTCGCGACGACCTGCCCGCCCATGTCGACCTACACGTCGTCGGCGTCCTCGGTGAGGTGGTCGTGCTCGTCCGGCCGGAGGTCACCGTTCGGCTCAGCGGGGCCTCAATCCTGGGAACCCGCGCGGTGAAGTTGCCCGGGCATGCACCCGGTACCCCTGTCGTCGACATCTTCGCGGTTGCGGTGCTGGGCTCGGTCGTGGTCCAGTCAGCGCCCGACGCCGCGACCGGGCAGCTGGCGCGGAGGGACCGTGCCAACGTGCCCGTGCGGCGCAGGCGTCTCCTGCGAGCCGTGGGAGCCGTCGCGCTCGCGGTGGGCATCACCGCGGGCGGGGTCGCCGTGGTCGGTCACGGATCAGACGGTCGAGCAGTGTTCGGCAGCACCGTGGTCCAGAAGAGCGGTCAGGACGTCGATGTAGGGGTGCTGTTCGGCAGTGTCACCGTGGTCGTGCCGGACGGCGCCCGCGTGGACACCAGCGGCACGGTGGTATTCGGCAGCCTCGACTGCAACCAGGCCTGCGAGCCGGGTGAGTCCGGGCCGGTCGTCCACGTGCGCGGTTCGGGCGGCTTCGGCAGCGTGGAGATCAAGACCCGCAGCGAGTACACCGGAGACTGAGGTGCGGCATCCGGCGGTGCGACGGGTGGACTTCGGTTACTTCGTGCGGCCCGCGGCGGAGAGCGGTACGGGGGCCGCGGTCGTGCAACCCTGCCTGGGCTATCTCATCGAGCACCCTGACGCGGTGCTGCTCTTCGACTCCGGCATGGCCACTCACCCGCAGGTCGAGGCCCACTACCGTCCGCGCCGGCGATCCCTCCCGGCCGCCCTGGCAGCCGCGGGCACGCGGGTGAGCGACGTCGATATGGTGGTCAACTGCCACCTGCATTTCGACCACTGCGGTGGCAACCCGGAACTCCCCGGGCGGCCCGTCTTCACCCAGCGGGTCGAGTTGGCGGCGGCGCGGGCTACCGCCGACTACACCCTGCCAGGGCTGGTGGATGCCGCGGGCCTGGTCTACGAAGAGCTCGACGGGGAGGCCGAAATCCTGCGCGGCGTTCTCGTGGTGCCCACCCCGGGCCACACCGACGGGCACCAGTCCTTGGTCGTGCGGGGTGCCGACGGCACTGTCGTGGTGGCCGGCCAGAGCCACGACACGGCCACCGACTACAGCAACGACGCCCTGGCCTGGCGGGCGCATCGCGAGGGCCACGCCGCGGCCGTGGTGCCCACCCGAGCCTGGCTCGACCGGCTGCAGCGCCTTGACCCGGCCCGGGTCGTGTTCGCCCACGACCACTGCGTCTGGCAGCCGTGAAGCCAGATCCCAGGTGGGTCAGCGCACCGACGAGGCGACGCCGCGCTCTCGTTCCCTGAGCCACCCGCCCAACTCCGGGCCAGACATCGGCTTGGAATAACAGGATCGGGTCCCGAAGTCGTCGATCAACTCCCGGCCGTCGACGTTGAACGCCTTGCGCAGCGTGCAGGAGATCCGGTCGGCGCAGCGCACCGCTTAGTCGACCGAGCCGAGGTCGTCGAGCAGGATCGTGAACTCATCCCCGGCAAAGCGGGCCACGAAATCACCCGGTCCCGCCGTCGACCGCAGCTGGTCGACCAGGCCGGCCAGCAGCGCGTCACCGCAGGCATGACCCATGACGTCGTTGATCTGCTCGAAGTGATCGACATCGACGAGCAGCAGGGCCGCTGCACCGATAGGCGTGAGCGCTGCCCATGGGGCACCGCAGATGCCAGTGAGTCGGCCGGGCCCCGGCGCTGAGCACCTCGACAGGGCACCGAGGTCGCCGCCCCACTCCCGCCCCGGCGCCCTGAGTGGCCCGGTGGGATGGCCGTGTCCTAGAACTCGGCAGCGCGCTGGGCTGCCTCGTCGCCGGCCTCCAGGCGGGCGAGGGCATCGCCGGGCACTGCCGCCGCTGTCATCCCCGTGATCTCGCGCACCTGGTCGGTATCGATCTTGGGCTTGCGCGCCGAGTCGAGCAACCCGTTGCGCTCCTGCTCGGTGTCGGTGAGCTGCGTGTAGCAGAAACCGGCGACCACGGGGCTGTCGAGCAGCGCACCGACCAGGTCGCGGTAGCGCTCCAGGAACTCCTCGGGGCTGTCCACCGTGCCGTAGGCGTTGAAGAACGGCGCCCCGCCGGCGACGTAGGTGATGCCGCCGAACTCCGTCACCATCAGCGGCTCGTCGTTGTGCGAGAAGCCGGGCAGCACCACAGAGCGGTAGTGCGGTTGGACCCGCTGCAGGGTGCGCTCGACCGCCTCATAGTCGCCGTAGCGGCGCAGCAGTGTCTCGCCGTCCTGCGCGTAGTCATGCACCCCGAAGATGTCCGAGACGATGTGTTCCCAGCCGTCGTTGCCGATGGCCAGCCGCGTCGGGTCGATCGCCTTGGTCAGGTGATACATCCCCCGGACGAAGTTTCGCTGCTCGGCGGCCCGCTCGAGGTTGGGCACCCCCCAGCTCTCGTTGAGCGGCACCCACGTGACGATGCAGGGATGGCTGTAGTCGCGGTCCAGAACCTCCAGCCATTCCCGGGTGAGGCGGTCGATCGATGTCGGGTTGAACTCGTAGGCGTTGGCCGTCTCGCCCCAGACCAGCAGCCCTAGCCGGTCACACCAGTAGAGGAACCGAGGGTCCTCGACCTTCTGATGGACCCGCACCCCGTTGAAACCCAGCGCCTTGATCAGCTCGACCTCGCGGCGCAGTGCCCCCTCGTCCGGCGCCGCCAGATGGGACTCGGGCCAGTAACCCTGGGCAAGTACGAGCCGGAGGAAGTACGGGCGCCCGTTGAGCAGGAACCGGCCGCCGGAGGTGCCGACGCTGCGCAGCCCGGCGTAGCTGACCACCTCGTCCACGGTGCGGCCGTCCGAGTCGAGCACCGTAACCGTGGCGTCGACGAGGTTGGGGTTGACCGGTGACCAGAGCATGGTCTGCCGGTTGAGTGACGTGCTGCCCGCCGGCAGGGAGATCTCGCGGGAGAGGTCGGTGCCGGTCATGGCGTACTCGTCGTCGGCGAGCACCACGCCGTGCAGGGTCAGCAGCACGCGTAGCCGCAGCGGCCGGTCGTCGGACCGGACCAGACCCAGTGACATGGCCAGCTTTGCCCGGTCGACGTCCGGCGTCCACCGCAGAGAGCACACGTAGGTCGGGGGGACCGGCTCCAGCCAGGCCGGCTGCCAGATCCCGGTGGTGCGGTGGTACCAGATCCGGTGCGGATCGACCTCCCAGTCCTGCTTGCCGCGCGGCTGGGCCAGGTCGCTCGGCAGGTCCTCCGCCCGGACCACGATCACCTGCTCGCCGGCGGGTGTGAGCTCTTCGGTGATGTCGGCGTTGAAGGGGGTGTGGCCGCCCTCGTGAACGGCGACGAGGCGGCCGTTGACCCAGACCCGGGCCCGGTAGTCCACGGCGCCGAAGTGCAGCAGCAGTCGGCCGTCCGGCGCGAGTCTGGCGTTCTCCCGCTCAAAGGTGCGGCGGTACCACACGACCGGGTGGAAGCTCGGGTCGCCGATGCCGCTGGCCGCCGACTCGGGCGGGAACGGCACCTGGATCGAGCGACCGAACACGTCGGCCTGCTCGTACCAGCGCTCTGTCAGGCCGACCTGCTCGTCGTCATAGGCGAAACCCCACCTGCCGCACAGGTCGGTCCACTGCGGGCGGGTGAGCTGAGGACGCGGGTGGATCACTGTCGAAAGCGGGGGAGTCACGGTCAGTCCCAAGGAAGAGCTTGCAGGGCATCAGCAATGCTAGGTGCTATCGCCGTGGAGCACCGCCGCTCCGGCCTCGCCGCTGAGGCAGACGTCGATCTGGTCGGCGCCCAGGACGGCGTCCAGCACCCGCTGACTCGCACCGAGACTTTGCACGAGCCCGATGCTGGTCGCCGAGTGAGCCCGTTGCCCTGCCCAGAGATCGGTGTGTTCGGCAATCTTGTCGATCCAGCCGAGCCAGTCCTCGGTGCTTTCCAGGACCGGCCCGGGGATGACGTCGGGAAGGTTGTCGATGTTGAAGCCCCTGCCGTTTTCGTAGGCGGCGTAGTCCGGCATATAGAACGCGAGCGGGCGATCAAGGACGAGGTAGTCGGTCCAGACACTGGAGTAGTCGGTGATCAGGGCATCCGCACGGGCGAGCAACTGGTAGAGCCCGACCCCGGCATCCGCCAGCGCGCGGTCGTTCAGTGCGAGAAAGCCGTACTCCTCGTAGCTCTCGTGATCCAGCGGATGGGGCTTGACGACAACCTGCACACCGCGCTCGGCGGCCGCCGCAGCGACAGTGCGCCAGTGCGGCTTCGCCCCGCCGGGGGCACCGCGGGCTTCGTCGCCAACGTCCTTCCACCCCGCTCGTGGACCGACCCGCAAGGCGGAACGGAAGGTAGGGAGCCAGGCGACGATGGGTCGGTCCGGCTCCAGGCCGAGGAGTCGCAGAGCCGCAGCCGGAGCAGGCCGGTCGTACTGGTCGATGCGCGGATTGCCGACCACCAGGATGCGCAGGTCGTGCCCGGCGAACTGGTTGGCCTTCAGGTGCCCCCACAATTGGGTACCTGAAACCAGAACGTCGCACGCTATGGTCGTACCGCCCGGTAGCCGGTGGCCTTTGGGCCCGTCCCCGTGCCAGAGGTTGACGAAGACGCGCCCCCGGCGGCTCGGCCGCGACTGGTAGAGGCCGTGGGTGAAGAAAACGACATCGCTGCGCAGATACGCGAATATCCCTCCGATGCTCCGTTTTCTTCGCAGCTGCAGGTTCTTCGCTGCGGAAATGTCCGACAGCGCCCAGAATGGCGCCATACTGATATCGGCTACCAGCCACGTCACGGGCCGATCATCGGCTATGAGGAGCCGCCGGAGGACCTCAATACTGTTTCCCTCGGTGTCCGGCCAGCCGGCGATAGTGGCCCGCCGGCCGGGGGGCACGGCCACGAGGAGAAGGTCGACGATTCTGCCAACGACACCAAACACTGAACGGTGCAGAGCAGTCCACAGGGAACCCGCACCGCGTGGCTGCTTCATGCTTCAGCTCGGTCCCCCAAGGCCGACAGCGCTGCTGGCGGTGCATGCGATGCCGCGCGCTGCATCAGAACGGCGGTCACGATCTCCACGTCCGCCGGCACCGTGACCTTGATGTTGGCCCGCTCGCCGGGAACGGGCGTCACCGTGGCGCCACCCAGCTGCACCAGCAGTGTCTCGTCGATGATCGACCCGGCGCCCCACGGATCGTGTGTTGCGTAGGCGTCCAGGAGGAGTTGCCGCCTGATGGCCTGGGGGGTCTGGGCGAGATTGAGGCCGTAGCGGTCGATCCAGTCGACGATGCTCGTCTTGCGCAGGCGCCGTAGGCTCTCGGACAACGGTACGAGCGGGAGCGCAACGCCGGACTCACCCGCGGCTTTGGCCACCGAGTCCACGAGTGCCGACGTGGCGAGCGGACGGGCGCCATCATGGATGATGACGATCTCGGCGTCAGTCGCGTCGACGCCTGCCGCGACCGACTCCTGACGCCGCTCGCCGCCGGTGACGACGATCGCGCCGGCCTCTCGAACCCAGGGCTCACGCTCCATCGAGGCCTCCATGCCGGCGCGCACAACGAGAATCACCTTGCGCACGGATTCTGCGGCAGCCACCGCCCGGAGAGTCCACGCAACGAGCGGGCGGCCGAGAATCACGGAGTTGACCTTGTCAAAGCCGTTCATCCGCGAGCTTCCCCCCGCGGCCAGGACGATAGCGTCAGCGAAGCCGGTCACGGCGCACGCGTTCCCCTTTCATGCACACACAGTTCTGCTCGGCCACTGCAAGGAGCGTACTGAACGGCGGGAGGTCTTGACCGTCGAATAGGACCGTCCAAGCACCCAGGACGGCAGATACCCGGATCCGTACGCTGGGGTCGGCTACCCAGGTGGAGCGCCGTTCGATTCTCCCGACTGCTTTCCCGGGTCGTCCCACTGGCGTCCCTGCCTGATGCTGAGGAGCGATGTGAGAGTTGCCGTCATCGGCGCAGGGCGCATGGGCCACGTGCAGGCCGCTGCTCTGGCGAGTGCGGAGGCCGTGGACGAGGTGGTTGTCGCCGACGTGGACGCCGATCGGGCGAAAGCCCTCGCCGGCGAGCTGGGCGCACTCGCGGCCAGCAACCCGATGGACGCACTCGAATCCGCCGATGCGGCGGTGATTGCGACGCCCCCAGCAACGCATGCGGACCTGGTGAGAGCTGCCGTGGACCGGGGTTGCCCGGTGCTGTGCGAGAAGCCGTTGACGGACAGCCTGGCCGCTGCTACCGACCTGGCCGAGTATGTGTCTGCCGCGGGCATCCTCGTCGAGGTGGGCTTTCACCGCCGTTTCGACCACGGCTATCTCGCCGCCCGCAGCGCCGTGTCCGAGGGCCGACTCGGCCGGCTGCACCTGATGCGCCTGCAGACGACCGAGACGGGCCTGCCGCCCTCCCCCAAGACCAACCTCCTCCGCAACACCGCGATCCACGACTTCGACCTCGTGCGCTGGCTGTCGGGCGACGAGGTCGTGTCCGTGTACGCCGAGGGCGCAGACCGCGAGCGGCGTACCTTCGATCCGCGCTTCGACCCCGACACCATCGTCGCTAGCCTGCGGTTGTCGGGCGGGGCTGTGGCAGCGGTCACCGTCACCCGGCTGTCGCCGGGGGGCTACGACGTACGCGCTGAACTCGTGGGCAGCGCCGACCACCTGGCGGTCGGGTGGACCGAGCGGACGCCGGTGCGAACGGTGGAGCACAGCGGTGCTCGCGCGGACCAGTGGACGTCTTGGCAGGAGCGCTTCGCAGCCGCCTACCGGACCGAGGTGACGGCCTTCCTCACCGCGGTCGCTGGGGGGGTCCGGTCCGGCGCGACGGTGCGGGACGCTGTGGCAGCTCAGCGAATCGCCGATGCGGCGAGGCGGTCGCTCGATCAGGGGTGCCGGATCTCGCTCGAGAGGTGACGGATTTCCAAGACTCCGCACACCCACGTGCGCGCACCATCCCGCAACTCGGCCCGGACCGATTCTCCCCGCTAACCTTTGGCGATGAACTTCACAGTGACCACCAACGACGCGGTCGACAACGACGAGTACAGCGGCGACGCCGCATACGAGTTGAAGGACGGCGGGGTGCTCGTCGTCCACCACACGGTGAGCTACCGCAGCGGCAACGAGCCCGCCGGCAGTCGGGCCCGGTCGTTCAGCCAGATCACCGCCTACGGGCCTTCCGGCTGGCTCCGCCTCGACGAGTCGCGGCGCACCTAGACTCCCCCAACTGATGCCGTCAATTCGCCGAACGAGCCGGATACCCTGCACGAACTGGGCGGCATCCTCGCGCTCCGCGGGCAGCGACGAGAGCCCCGACGAAGGTCCCCTCTGCTAACGGCGATGGCCTGCTTGCGAAGTGGCAGGTCACCGCCAACGGTGGGTGGGAACCCCGTTTTGGGCCGTGACCCTTCACGGCCACGCTGAGAGACTCAGCGATTCGAGTCACGAACCATGTCGCGGCAGGCGTTCGGCGCTCCAGGTTGGCACGCGTTACCAGACGACGAACGCGAGCCGACTGGTTTCAGCACCATCTTCGACCAGCCCGACGCGGTCGAGGTCACAGCCAGTTCGACCGGGTCGTCACCGCCCCGGAAGCGAAGTTGCTCAAGGCCGACGAGCACCTCGCCTCCGCACGCGGGCAGCTGCTAGCGTTCACCTGCTCCCCCGCGAGTGCTGGACCCAGGTGTGGCCGAACAATCCGCAAGAGCGGCTCAACCGGTGAGATCCGTCGGCGCACCAAACGTCGTGGGCATCTTCCCCGACCGCACGGACTCGTCCGCCTGGTCGGGGCGGTCCTCGCCGAGCAGAACGACGAGTGGATCGAACAACGCCGCTACATGGGACTGGAAGTCCTCGCGCAGGCAGGCCTGCACGTAGTCGTCGACGACCCCGACGAGGGGGATGAAGCCCACCGCGAGAAGACCAAACGTCAAGCAACAGCCGAAGTCATAAAAGCGGTAGGTGGGGCGGGTGGGGCCGAACCCACGACCGACGGATTATGAGCAAGCGAGAAACAGACCGCGGCTGGGCTCCTCCCCAGCCACCTGGCTGGCGCAGGCCGGACGGGTGCAGGAGACTGCTTCGATGGCTGCCGAGTACGCCCAGAGTGACCAGTTCCGTGGTGCCCGCATCCACCTGTGCGACCTTGCTGGCCTCGAGATCCGCGATTGCGAGGTTAGCGGTCTGAAGATCGTCGACTGCTATGGGAGCGACGTCTACCTCGGTGGCGACTTCGAGCGTCTCGTCGTCAACGACGTCGACGTGACCGCCTACGTCGAGGCCGAGCTCGACCGGCAGCACCCCACGCGGGTGCTGGCGCGTGACGCCGCGTCCCGCGATGACTACCGGGCTGCTTGGGGTGCCATCGAGACGCTGTGGGAGGCGACGGTCGAGCGCGCCAGGCTGTTGCCCGAGGCCAAGCTGCATGAGCAGGTAAACGGCGAGTGGTCGTTGGTCGAGACCCAACGGCACCTGCTGTTCGCCAGCGATGCGTGGCTCGGCAATGCCGTGCTCGAGGAGGAAGCGCCGTACCACCCGTTGGGCTTCCCTGCAGGCGGGATGCCGCCCGACGCGGCGGCGAAGCTCGGGCTCACCCTCGAAGCCACCCCGACGCTCGACGAGGTGCTCGTGCCGCGGCTCGCCCGCATGGCTACGATGCGGCGGGTCGTCGACGCGCTCACCGAGGCCGAGCTCGATCGGGTATGCGGTCGCAAGCCGGCGGACCCGTATCCCGACCAGCAGTACGTCGTGCGCCGCTGTCTCAAGGTGGTGCTGAAGGAAGAGGCCGAGCATCACCGTTATGCGGTGCGCGACCTCGCCGAGCTCGACGCCGGAAAGTCATTTGTCGACAGTCACTCGCACCACCACACGGCGGCCGCCGAGTAGCAGT
>JBDUBV010000078.1:0-12180 GCA_040003795.1 Pseudonocardiales bacterium | reverse complement strand
TCGCGGCGTTGTAGGCCTTGCAGAACTCCATGATGTTGACGCCGTGCTGGCCCAGGGCCGGGCCGACCGGCGGCGCCGGGTTAGCCATCCCGGCCTTGATCTGCAGCTTGATGACAGCCGCCAGCTTCTTCTTCTTCGGGGGCATGGGGTATTCCTCTTTAGATCTTGGAGACTTGGTTGAAGTTGAGCTCGACCGGCGTCTCGCGGCCGAAAATGGACACGAGCACCTTGAGCTTCTGCGACTCGGGGTTGATCTCGGCGATGCTGGCCGGCAGGGTCGCGAACGCGCCCTCCGTGACAGTGACCGAGTCCCCCACCTCGAAGTCGACGACGGTAACCTTGGGCTTGGCCTCGCGCTCCACCGACGGGAGCAGGATCTTGACGACTTCCTCGGTGTGCAGCGGCGAGGGCTGGTCCATACGCGAGGTGGCTCCGACGAAGCCGGTGACCCCGGGGGTGTTGCGGACGGCCGACCACGACTCGGGAGTCAGCTCCATGCGCACCAGGATGTAACCGGGGAACACCTTGCTCTGCACCTGCTGGCGCTTGCCGTTCTTGACCTCGGTGATCTCCTGGGTGGGGACCTCGATCTGGTAGATGAAGTCCTCCATGTCCAGCGAGGAGATCCGGCTCAGCAGGTTGGTCTTGACCTTGTTCTCGTAGCCGGCGTAGGAGTGCACGACGTACCACTCCCCCGGCGCCGACCGGAGCTCCTGGCGCAACTCCTCGACCGGGTCGACCTCCTCGGCCGGCTCGACCGGGTCACTCTCGGGCACGTCGCCCTCGGGCGCTCGTGCCTCGGGCACGTCGCCTACGGCGGTGCTGGACTGGTCCAACTCGGACACGCGGTGGCTCACTTTCGGTGGTGGTACGGAGGCGGGCGGCATCAGCCGAACACGATGAGAACGAGCTTGGCAAAGCCGAGGTCGAGGCCGGCGACGATGGCCACGATGATCGACACGAAGACGACCACCACGGTGGTGTAGGTCACCAGCTCGCGCCGGGTCGGCCAGATGACCTTGCGCAGCTCGGCGACGACCTCCCGGTAGAACCGGGCGAGCCGGCGAAACGGGTTGGGTCGGTCGGCGTCGCTGGCCAGGTCGGCCGGTGGCTTCCTGGGGGTCTGGGTTGCCCCCCCGCTCGTCTGGGTCACGAGATCCTCTTCATGTCGGTCGGGTCGGGCTGGTGATGGTACGGGCGCAGGGGCGGCAGGACTCGAACCTGCAACCGCCGGTTTTGGAGACCGGTGCTCTAACCAATTGAGCCACGCCCCTTCGGAGCACCCTGTCCCTGAACAGCGCAGGCAGGAAGGCCAGGACACCCCAAGGATTGAAGTGTACGGGTTCGGCGTGGCCCGACCCAACCGTACCGCCGCTGCCACCGGAGCCTGTCTGCGACGATGGCGACATGACGACGTCCAGTCGGGTCTCCGCGCGTATCGGCGCCATCACCGAGTCGGCCACCCTCGCCGTGGACGCCAAAGCCAAGGCGATGCGGGCAGCAGGGGCCCCGGTGATCATCTTCGGTGCCGGCGAGCCCGACTTCCCCACCGCGGCGCACATCGTAGCGGCGGCCCAGGCCGCATGCGGGCAACGGCGCTACCACGGCTACACCCCGGCCGGCGGCCTGCCCGAGCTGCGTGAGGCGGTGGCCGCCAAGACGATGCGGGACTCCGGCTATGCCGTGCAGGCCGACCAGGTGCTGATCACCAACGGGGGCAAGCAGGCACTCTACGAGACATTCGCCACGCTGCTCGACCCGGGCGACGAGGTGCTGCTGCCGACGCCGTACTGGACGACCTACCCGGAGTCGATCCGGCTGGCCGGCGGCGTGCCGGTCGAGGTCGTCACCGACGAGTCAACCGGCTATCTCGCCTCGGTCGAGCAGCTCGATGCCGCCTGCACCGAACGCACCAAGCTGCTGGTCTTCGTCTCCCCCTCCAACCCGACCGGGGCGGTCTACCCGCCCGCCGGGGTCGAGGCCATCGGGCGCTGGGCGCTCGGGCGCGGGCTGTGGGTGGTCACCGACGAGATCTACGAGCACCTCGTGTACGGCGACGCCGTGCAGTCCTCCATCCCGGTGCTGGTGCCCGAGCTCGCCGACCGGTGCGTGGTGGTCAACGGGGTGGCCAAGACCTACGCGATGACCGGCTGGCGGGTCGGCTGGATGATCGGCCCGACCGACGTCGTCAAGGCGGCCACCAACCTGCACTCCCACGCGACCTCCAACGTCGGCAACGTCGCGCAGGTCGCGGCGCTGGCCGCGGTCTCCGGTGACCTATCAGCCGTGGCCGAGATGCGCGCGGCCTTCGACCGGCGGCGGCGGACGATGACCGCGATGCTGGGCGACATCGAGGGGATCACCTGCCCGGAGCCGCTGGGTGCGTTCTACTGCTACCCCTCGGTGCGCGGGCTGCTCGGGCGTCCGCTGCGCGGCCGGGTGCCCGCCACCTCGCTCGATTTGGCGGCGCTCGTCCTCGAGGAGGCCGAGGTGGCCGTGGTCCCCGGGGAGGCGTTCGGCACGCCGGGCTACTTCCGGCTGTCCTATGCCCTCGGCGACGACGACCTGGCCGAGGGAGTCGGACGATTGGGCAAGCTGTTCGCCGAGGCCAGATAGCGCGACTGTCATGCCGATCGTGTGCGTCGAGGACTACGAGCCGCTCGCGCGCGAACGGCTCCCGGCCCCCGTGTGGGACTACATCGAGGGCGGGGCCGGTGCCGAGCTGACCCTGCACGCCAACCGCGCGGCGTTCGACCGGACCAGTATCCGGCCGCGAGTGCTCGTCGACGTGTCGCGGTGCGACACCACCACGACCGTGCTCGGCAGCACGTTGCGGTCACCGATCATCGTGGCGCCCACCGCCTTCCACGCTCAGGTGCACCCCGACGCGGAGCCGGCGACGGCCCGCGGGGCGGCGGCCGCCGGCTCGTTGCTCGTTGCGAGCACGCTGTCAAGCCGGCCCATCGAGGAGATCTCTGCCGCCGTCGACGTGCCGATGTGGTTCCAGCTCTACCTGCTGCGCGACCGCGGCATGGTCGCCGACATGACGGCGCGGGCACGGTCGGCAGGCTGCCGCGCCCTCGTGCTCACCGTGGACACGCCGCGGCTCGGGCGCAGGCTGCGCGACGAGCGCAACAGCTTCGCGGTCGCCCCGGGGACGCAGCCGCGCAACCTCAGCGCCGACCTGGCCGCGGCGCCCAGCCACCGGCGCGGGGAGGGGGTGTCGGCCCTGGCCGCGACGGCCGCCGACATCTTCGACCAGACCATCACCTGGTCCGACCTCGGCTGGCTGCGCAGCCTCACCGACCTGCCACTGCTGCTCAAGGGCGTCGTCACGGCGGCGGATGCCGCCCTGGCGGTCGAGCACGGGATGGACGGCATCATCGTGTCCAACCACGGCGGCCGCCAGCTCGACGGCGGCATCGCCAGCCTGCGCGCCCTGCCCGAGGTCGTGGGTGCGGTCGCGGGCCGGTGCCCGGTGCTTGTCGACGGCGGGGTACGCCGCGGGCGCGACGTGTTCATCGCCCTGGCTCTCGGCGCTGACGCGGTGCTCGTCGGCCGCCCGGTGCTGTGGGGGCTTGCTGTCGGCGGCGCCGACGGCGTCGAGCACGTACTCAGCATGCTGACCCGCGACTTGGAGCACACGATGGCGCTGGCCGGTCGGCCGACCGTGGCCGACATCGGCCGGGATGCGGTCGACTGACGGCCGGCAGGTCGCCACCAGGAACCCGAGACGCGCGCAAGCCGCCGAGTGACCCTCGCCGGACCAGCAGAGCCCCGGGCCGCAACGACGCGGCCGAGCTCACGGCAGGGCGGCGGCCTTGCGAAGGACGGCCAGGGCGGCCGGGAGGTCCTTGAGCGACCGGGCCACGTCGTCGGGGGTCGCGACGGTCCAGGCGTTGGCGCGTACGTAACAACGGATGGCGGCGTCGAAGGCCGCCGGGCCGGCCGCCGTCCGGGCGGTCAGCAACGCGGCCGCCCCCTTGCTGTAGATGGTGCCGTAGTAGCCGGTCTCGTCGTCGCCCCAGGAAGCCATGGTGGCTCCGACCGGCCCCGGCAGGATGATGGCGGGCAGATACTGCGCCTGGTCACCGTTGATCAGGGCCTCGGAATAGGTGGCAAAGGCCTCGTCGAGCCAGGGGTCGCGGGCCTGGTTGTCACCGACCATGCCGTAGAAGTACTCGTGGGCAACCTCGTGCGGCAGCACCACGTCCCACCGCTGCGGGCCCACTTGGATGGCACCGGGATACTCGATCCCGCCGGAGGACAGCCCCGGCAGGGCCGAAATCACGAGGTCGGGATAGGGGAACGGGCCGTACCTCTGCACCAACGCCTCGATCGAGCGCCTGGTCTGCCGCAGCAAGCCGTCGGCGTCGCCGCGCACCTCCGAGGCGATGCCGACGCTGACGGCCACCCCGGCGACGGCTGCCCTTCGTACTGTGAAGTGGCTGACCGTCACGCTGACGTCGCGCGCGGCGTCAGCGGTGGAATGCCATCGCAGGCGGCCACCGGCGATCGGCGCGGGCGCCTGAGTGATGCCTGTCATGAGCACGGTGTCGCCGGCCGGGGTCGTGACCGTCAGCGCGGTGGTCGCCGCCTCGCTGACCGTCGCCTCGGAGGGGAACTGCACCGCCGGCTGGCGCTGCCAGCCGTGCCCGCGCTCCCAGGCGAGGACCGGGTGGCCGCTGGCCCACCAGGCCGTGACACCGGAGGAGCCCCAGCGCTCGAAGTGCGGCGTCGGCAGGACCAGCGTGAAGGTGACGTCGGCGGTGACGGCCTCGCCGGCCGGGGCGGTGTGGCTCAGGGGTGCAGAGATCAGCGTTCCCTGGGTGCCCGGCTTGCCGCCGAGGGACTCTGCGGCGAGGGTGCCGGCCCCACCCGCGGTGGTGATGGAGCTCACGCGGAGCGAGGTCCCGGCCGGCGCGCTCACCCCGTTGGGCCACAGGCGGAACACGACCTCACTGACCGGCAGGTCGGGGTTGAACCTGATTTTCTCGTGGCCGGTGACGGTGCGGCGGTCGGCAGACAGGTCGAAGCTCAGCGTCACCGACGGGCGCTTCGGGTCCGGGGGAAGGTAGGTCGCAGGGCATCCTGGCTCGGTGCCGGCCGACGGTTGGGTCTCTGCGGTCGGCGACGGCGACAGCGACGGCGTCGCCTGGGCCCGGGGCTGGGCGACGTGCTTGTGCGGAAGACAGCCCGCGACCCCCGTCAGCGCCAGGACCAAGCCCAACAGACAGCACAGCCGCCGCATGATCACCACGCTAGCCGCCGGGCAGGCGCAACTCCTCGCGCCCCCGGAACCGCTGCAGGAGGCGGTCATAGTTGCGCTTGGACTCCTTGTCCCGGAAGGCCGGATCGGAGTTGTGGTAACCCCGGTGCCGCGCCTGGTGCACGGGCAGGCCGGCCGCCGGCACCGTCAGCCGGCCCAGGCCGGCCAGCCGCAGCGCAAGAGACAGCTCCATGTCGGCGTTGCGGTAGAACCGGGCCTTGGGATGCGGGGGCACCGCCAGCAGCGCGGCCCGGCGCACCGCGAAGAGGTAGCCCAGCACAGCCTCCACGTCGCCTGGTGGGGCGTCGTCGAAGGACAGCCAGTCCCCGCCCACCCGCACCCCGCGCCACCCCGAACCGACCACGGACGGATCGTCGAGCTCGGCCAGCAGCGGGCTGATCGCGTCGCCGTCGAAGATGGTGGACAGGTCCGCCATGACATGGACGGCGGCGGTGTCAGCCCGGACCAGGGCCGCGACCGCCGCGCCCCAACCCGGCGGGCGCTCGACGTGGAACTCCACGATCCGGCCGGGGTGCGCGGCGGCCAGGGAGTGCAGCACGTCACCGGCACCGTCGCGATTGTCGATGTCCAGGGCGAGCAGGATCACGCCAGCCGGCGCGTGCGCCAGGAACGCCGTGGCGAACGCACGCAGGTCCTCGGGCCAGCCGTCAACGATCACCCCGACGCTGGCCCGGCGGGTGTCCGGGTCGGCGGAGCGGTCTGGCAGGTCTCGGGCGGTGGGCGCCACGTCGTACGGCGGCCTGGGGCGCAGGTCGAAGCCCTCGGAGCGGTCGGCCACGGCCCACCCCAGCTCGGCGATCTCTGCCCGCAGGGAGTCGGCCCCGGCGAAGTCCCGCGCAGCCCGGGCCGCTGCCCGGCGCTGCGCCAGCCCAGTCACCTCCTGAGGAGGATCGCTCACCCGAGGCGGACCCGGGCGCGTGACTTGGCCAGCACCTTGGTTTCGCCGCATCGCACGGTGAGCTCGACGACTACCTCATTGTTTCCGGCCTTCTCCGTCACCACACCGGAGACCTGCAGGAGCGCGCCGGCGTCGTCATCGGGTACGACGACGGGTTTGGTGAAGCGCACGCCGTAGTCCACGACGGCGCCGGGGTCGCCCGCCCAGTCGGTGACCACCCTGGCAGCCTGCGCCATGGTGAACATGCCGTGCGCGATGACGTTGGGCAGCCCGACCGAGTTGGCGATCCGCTCGTTCCAATGGATGACGTTGAAGTCGCCGGAGGCACCGGCGTACATCACCAGGTTGACCCGCTCGACCGGGAAGCTCTGGGCCGGCAACTCGGTGCCGACCTCGACGTTGACGTAGCGGACGGTCGCTGTCACGAGCCGGCCGGCCCCTCGGGGGCCCGGGCGACCAGCGTAGAAAGCGCGGTGACCACGTGCTCGCCGTCGGCAGTGGAGATCTCACCGCGGGTGGTGATGATGTCGTTGCCCGCTGCCGTCCGGATGTCGTCGACGGTAACTGCCACGGTGAGGACATCGCCGGCGTAGACCGGCCGACTGTAACTGAAGTGCTGCTCGCCGTGCACGACGCGGGTGTAGTCCAGGCCCAGGGCCGGGTCGAAGGTGACCTGCGCAGCGGCGCGCATCGCCATCACGATGGGGAAGGTCGGCGGCGCTACGACGTCGGGATGGCCAAGGGCCCGGGCGGCCGCCCGGTCGCGATAGGCCGGGTTGGCGTCGCCGATCGCCTCGGCGAACTCCCGGATCTTCTCCCGGCCGACCTCGTAGGGCTCGGTCGGCGGGTAGGACTTGCCGATGAAGGTCGGGTCGAGAGGCATTGGCTACAGGCCGCGGGCAATCGCCGCGGCGATCTCCAACCACGCTTGACGGGTCTCCTCGGAGAGCCTGGACATCCGGATCTGGTCACCGTTGTCCAGCTGCGGGTCGAACGGCGCGTGCAGCACCTCGCGGGTGCGCACGCTGAAGTGCGTCTCCACCTGCGGCAGGTTGAGGCCCTTGATCGACCGGGGCATCGTCAGCACGGTGACCGCATTGGCCACCAGATCACCACGGCCGGACTGCTCGAGGTAGTCGAGCATCCGCGAGGCGCTGTATGCCGATTCCCACCGCACGCTCGAGGTCACCACCAGCTGGTCGGTGCTGTCGATCGCGGCGGCCCAGTTGGCGGCCCGCACGTTGTTGCCGGTGTCGACGCATATCAACTTGTAGAAGCGACCCACCACCTCGCGCACCGCCTGGAAGGCGGCGGCGGTCATCATTTCGCCCGCGGTGGCCTGCTCGTCGGAGGCCAGCACGTCGTACATCGCGTCGCCCTGCGAGCGGATGTACTTCGCGAGGTCGCCGACCCGGCCGGGCACCGGACCGGAGAACGACGGCAGGTCGGCGATCAGGTCGCGCACCGTGTTGGCGTGATGGTCAGGCCGGGCCCGGACGCCCAGCGTGCCCTGCGTCTCGTTGTTGTCCCAGGCAAGGATGTAGCCGCCGCGCAACTGCCCCAGCGTAATGCTGGTCAGCAGCGCCGCGGTCGTCTTGCCGCTGCCCCCCTTGGGGTTGGTGAAGGTGATCTGGCGCAGCCCGGCGATGCTGCGGCGGATGTCGTCCTCGCACCGGCGGCGCCGCCGCTCCTCCTTGCTGGGCTTCAACCGGACGTGGCCGCCGGTAAAGCGGTAGACCGCAGCGGGCAAGCCGCCGTTGGGTGGGTCGTCGTTGGTGGTCGCGGTCTTCTGGGCCGCGAAGTCGGTGGCATTGGCGGAGACCGCGCGCGGCTCGAGGCCCTTCTCGTGGTGGGGGTTGTCGCGCAACGGCGACGGGCGCTCCGCGGCGGACTCGCCGGTCTCCGCGGGGCGCTCACCGTCGTCGCTCTCGGGGGAGAACGCAGGCCACTTCTCGGCCGTATCACCGGCGTAGAGGTCGTTCCAGCCGACCGGGTCGTCGTCGTCCTTGCCCAGCGCGTCCCAGTCGATCGCGGCAGGACCGTCGTAGGCGGCCGTCGGCTCGTAGGTCGCAGCGTTGTCGTAGGCCACCGCCGTTTCGTACCCCCCGGTGACCTCGGGGTCGGTAGCCGGCTGCGGCGCGCGGTCGGCCGAGTCAGGCGCATTGTCCGACGAGCGGTCATCCGACGCCGGGGCCTCGAAGCCGGAGGTGTCGCGGGCGGGCTGATCGTAGGCGGGCACGTCCGCGCTCTCGGTGGGAGCGGCGCTCTCCCATGTGGAGTTGGTGTCCCAGACCGGACTCTCCCAGAACGGGGAGGTCTCCCAGGAGGCCGGTTCGTCGTGGGACGGGGGCGCATCCGTCAGGGAGCCGCCGCCACTGCCCCAGTCGAAGTCGGTGTTGACCGAAGGCGCCTTCGGGTCATCGGTGAGCGGCTCGAGCAGCCAGGACTCCGAGCGCCAGAACGGCTCGCTGTCATCCTTGGCGTCGGTGGAGCCGTCGGACCCGCCGGCCTCGCCGTGGGAGTAGGTGTCGTCGGGCAGCCAGGGATCTTCGACGCGCGGACCCTGCGGGTCATCGGGCATCAACAACACCCCTGATCACATCGACAGCGACGGGCGCCGCTCAACAGGCTCAGCGCGTCTCCCGGTGGGCGGTATGCGCGCGGCAATTCGGACAGAACTTCTGCAGCTCCATCCGGTCGGGATCGTTCCGGCGGTTCTTACGGGTGATGTAGTTACGATGCTTGCAGACGTTGCAGGCCATTGTGATCTTGGGGCGGACATCTGTCGCTGCCAACGTGTGCCCCTTTCGTATGGGTTCAGGCTGGACAGGGATTTCAGGGTAGCTCAGCGTGGCACACCGGGGAAACGCGGCGACGACTTTCAAGCCGTGCGGATGGAGCGCAAAACGTAGCGGTGGCCGGATTTGAACCGGCGACACAGCGATTATGAGCCGCTTGCTCTGCCAGGCTGAGCTACACCGCCGGGCACCGGCGGGCCGCCGGTGGTCGAGCCCCCTTACGGAATCGAACCGTAGACCTTCTCCTTACCATGGAGACGCTCTGCCGACTGAGCTAAGGGGGCGGAATCCCGGCCAGCGTACCCAACGGGGTTGCGGCGCCGAAACGGCGCCAGCACCGTTCTGCGCTGTGGTGGCTCAGATTGTGACGGCGCGGGGCTGTGATCCGACCGTCGGATCGACCAGCAGTACGGCGATGGCGGCGGCAGTGGTAGGCCTGCCCAGGAGGTAGCCCTGTCCCAGGCGACAGCCGACGCTGCGCAGCACCTCCTGCTCGTCGAGGGTCTCGATCCCCTCCGCGATCGGGATGACCCCCATGGCGCGACTCATCTCCACGATGCCGGTGAGCAGCGCCGTTCCAGTCTCCTGGGCCGTCTTGCGGGCGAAGGACTGATCGATCTTGAGCAGCGCCACGGGGAGGGCGTCCAGAACGGCAAGGGAGGAGTGACCGGTGCCGAAGTCGTCGATCGCCACAGAGACACCGAGCGCCTGCAGGCTTCGGGCGATGGCGACGGCAGCGCCCAGGTCGGTCATCAGGCTGCTTTCGGTTATCTCGATGATCAGGCGCTCGGCCGGCACGCCATCGCGGCCCAGGACGGTCGCGACATCTGCGCTGTAGCCAGGGTCGGCCAGCCGGCCGGCGGAGACGTTGACCGACAGCATGAGCGGGGTGTCGAGGCCGGCCCGCAGCCACTCGCCGTACTGTCCGACAGCCTGGTCCAGGACGCTGTCGTCGATGGCGGAGACGAGCCCGGCCCGCTCGGCGAGCGGGATGAACCGGTCGGCGGTCACCTCGCCGACCCGGTCGGTGCGCCATCGCGCCAGCGCCTCGACCCCCCACAGCTGGTGCGTCTGCAGATCGCGGATCGGCTGGTAGGCAACGTAGATCTGCCCCTGCTCGATCGCCGTGCCGAGATCCGCCCGCAGGGCGAGGTCGTCGGCCTCCAGCCCGCGCATGTCCGGATTGAAGATGGCAGATCTGCCCTTGCCGAGGCGCTTGGCGGCGTACATGGCGATGTCGGCGTCCCTCAGGATCTCCACGGCCGACAACTCCCGGGTGTCGGGGGAATCAGCCGCAAGCCCGAGGCTGGCCGTTATCCGTACCGTCCCGGCGTGGAGGCGGAAGGGCTGGCTGAACGCCGCCATGAGGCGCGCGGGCACCATCTCCGGGGCTTCCGAGCCGGCCTCCAGGAGCAGGGCGAACTCGTCCCCGCCGAAACGCGCGACGGTGTCGGCAGCACGCGAACAGGCCAGCAGCCGTTCGCCGACCTTGACGAGCAACTCGTCGCCGGCCGGGTGCCCGAGCGTGTCGTTGACGAGCTTGAAGTCGTCGAGGTCGATGAGGACTACCGACACCGGCCTGGCATCCCTGCGGTGCAGGTCGACGGCGTGTGCCAGCCGGTCACCGAAGAGCGCGCGGTTGGCCAGCCCGGTCAGCGGGTCGTGGAACGCCTGGTACTGCAACTGCTCCTCGCGGATCCGCACCTCAGCGACCAGCCGGCTGTTCTCGGCCAGGAAGACGATCTGCCGCATGAAGATGAGGGTCACGAGGACCACCACGTTGACCTGCTCCATCGGGGAGATCGGCTCGCCGGTAATCAGCTGCCGGCCGACGACGATCCCCGCCACGGGCAGCGCGGCGTAGGGCAGGAATATCCGCAGCCGTGACGGCATCGCCTCGACGTCCTGGTGCTCGGCCGCCCCCCGGTCGGCCAGCGCCGCCATCGCCATGAGGACGAACGCGACGGGCCAGCCCAGGTCGGTGAGGGGGTTTTTGTACGACCCCTTCGCCTGCAGATAGGTGAAGGCGCTGTCGCTAACGGCCATGGCGACCATGCCCAGGCTCATCAGCGCCAGCGGCAGTCGCCGGCGCGCTGCCGAGCGGGCGAGCACCAGGATCGCGACGGTGAGCAGGGCGAGGTCGCTGAGCGGGTAGGACAGCGAAACGGCGAAGGCGAAGGCGCTGTCCCCTCCGGCATGCAATACCGCCCCGAGGGTCGTCACCCAGCTGAGCACCAGCAGGGAGGCGGCAGCGATGGCGCCGTCGAGCACGAGGCGGGTACGGGCGTGCGTGCCGCTCCCGGCACCGGGATAGCACCACAGGGCGACCATCGCCGCCACAGGGAAGACGAGGTAACCCGCGTCAGCCCACGAGGGGAACAGGCTGGCCCGATCGGCGACCAGGTCGTTGTAGGACCAGACGAGCTCGCCGGCTCCCCACGCCGCCAGTGCGATGGTAACGGCAGCCCAGCTGCGGCGCCGCCGGCCGGCGGACCGGCGACACGTGACGAACGTGATGGCCGCGGTGGCCCACGCGAACGCCAACTCACCGACGTCGTCCACAACGGTGGTCGCGCTTGCACCGCCCCAGCGCTGCTGCAGAGCCAGTCCGAACACGACAAGGCAGCCGATCAGGGTAGCCAAGGTCAGCCGGATCGAGCGGCCGGAGCGTGGTGTGCCGCGAGCCATGCCATACCCGTCGGCACCGCGACCGCCGGGGTGAAGCGCCGATCAGGTTCTTTGATCAGCATGTCACCGGGACGATCCGACATCGTTGCAATGACAAA
This sequence comes from Pseudonocardiales bacterium, assembly GCA_040003795.1. Lineage (GTDB taxonomy): Bacteria > Actinomycetota > Actinomycetes > Mycobacteriales > QHCA01 > QHCA01. The sequence goes on along the minus strand of JBDUBV010000078.1, from coordinate 408 downwards.
TGGTGCATGACGGCTTGTCGACCGTCTCACCCCTGCCGTTACACAGCAGATCCGGCTAAGCGTGGGCCACCCCTGTCCACGCAATCAGCCCCGCGGAGGTGCCGGGACCGGTAGCGGAACGACCGTGGGTTGCGGCAAGGCATGGACCTCGTTGACGTCGACTGTCGGTACCGGTCCTTCGCCCGAACTAACTGCCTTCATTTTCGCCGCGTTCACCATATCCGGCGACACGAAATTCATGAAGTTCCAGTCCTTGTACAACCCTCTCGGCCTATGGGCGATCGCATAACCGAACTCACGAATGTAGATGAGGCGGGCCTTTGTGGTCTCCTTCACGAAGGAATCCGGGCCGCTGACGTCGATCTCGCTGCCGATCGGGTCGACCTCGGAGTCGAACTTGGCGAATAG
>JBDUBV010000218.1:0-3615 GCA_040003795.1 Pseudonocardiales bacterium | reverse complement strand
AGCGGGATGACAAATAAGGAGGATCAGATGAGCGACGTTCTGGCCGAACTCTCCGACGCCGGGGTGGCGATCTGGCTCGACGACATGAGCCGCGAGCGCCTGGTCACCGGGAGCCTGCGGTCCCTGGTGGACAAGCGGCACGTCGTGGGCGTGACCACCAACCCGACGATCTTCGCCAAGGCATTGGAGAAGGGGTCGTCCTACGACGAGCAGGCACGCGACCTGGCGGCGCGCAAGGTCGACGTCGACGAGGCCATGCGCTCGATCATGACCTACGACGTCCGCTGGGCCTGCGACGTCCTGAGCACCGCCTACGAGTCCTCCGACGGCCGCGACGGGCGGGTGTCCATCGAGGTCGACCCGCGCATAGCGCACGACTGCGAGCGCACCGTCGCCGAGGCCAAGGCGCTGTGGTGGCTCGTGGACCGGCCCAACCTGTTCATCAAGATCCCGGCGACCAAGGAGGGCCTGCCGGCGATCACGCAGACCCTCGCCGCGGGGATCAGCGTCAACGTGACGCTGATCTTCTCCCTGGTCCGCTACGACGAGGTGATGGAGGCCTTCCTCGACGGCGTCGAGCAAGCCGCCGCAGCCGGCAACGACGTGAGCCGGCTGCAGTCGGTCGCGTCTTTCTTCGTCTCGCGGGTCGACACCGAGGTCGACAAGCGGCTGGACAAGCTCGGGTCCCCCGAGGCAAAGGAGCTGCGCGGTGCCGCCGCGATCGCCAACGCGCGGCTGGCCTACGAGCATTACGAGAAGGTGTTCGGCAGCCAGCGCTGGAAGGGGTTGGCAGCCAAGGGTGCGCAGCCGCAGCGACCGCTCTGGGCCTCCACCGGCGTCAAGGACCCCGCGTACGAGGACACGCGCTACGTGCTCGACCTGGTCGCTCCCGGGGTCGTCAACACCATGCCTGAGGCAACCCTTGATGCGGTGGCCGACCACGGCGTGCTCCGCGGCGACACCGTCACCGGGGCCTACGCGGACGCCAAGCAGGCTCTCGACCGGCTCGGTGCGCTCGGCATCGACTACGACGACGTGGTGCAGGCGCTGGAGGACGAGGGGGTCAAGAAGTTCGAGGACTCCTTCGCCGAGCTGACCGCGACCGTCAAGGAGCAGTTGAAGCGGGCGGCCCGATGAGTTCAGGCGGGGGCGTCGAGGTCACCGTCTCCGGTGACCCGCTCGTGCAGGCCCGCGACAGCGCATTGGCCCCACTGGTCGAGGACGGGCTGGCGACCGCCCTCGCCGCCAAGGACCCGACGCTGTGGGGTCCCGATGCCCGCGCCGAGGCCGGCATCCGGCTGGGCTGGCTCGATGCGCCGGCCACGTCGCGCGAGCTCCTCGGCCGACTCGCCGCCCTGCGCGGCGAACTCGCCGAGGAAGGTCTCGACCACATCGTGCTGGCCGGCATGGGTGGCTCCTCCCTGGCCCCCGAGGTCATCTGCAAGACCGCCGGCGTGGAGCTGACCGTGCTCGACACCACCGACCCCGGACAGGTGCGTGCCGCCCTGTCCGACCGGCTGGAGCGCACCCTCGTCGTCGTGTCGTCGAAGTCCGGCGGCACCATCGAGACCGACAGCCACCGCCGGGCCTACACCCAGGCGTTCCGCGACGCCGGGGTCACCGACCCCGGTCGCCGGTTCGTGACGGTGACCGACCCCGGGTCACCGCTCGAGCACACTGCGCGGGCCGAAGGCTTCCGTGAGATCTTCCTCGCCGACCCCGAGGTCGGGGGCCGCTACAGCGCGCTGACGGCCTTCGGACTGGTCCCGAGCGCGCTGGCCGGTGCCGACGTGTCAGCCCTGCTCGACGAGGCGGCTGCCCTCTCGGCGGTCCTCGCCGGGAGCACCGGCAACCCCGCACTCGAGCTCGGTGCGGTGCTCGGTGGCGCCGGCAATGCCGGCCTCGACAAGGTGGTGCTCGCCGACGGTGGTTCCGGCATCTCCGGGTTCGGTGACTGGGCCGAGCAGTTGATCGCCGAGTCCACCGGAAAGCAGGGCCGCGGGTTGCTCCCGGTCGTGGTCGGCGGCCCGGGCGGCCCGGGCGCGCAGCCCGGGTCCGACCGGCACCTGGTGGTGCTGGGCCCGCCGGCGGACTCGGGGGCGGCGCACAGCAATGTGTCCGGTGCACTCGGCGGGCAGTTCCTGGCATGGGAGTACGCGACCGCAGTGGCCGGCCGGATCATGGGTATCAACCCGTTCGACCAGCCCAACGTCACGGAGTCCAAGGAGAACACGGCCCGGATCCTGCAGTCGGGCCGGCCAGAGCAATCCCCGATCCTGGTCGACGGCGCGGTCGAGGTCTACGCCGACCCGCGGCTGGTCGGTGCCGCCAAGGACGTGCCCGGAGTGGTCCGCGCCCTGCTCGAGGGCGTCCCTGCCCGGGGTTACCTCGCCGTCATGGCCTACCTCGACCGCCGGGCCGACGGCGCCGCCGCGGGTCTGCGCGACGTCCTCGCCGGGCGCACCGAGCGGTCGGTGACCTTCGGCTGGGGCCCCCGCTTCCTGCACTCCACCGGGCAGTACCACAAGGGCGGCCCCGCGGTGGGTGCCTTCCTGCAGGTGACCGGTGCGGTGCAGCAGGATTTGCCGATCCCAGGGCGCGACTACACCTTCGGCGCCCTGCAGGCGGCCCAGGCCGCCGGCGACCGGGAGGCCCTGACGGGGCGCGGCCGCCCGCTCCTGCACCTGCACCTGACCGATCGCGCCGAAGGGCTGCGGCAGCTGCTGCAGGCGGTGCGATGACCGAACGCGCCACCGACCCGGCCGCCCACAGCAACCCCCTGCGTGACCCCGCCGACCGGCGGCTGCCCAGGGTGCCCGGCCCGTGCGCCCTGGTGGTCTTCGGGGTCACCGGTGACCTGGCGCGCAAGAAGCTGATCCCGGCGGTCTACGACCTGGCCAACCGCGGTCTACTCCCGCCAGGATTCGCCCTGCTGGGGTTCGCCCGCCGGGACTGGGGCGACGGCGACTTCGCCGACCTGGCGAAGAAGTCGGCAAAGGAGCACGCCCGCACCCCGTGGCGAGACGATGTGTGGCAGCGCTTGTCCGACAGCGTGCGCTTCGTATCCGGTTCCTTCGACGATGACGCTGCCTTCGACACCCTGGCGGACGGCCTGCGCGCCCTGGAGGACAGTCACGGCATCGCCGGCAACGCCGCCTTCTACCTGTCGATCCCCCCGGCCGCTTTTCCTGTCGTGCTCAAACAGCTCGCTCGTACGCGGATGGCCGACAACGACGCCTCGGGCGGCTGGCGGCGGGTCGTCGTGGAGAAGCCGTTCGGCCACGACCTGGCCAGCAGCCGGGAGCTCAACGAGCTCGTCGACAGCGTGTTCACCGCACAGGACGTCTTCCGTATCGACCACTACCTGGGCAAGGAGACGGTCCAGAACCTGCTTGCCCTGCGCTTCGCCAACACCCTGTTCGAGCCGGTGTGGAACTCCCACTACGTCGACTGCGTGCAGATCACCATGGCCGAGGACGTCGGCATCGGCGGCCGGGCCGGCTTCTACGACTCGGCCGGCGCCGCCCGTGACGTGCTGCAGAACCACATGTTGCAGTTGCTGGCCCTGACCGCCATGGAGGAGCCGGTCGCCTTCTCCGCCGAGGCGCTGCGCAC
>JBDUBV010000077.1:0-12224 GCA_040003795.1 Pseudonocardiales bacterium | reverse complement strand
TCAACCAGAGCGGCCCGACGCTCATCGTGCTGGCCGAGCACAAGTCGCCGGTCTATGACCAGGGCGGCATCACCCTGGTCACCTCGTCGGTGCGGCGCAGCCGGCCGGACGTCCTCGATCCCAAGATCCACCACACCAACCTGCTCACCTCGATCCTGGCCAAGGTGGAGGCCAACGTCGCCGGCGCCGACGACGCGCTGCTGCTGGACGACGCAGGATTTTTGGCCGAGACCAACGCCACCAACGTATTCTTCGTACGGGAGGACGGCGTGCGGACTCCGACCACGCGGGCCTGCCCCGCGGGTATCACGCGCGCCGCGGTGATCGACATCTGCGTGGCCGAGGGCATCCCGTGCGAGGACGGCGACTGGTCCCTGACCGACCTGTATACCGCCGGGGAGGTGTTCGTGACAGGCACCATGGGCGGCTTGGCCCCCGTGATCCTGATCGATGGGCGGGTCATCGGCGACGGCGCCCCCGGGCCGCTCACCGGGCGGTTGTCATCGGCGTACGCGGAGCTCGCCGCGACCACCGGGACGCCGGTGGCATCAGGGAGCGAGTGACCCCAGCCACGCCTCGACAGCCTCGGGAGAACGTGGCAGGCCGGCCGAGAGCATCCGGGAGCCGGTGTCAGTGACGACCAGGTCGTCCTCGATGCGGATCCCGATGCCGCGCAGCTCCGGCGGCAGCAGCAGGTCCTCGGCCTGCAGGTACAGCCCGGGCTCGACGGTGAGCACGTGGCCGGGCTCGAGCACGCCGTCGAGGTAGGCACCTGCGCGGGCCTGGCCGCAGTCATGCACATCGAGCCCGAGCATGTGCCCGGACCCGCACAACGTCCAGCGCCGGTAGACGGTCGAGGTCTCGTCGAGGGCCTCCTCCACCGGGCACGGCAGCAGCCCCAGATCGGCCAGCCCGTGCGCGAGGACGCCCATGGCGGCGTTGTGGAAGTCGCGGAAGCGCGCCCCCGGCCGGACGGCAGTGATGCCGGCGGACTGCGCAAGGTAGGCCAGCGTGTAAAGGTCGCGCTGCACCGGCGTGAAGCTGCCCGACACCGGCCAGGTGCGGGTCACGTCGGCGGTGTAGAGCGAGCGGTTCTCCGCTCCCATGTCCAGCAGGAGCAATTCGTCTGGGCGCACCGGCCCGTCGTTGCCGATCCAGTGCAGGGTCGTCGCATGCGGGCCGCCGGCCACGATGCAGGAGTAGCCAACGTCGTTGCCCTCCAGCCGGGCCCGGCGCCAGAAGGTGCCCTCGATCCACCGCTCGCCGAGCTCGATGGCCGTGGGCAGCTCGCGGGCGACGTCGGTGAAGCCGCGGACGGTGATGTCGACCGCGTCGGTGAGCTGCTCGAGCTCCCAGGGGTCCTTGACCAGCCGCAGCTCGGAGAGGACGGCGGCCAGCTCGGCGTCACTCGCCCTGTCCCGCGCCGGCGCCGCAGGCAGGTCGTCGAGGTGGCGGGTGGGCAGGTCAAGCTGCGCCGCCACCTCGCCCAGCGAGGGCCGGCGACCGGCCCACAGCTCGCCGTAACGGCGGTCGCGCCAGAATTCGTCGCTGCTCCACCGGTCCGCCCTGGGGCGCAGGTACAGCGTGGCCTCGTGCCCCCGTGTGCCCTGCGGCTCCAGCACGAGTACGGCGTCGGAGACCTGCGACCCGGTCAGCCACACATGGTCGGAGTGCGGCCGGAAACGGTGGTCCTGGTCGGAGGAGCGGGTGAGGTAGGAACCCGACGGCACGACGATCCGCTCGCCGGGAAACGCTTCGGAGAGCCGTGCTCGCCGCTTGGCCGCCCAAGCCGCCACGGGTGCGAGGTCGCTGTCGCCGGCCGAGGGGTCGGCCCAGTGGCCGGACATGAACGCCGCCAGGGCAGGAGTGACGGCGAGGTCGTGACTGCCGGTATTGAGGCTGGGGTCGCTCACGGCACCAGGGTCGCACGATGCGCGTCCGCCAGCTCACCCGGCGATGTGACGGCACTGCAGGACTGTGTCCCCGTGCCAGGGCTCGGGGTGCTGCCGATCAACGCCTACTTCCTCGCCGCGGAGCAACGGGTGCTGATCGACACGGGATTCCCCTCGTCCTCCGTCGCCTCGTCGAGGCGGTCGACACGCTCTAGGAGTTGCTCGACCTCGCCCCGCAGGCCCGGCTCATCACCAGGTCGTCGGCCCGGCGATCCTCTCGGTCGACCGGCAGATCCGCCGCGACCGGGTCTACCTCCTCGATCCCGGACAGTCCCTTGACGTCGGTGACCGCCGCCTGACGACGTTCCGGCCACCGCTGCGACGGCCGCCCCGCTACCGGCGCACTTCTGCGATTGATACCGCGCGTCGCTCGCGCCGTGAGATCTCACATGCCTCGGCGACGTAGAACGCCTCGAGTGCCTCATGAACGGTGCAGGTGACCTCGCCCTGACCGGCGACGAGCGCGACGAACGCTTCCAGTTCCGCGATGTATGCCGCCCGGAAGCGGTCGGTGAACTGGCGGTATGCCTGACCCTCGGGGAAGTCGACCCCCGGCTCGGCCGAGCGCAGGGGGAGCCCGGCGTCAAGGCCGACCGCAATGCCCTGCCTGGAGCCCAGCACCTCCAGCCGTACGTCGTAGCCGGCGGCGTTGTACCGCGTCCCCGAGACCAGTGCGAAGGCACCGTCATCGAGCGTGAGCAGGGCGGCGACCGCGTCGACGTCACCCAGCTCATGGAACATCCCGGCGCCGTGGTTGGCGCCGGCCGCGTAGACCTCGCGAACCTGGCGGCCGGTGACCCACCGGATCGCGTCGAAGTCGTGCACGCTGCAGTCGCGGAAGAAGCCCCCGGAGGAGGCGAGGTAGGCAGGCGTCGGGGGTGCGGGATCCATGGTGCCGGCCCGTACGGTGTGGATCCAGCCGAGCTCACCGGCAGCCACGGCGGCGCGAGCTGCGGCAAAGCCGGCGTCGTACCGCCGCTGGAAGCCGATCTGCACCGGTGCGGCTCCGACCTCCCGGACCACCGCCAGGGTGGACTCGGCACCCTCGGCCACCGGCTTCTCGCAGAACACCGGCAGGCCGGCCCGCACCGCCGCGATGATCAAGCCCGCATGCGCTCCGGTCGATGCGGCGATCACCAGGCCGTCGAGCCCGGCGGAGAACAGCCCGTCCGGTGATTCGAGCGCCTCGACGCCCAGCCGGTCGGCCTCTGTGCGAGCCCGGGCCGGGTCGGCATCGGCCACGACGAGGGAGCCGACCGCATCCATGCCATGCAGGATGTCTGCGTGGACGGTGCCGATCCGGCCCAGGCCGGCCAGCCCGATACGCATCCCTGTCGGTTGCCTCACCACGGCACCGAGAATGCCACGGCACGGAGACTGCACGGAGCGCGCCGGCGAGTCCGCTCTCAGGTCAGCCGAGTTCAGCCCAGGGTCAGGCCGACGTCGTCCCACCAGGCCTTCAGCGCAGTCGCGTCCTGGTCGGCCGCCACGGCGACGACTGCGATGCCGGCAGCGTCGTAGGTCCACTGGATCGTGGGCTTCTTGACAGCTGTGTCGGTGTAACACAGCAGTGCGCCGACGACGGTGTTCTTGTCACTGTTGAAGTGCCAGATGTCGCGGGCAGGGGGTTTGTCGCAGTCTGTGCTCACCGGTGTGAAGTTGGCGGTGAGGTCGCCGAAGTGCTTGTGGAACGCCGCCGCAGAGCTGTCCTGGTAGGCGTAGATGCGCGCGGGTGCCGTTCCCCCCACCGAGCCGGTGGCGGTCGCGCACGACAGCGAGGCGATCGTGGCCGCACTGCTGAATCCGGCGTAGTGGATGCAGGTGGTCGAGTCCGCGACCTCACTGGGCAGGCGGTTGGCCAGCGCCTCGTCGGCGGCGCTGAGGCTGGCCGAGGAGGTACTCGGCGACGGCGAGTCACCCGGGGAGGTGTCGGGCACGGTGGGGACTTTCGGGCTCTTGTCGCCTTCCTTTCCCGATGACGTCACGGCGGCTACGGCGTAGGTGTGCGCGCCGGTCGCGCCGGCCGGGTCCGAGTACGTCGTTCCCGGGACCGTCTCGTCGATGACCTTCTCGTCGCGGTAGACGGCATAGTGATCGGCCGACTTCACCTTGTCCCAGCTCAGGCCTACCGCGGTCGGTGTTACCACTGCCTTGAAGTTGGCCGGCGCTGCCAGGGTGGAGTCGCTGTTGAGGGTGGCCACGACGACGGCGACCAGCGCCAGCACGCCGACGAGAGCCAGCACCGCCACCGTCACGATCACCCCGGTGTGGCTGCGCGCGGCCGGCGGCCCGGGAGCCCGCGCGCGGTAGACCGGCGGCGGGGGGTTGTGCTGCGGCCGGTAGGGCGGGACCGAGGGCCCCGACGGCGGCCGATGGTTCTGCGGCCCGACCGGGATGGTCGGGGCAGCGGGGATAGCCGGTGCGGGGACGGCGGCCCGGAACGCCGGCGCCCGGCTCTCGGTAGCCGCGAACAGCTCGCGGGCGGGCGGCCGCGCGGCCGGGTCCTTCACCAGGGCACGGCGCAGCGCCGGGAGCAACCAATCGGGTACCCCTTCGAGGTCGGGTTCGTGGCTCTGGATCCGCCAGGCGAGGGCTTCCAGCGTCCCCTCCCCGAAGGGCGCCCGACCGGTCGCGGCGTAGACCACGACCGCCCCCCACCCCCACACGTCGGAAGCCGGGCCCGCTGCCTTGCCGTGCAACTGCTCGGGAGACATCCAGCCGACCGATCCGATGACGGTGCCGGCCTGGGTCATCGTCGCCATGTCCTCGGTGCGGGCGATTCCCAGGTCGACCAGGACCGGCCCGTCGAAAGTCAGGATGACATTGGCCGGCTTGACGTCGCGGTGCGTTACGCCGGCTCCGTGCAGGACGGCCAGCGCCTCGGCCAAGCCGTGGGCGAACTGCCGCAGCGGGGCATCGCGCAATGGCGTGGCCGCCTCGAGGAGCGAAGGGCCTGAGATGTAGGGCAGCGCGAGCCAAGGTGTGGCCGCATCGGTGTCAGCGGCGACCAGGCCGGCCACCCGCGGGAAGTTCAGGGAGCGCAGGACCCGGGCTTCTCGGCGCATCCGCTCGCGCGAATCGGCGGAGGCCGCCCCCGGCAGGGACTTGACGGCGACGGCCTCCCCGTCGGGGGCGAATCCCAGGTAGACGACCCCCATGCCGCCGGCTCCCAGGCGGCCGCGCAACTCGTACGGACCCAGCTTCGCCGGGTCGTCGGGGCGCAGTCCGTGCAGGGCCATTCGACGATTCTGCACGACCGTCGCGGCACCTGGTCCGGCCACCGGGCCGACGGCCTCCTATTGTCCAGGCGTGAGTATCGCTGCCGATTCCAAGGACTGGACCTGGGTGCTATATGCGGCCTGCCCGCAATGCGGCCTGGACACCCGGAAGGTGCCGGCCGTCGGCATCGCCGGCATGCTGCGGTCCAATGCCGCCCGATGGCTCGTCGTCCTTGACCACACGGTAGTTCGCGACCGGCCGGCACCCGGCGTCTGGTCGCCGCTGGAGTACGCCTGCCATGTCCGTGACGTGTTCGTCCTCTTCGCTGAGCGCCTGCAATTGATGCTCACCCGGGCAGATCCACTCCTCGCCAACTGGGATCAGGACGCGACCGCCGTGCAGGAGCAGTACGGCCGACAGGATCCTCGCCGGGTAGCAGCCCAGTTGAGTACGGCGGCGGAGAGGCTTGCCGCGCTCTTCGAGCAGGTGAGCGATTCCCAGTGGGCCCGGACCGGGCGCCGCAGCGACGGTGCACAGTTCACTGTCGAGTCGTTCGGCCGCTACCTCGTTCACGATCCGATTCACCACCTGTACGACGTCACCGGCAGGCGGCACGGCGAGGAAGGCTGACATGGAGGACTACCGGAGGGTCAACCGGGCCAACTGGGACGAGCGCGCCCCCGCGCACGCCGCCTCACCCGACTACGCGTTCGAGCGCTTCGTCGCCGATCCGGAGTTCCTCAGCGACGTGGTGCGCTTCGACCTGCCGCGGCTTGGTGAGATCGTCGGCCGTCGCGGGGTCCACCTGCAATGCCACATCGGCACCGACACACTGTCGCTGTCGCGGCGGGGCGCACAAATGGCCGGTCTGGACTTCTCTGCCGAGTCCTTGGCGCAGGCCCGGCGGCTGGCGGCGGCGACGGGGGCGTCCATCGCCTACGTCCACGCTGACGTATACGACGCGCTGGACGCGTTGGATGCGGGAACCTTCGACCTGGTCTTCACCGGCATCGGCGCGCTGTGCTGGCTGCCCGACGTGCGCAGGTGGGCGGCGGTCGTCGCGGGACTGCTCAGGCCGGGCGGCCGGCTGTTCATCCGCGAGTGCCACCCGATGCTGTGGTCCCTCGAGGACGGCCGCACGGACGATCTCCTGGTCGTCGGCTACCCCTACTTCGAGCGGGAGGAGGCCGATGTCTTCGACGAACCCGGCACCTACGTGCAGACGGAGACGGCCTTCCAGCACAACCTCACGCACAGCTGGAACCACGGGCTCGGTGAGATCATCACCGGCCTGCTCGCCGAGGACATGCAGCTCACCGGGCTCGTGGAGCACGACAGCGTGCCCTGGGAGGCCCTGCCGGGCCAGATGGAGCAGATCGGTGGCGGCGAGTGGCGGTTGACCGACCGGCCGTGGCGGGTGCCACACACCTACACGCTGCAGGCCGTCCGGCGGTGAGGCGGCGCCTGCTATTCCCTGATCCTCCTACTCGTATTACGGTCTACCAGTTGTCCCGATTGTGCCCGGGGCACATGGCGGCCAATATGGTCCCTGCAACGACCCTCGGAGGAGCGCCATGTCGGTAAGCAGGCGATTGAGGACTACCGCGATCGTGCTGGGCGCGGCCGCGCCGGTCATCCTGGCGATGGGCGTGAGCACGAGCAGTGCCAACGCCGCAGCGCCGTCCAGCGGGCCTACCGGCCTGACCAGGCACGCGAACCACCCGAGAACCCAGACGCTGACCACCACCAGCGACGACGGGGGTGACAACGAGACCCAAGACCTGATGGACCGGTCGGAGCAGTACGACGCGGTGCGCACCGCGCCTGGGACCACCGTCAGCTCCGCGGCCTTCCGGGCCGCCCAGGCTGCGGCACAGGCGCTGCCGCTCGCCGCCGGCCAATGGCAGGAGCTCACGAACCAGCCGTACAACTCCGACGCTGTCAACTACCGCGACCCCTTCTGGTCCAACAGCAGCGGCGGCGCGGGCCTGGTGTCCGGCCGGATGACCGCCATCGCGGCCGATGGCGCCACGGTCTATGCCGGAGCAGCCGACGGCGGAGTGTGGAAGTCCACCGACAAGGGCGCGCACTGGAAGCCCATCTTCGACCAGCAGAGCCGCCTGTCGATCGGGGCGGTCGCGGTCGACCCGGCCGACCACTCGATCTGGGTGGGCACCGGTGAGGCCAACACCTCCGGCGACAGCTACGCCGGGGACGGTGTCTACCGCTCGGCCGACGGCGGCCAGACGTGGGCACTGGTGGGGAACCGGCTTAACAACAGCCTCATCTCCCGCATCACCTTCGACGGCCACGGCTACGTGCTGGTCGCCACCAGCAGGGGACTGGTGCGGCGCAGCGTCCTCGACCAGACCGGTTCCTGGACCGTCGTGCTCAAGCCGGACCCCAACCCTGACGCCTCGCCTTACCGCACTTCGTGGATGAGCGACGTCAGGGTGCGTCCGGGCACGAACGGAAAGTACGTCTTCGCCGTGCTCGGCTGGCGTGGCGGGACGTTGCCCGACACCTACAGCTACAACGGCTTCTACGTCTCCACCACCGGCGGGACCGCGGGGTCCTTCCACAAGGTCACCCCCACCGGCATCACCGGGCTGATCGGCCGGACCTCGCTGGACTACACCCCAGGTGGCAACAAGGTGTACGCAGTCGTGGAGGCGCCGGACACACTGGACCTCAACGGTGTCTACCGTTCGGACTCCGGAACTGCGGCCGGCCCGTGGACCCTGGTCGCCGACAACGCCAAGCTGGACGCCTCGCCGAACTCCGCCATCACCAATGCCGGCAGCCAGTCATGGTACGACCAGTTCGTCACCGTGGACCCCAGGGATCCCGAGCACGTCTATCTGGGGCTCAAGGAGATCTACGAGACCGCGAACTCCGGCGGCACCTGGACCACCATCGGGCCCTACTGGAACTTCGGCAAGCCCTGCTGGAGCTTCGACCCCACACAGAACACCTGCCGCAATACCACCCACCCCGACCAGCATGCGGGCTTCGTGGCGCCTGACGGTACTGCCTACTTCGCCAACGACGGGGGGATGTACAGCCGGCTGACCAGGCTGCGCACTGTCGTGAGGTGGAACGACCTCAACGCCACGTTGCACACCCTGCAGTACTACTTCGCCGGCATCGGCAGGTGGCCCTCCGGAGGCGACGCCGTCTGGGGAGGGCTGCAGGACAATGGAGTCTCGCTGCTCAAGCCCGGCGCGGCACAGATGGTCTCGCCGTTCGGGGGTGACGGCGGGGACGTCATCGTCGACCCGAACGACGGGCGGCGCGCCGTCAACGAGTACGTCTACCTGGCCATGGCGCGCACCCAGAACGGCGGGGTCAGCGACGGCTCGACCCGCTCGTACACCACGATCACGCCGACCTGCGCCTCCTTTATCGCCCTCGAGTACGACCCGCAGCCCTGCGACCCGAACCCCCGGTTCATCGCTCCGTTCGAAGCCGACCCGAAGAACATCAACCATTGGGTCGCCGGTGGTCAGGTGATCTGGGACAACAAGGGCGCTGGGTGGTCGACGGTCTGCAACGACACCACCTGCAGTTGGAAGCCGGCGCACGACCTCGGAGCGGGGGCCCAGACGACCTCGATCGCCGTCTCCGGCCGGACCATCTATGCCGGCTGGTGCGGCAACGGGTGCAACCCCGGCGGATCGGCGCCGTTCGTCTCCGGCATCGACACCAACGCGGGTGGTCAGTGGCACCGGATCAGCGCTCCCAACCTTCCCAACCGCATCCCGACGTCGTTCTCCGTGGATCCGGACAACGCCAACCACGTCTACGTCACCTACGGCGCGTTCTCCCGCCGGTGGATCCCGGGCGGCGGAGTCGGCCACGTGTTCGAGTCGGTCAACGGTGGGGCTACGTGGCAGGACCGCAGCGGCAACCTTCCGGACGCACCGGTCAACGACGTGGTGGTCTTCCATGGCAAGCTCGTAGTCGGCACCGACGTCGGCGTCTTCACGACACCGGTGGACGCGCCGTTGCAGTGGTCACGGGTGGGGACCGGGCTGCCGAGTGCCTCGACGGCCGACCTCGTGGTTGCACCCGGCGGCGGATACATCATCGCGGCCACGCACGGCCGCGGGATCTGGCGGTTCTCTGGCGGCGGTTGAGAGCCGGCGCGCAGCCGCAACCGCGCTCACAGGTTTCTCCCAGCCAAGTCGCAGCCAACCCGGAGCGTCTTGGGGCAGGCTTGGTCGCGTGGCCACTACCGCACGTGCCGGTGAGCCGGTCGAGGCTCGCCTGCTGGTCGTGGACGATGAGCCCAACATCGTCGAGTTGCTCGCTGCCAGCCTGCGATACGCAGGCTTCGAGGTGACCACGGCCGCCGGCGGTGAGCAGGCCATCGAGCTTGCCCGGCGGTCGGTGCCCGACCTGGTGGTCCTCGACGTCATGATGCCCGGCCTCGACGGCTTCGGCGTGCTGCGCCGCCTGCGCAGCGAGGGCATCCGCTGCCCGGTGCTGTTCCTTACGGCGCGCGACGCGACCGAGGACAAGGTGTCCGGCCTCACCCTCGGAGGTGACGACTACGTCACCAAGCCGTTCAGCCTGGAGGAGGTGATCGCCCGCATCCGCACGATCCTGCGGCGAGCGGGCGGGGTGCACCGCCAGGCCAGTGCCCGGCTGGCCTTCGCCGACCTCGAGCTCGACGATGACGCGCACGAGGTCTGGAAGGCCGGGCAGCCGGTGACCCTGTCGCCCACGGAGTTCAAGCTGCTGAGCTACTTCATGCAGAACGCCGGTCGAGTGCTGTCCAAGGCCCAGATCCTCGACCACGTCTGGCACTACGACTTCGGGGGCGACGCCAACGTGGTGGAGTCCTACGTGTCATACCTGCGGCGCAAGGTGGACACCACCGACCCCCGGCTGCTGCACACCCTGCGTGGGGTCGGCTACGTGCTGCGCCAGCCCCGTACATGACTGCGGCGGCGCGGGGCCGGATCCGGCGGATCTCGGACCGGCTGCCACTGCGCATCAAACTGGTTGTGACTGTCCTGGCCCTCGTGATGGGCGCGCTGGTCGCGGCGGACGTCGCGGCCACCACGTCGTTGCACGGCTACCTGCTCGGCCGGATCGACTCTCAGTTGCAGGACGCCACGGCGCGGCTTCCGCACGGGCCCGACGCCCGCGGGCCGAGTTTCGGTGATGGGCGTGGTGGGCCCCCGAGCGAGTTCTACGTCGCCCGGGTCGACGTCACGGGCGTCGTCGTACCCGTGCGGACCGATCCGGTGCGGGCCGGTCAGTCGGCGCCGAATCTGCCGACCCTGACGGCCGCCTCCGTCGCAGCCCGTTCGCGGCCCTTCACGGTGCCGGCCACAGGGGAGGGCAGTGACTGGCGGGTCCTCGTCACTGCCTTCCCGGACGGCTCGGGCAGCCTCGTTGTGGGCACGGATCTGGGCGAGCTCAATGACACGGTCGAGCGGCTGCTCCTCCTCGAGTTGGTCATCGGTCTCGTCGTTCTGGTCCTGTTGGCCGGGCTGGCCTACCTCCTCGTGCGGACCAGCCTGCGCCCGCTCGTCGAGGTGGAGGAGACGGCGGCGGCCATCGCGGCAGGTGACCTGTCCCGCAGGGTGCCGCAACACGATTCGCGCACCGAGGTGGGCCGGCTGTCCGCGGCCCTGAACGGCATGCTGGCCCAGATCGAGGCGGCCTTCGGGTTCCGGCAGGCGTCGGAGACGGCGGCGCGCGCGTCGGAGGAGCGGATGCGCCGCTTCGTCGCCGACGCCAGCCACGAGCTGCGGACACCACTGACGTCCATCCGTGGCTTCGCCGAGCTCTACCGGCAGGGCGCGGCGGCCGGGCCCGAGGACGTCTCCCGTTACATGAGGCGGATCGAGGATGCCGCCGCCCAGATGGGGCTGCTGGTCGATGACCTTCTGCTGCTGGCCCGGCTGGATCAGCAGCGCCCACTCGAACGACACCCGGTCGACCTGCTTGCCCTGGCGACCGACGCGGTGCACGACGCGCAGGCCGTGGCGCCCGAACGTCAGATCAGCCTGCAGACCGTCGCAGGCGCCACGCCGGCCGTGGTGATCGGAGACGAGTCCCGGCTGCGCCAGGTCCTGGGCAACCTGATGAGCAACGCGCTCGTGCACACCCCTGAAGGGACCCCCGTCACTGTCGGGGTGAGCAGCACGGAAGGACAGCCGGGTACGGCCGGCACCGCCGTGCTGGAGGTCACCGATGCCGGTCCCGGCCTGGCGCCGGAGGACGCGGGCCGAGTCTTCGAACGCTTCTACCGGGCGGACAGGTCGCGCACGCGAGGCCGGGGGGGCACCGGTCTGGGCCTGTCGATCGTCGCCGCGCTGACAGCCGCACACGGCGGCCGGGTCGAGGTGGACACGCAGGTGGGTTCGGGCACGAAGTTCAAGGTGCTGCTGCCGCTCGCGCCTGCCCCGGTGATCATGCCCTGAGCCGGGTACCGTTCGGGCAGATCCCGCCGTACGAGGAGAGCTGTCGTGCCCGCCGCCCAAGACCATCTGCATGCTGTCGCAGTCCAGGCGCTGGATCGCCGGATCGGGCCGAGTGAGCGCCTGACCGGGCAGGCCGGGCAGGTGGCGCTGGCCTGTCACGACATGGCAGGCCGGTTCCACGGTGGCGGCAAGCTGCTGGTGTTCGGCAACGGCGGCGGTGCTACCGACGCCCAGCACATCGCCGTGGAGTTCGTCCATCCGGTCATCGTCGGCAAGCGCGCGCTGCCCGCCCTGTCCCTGGTCGGCGACGTGGCGACGGTGATGGGGGTGGCCGGCAAGCACGGCATCGACGACGTGTTCACCCACCAGATCAAGATTTTGGCCGACTCCGGGGACATCGCCCTCGGCGTGTCCGCCGACGGGGAGTGCCGCAACGTGCTCCGCGGTCTGGAGGCCGCCCGGGAGGCGGGCCTGCTCACGGTGGCTCTCGTCGGCGGCGAGGGCGGCGCGATCGCCGCCAGCCCGGCGGTCGACCACTGCTTTACCGTCGGCTCACCGGACCCCAACATCGTCAAAGAGGTGCACGTCACGCTCTACCACGTGCTGTGGGAGC
>JBDUBV010000217.1:0-3629 GCA_040003795.1 Pseudonocardiales bacterium | reverse complement strand
TCGGCCAGCTCGCGCCAGCGCTGGCCCAACCAGCTCTCGGCGTCGGACTGGTTGCCGTGCGGGAGGGAGGCGGGTTCGCTCAGCTCGCTACCGTCGACCGATTCCAGCCGCCAGGTCCAGGTCATCGCCGCCTCCTCGCGCTCGTGCCACCGGGTGATGTTGGACCCTAGCGGGCGGCCTCGATTGACCGGTGACCCGCGAGTGTGGTGACATCTGTGGCGTAGTACCCATCCAGGGCAGGGGAAGCCGGTCAAAATCCGGCGCTGACCCGCAGCCGTAGGTCCCAGCCAGGGACGAGTCGGAACGCCTACCTGGACGTCACTCCCGATCACCGCCGAGGTCTGCGGTACGGAGTCCGTGTGGGTGCGCCGGGCATGTCGCGGCACCGCGCGACGGCCGTCCGGGGCGGCCAGGCGACTCACGCCGAGGCCGCTTTCCGAAGGGCCCCCCGTGACCATCCGTCACCGCCGCACCGTCGCCGTCGCCGTCGCAGCCGGCCTGATCGCCTTGTGCGCGCCGGCCTCCGCAGCTCCGGCGCCCGCCACCACGACCAACCCGGCCGCGGCCGCCGCGGGCTGGCTGGCCCAGCAGTTCAGCGATTCGTCCAACCACCCCGCGCCGGACGGCGACCACTTCAACTTCCCGAACAGCACGTTCTACTGGAGCGGGCTGACCGCGAGCAGCATCTTCGCCCTCGCCGCCACGAAGTCCGGCGGCGACAAGATCGACGCGGCCATCGCCTTCGTGGAGTCGAATGTTGCCGCGGACGCCAGCATCGGCAACGGTCCCGCGCCCGGCCCGTTCGACGGCTCGGTAGCCACCGCCGCGCTGGCCGCGATCGTGACCGGGGCCGACGCCACTGACTTCGGCCACATCGACCTGCTCAAGACCCTGAAGGACGACGAGTGCAAAGCCGTCTCCTTCCCTGCCGACGACAAAGACTTCACCACCCCGACCTGCCCGGCCGTCGGTGCCGGGAACAACACTTTTTCCAGCGTCACGGAATCGCTCATCGTGACCGTCGAGGCGCGCGCGGGTGGCGCCTACGCCCCGTCGGCCAAGGCGCTCGACTACTTCCTTTCCCTGCAGTGTGCTGACGGCGGGTTCACCGTCAGCAACGTCGCGACCGGGTGCACCTCCGACGTCGACGCGACCGGGTACGCCACTGCGGCCCTTGTCGCACTGGGTGGGCACCAGGCCGAGCTCGGCCAAGCCGCCGCCTGGCTGCGCGGGCAGCGAAACCCGGGCGGCTACTGGGTCGCGCAGGGCGGTCCCAACGTGGACTCGACCGGCCTGGCCGCCTCAGCACTGGGCGCCACTGGCGCCGACACGTCGATCTCGCGGGCCTGGCTGGCGAGCCAGCAGGTGAGCACCGGGCCGACCATCGGGGCCGGGGCGTCGCGCGGTGCGCTCAATTTCCAGGGCGCCTTCGACGCGTCCTCGTCGATCAAGGCGACCGCCGACGGACTGCTGGGCATGGTGCCCGGCGCGTCGCTGGCGACACTCACCTCGGCCGGTGCGACACGCGGGACGGCCGTGTTGGCGTTGGCCGCCCCCAAGATCGCATCCGGATCCGTGGTGCAGGGCGCAAAGCAGACCGTGACCGGATTCGGTTTCAGCGCGAAAGAGAAGGTGTCGGGGGTGCTGCACTCCGGGCCCGTGTCGCTTGGCAGCGTCTCTGCGAACGCATCCGGGACCGTTGTCGTGACCTTCACCGTCCCGGCGACGCTGGCGGCCGGGAGGCACACGGTCGTGCTGACCGGGGCCACCTCCGGGCTGAGCAGCACGGCAACGTTCATCGTCACCGCGACTGCGGTCGCGCCCGGCACCACCCCCTCGCCGACCGTCCCGGCCCCGGCCGGGTCCGGCACGCAGGGGCTGGCCAACTCGGGCCTCAACGGCCAGCAGGCGCTCCTGTTCGCGTGGATCGGGCTGGCCTGCGTCCTCGTCGGTTCGGGCGCGCTGTACTTCGGCCGGCGGCGCCGAACGTGATTTCGCGGGCAACTCGCCTCGTCGCGGCACTCACCTTGGCGGGTGCCGCGAATCTCGGCTACCCCGCTGAGCCCGCGGCGGCGCTGGCCCCCACCCACGTCGCGATCGTCGTGGCGGACATCGGCACCGCCTGCGTGCCGTGGCACTCCGGCATGACCGGTGCCGACGTGCTGAACGCCAATTTCGACGTGCTCTACGGAAGCCCGCCGAGCTACGCCGGGTTCGTCCTCAAGATCAACGACAAAGGGACGACCCATCCGGACCTGACCCACTACTGGGCCTACTTCCACAACGCCGGAGGCGGCTGGGCCTACAGCGGCAGCGGAGCCACCGGCTTTCACCCCCAACCCGGCACGGTCGAAGGCTGGGCCTACGACGACGGCCAGAACCAGCCGCCCAACCCGCCAGGCACCAGCTATGCGGCCATCTGCGGCGGGCAGGACCCCGCGCCACCACCGACACCCGCGCCGACGCAATCGCCGAGGCCAGTGCCGGTCACCCCCCACCCCACCCCACCGCCTACTGCCGATCCGGGACAGTCCGCCCCGTCCACCGCGGCGAGCAGCCCCAGTGGGTCCACGGCCTCCTCCGGCGCACCCTCGAGAAGGTCATCGACCGGCCACCGCAGCGCGTCGAGCGCCGGCGCCCCCGCCTCGCGTGCCCAGAGCACCTCCGGCTCGAGCCAGGGCGCGCTCCAGCCGGTCAGCGCCAAGCAGGACCCGAAACACTCCTCCGCCGGGCCGGCTGTGGGCACTGCCCTGGCTCTGCTCGCGGCGGCCGGCTTGGGTGGCACCGCCTTCTGGCGCCTGCGTCGGCAGAAGCACGGCTGAGGTGAACTTCACCCCCCGGCTCATCCATCCAGGTGCATGGTGGCTGTGGGCGCTGAGCCTGGCCTTCGCGGCGACCCGCACCACGAACATCGTCCTGCTGCTCACCATCGCCGCCGTGGCCGCGTTCACGATCAGCGCCCGGCGCGGGCGCGCGCCGTGGGCTGAGGCGTATCGGCTGCTGTTCGGCTTCGCGCTGCTCTCGATCGTCCTGACGCTGATCCTGCAGATTCTGCTGGGCACCCGCGTTCCTGGTCACGTGCTGGTCACCCTGCCGTCGGCTCCGTTGCCGCACTGGGCGGGCGGGCTGACCCTCGGCGGCCCGATCACCGGCGAGGCGCTGCTGAACTCCTTCGACGCCGGGCTACGACTGGCGGTGTTGATCACCTGCTTCGGCGCGGCCAACGCACTGGCGCACCCGGCACGGCTGCTGCGGATCCTGCCCGCCGCCTTGTACGAGGTGGGCGTAGCGATCGTCGTAGCGCTGACCTTCGTGCCGCAACTGGCTGAGTCGCTGGTGCGGGTACGCGCGGCTCAGCGCCTGCGGGGCCGGCCGATCACCGGCCTGCGCGGGCTGCGCGGCATCGCCGTGCCGGTCCTCGAAGAATCGCTCGAGCGGGCGATCGGCCTGGCCGCGTCGATGGATTCGCGCGGCTACGGCCGCCGCACCGACCAAGGAGCAGCCGCCCGACGGCTGAGTGCCACCGCCGTCCTGATCGGCTTCGGCGCGGCGATCGCGGGCACCTACCAGCTGATCGATCCGGGGACGAACCACCGGCTCGGGCTCGCGCTGCTGGTGGCCGGCACCGG
>JBDUBV010000216.1:0-3635 GCA_040003795.1 Pseudonocardiales bacterium | reverse complement strand
CGTGCTGGATGGCCGCCATGGTCACCTCGTCGGCTTCTCGGGCGCCTTCCCGCTGGGCCTCGATGACCTCCTGCTGCTCTTGCATGTTGCCCAGTGCTGCGTTAACGAGCCCGATTCGTTCAGCGGCCCGCGGGTGCCGCGGGTGTCGCCGCGTTGGCGCGCCAGCCCGGCGGCCATGGCGCACAGACGCTATCGGACTCACGGCCCGTCATCGCCGGCAGGCCGTCGCCGCGCTCGGTCCGAGACCGCGCTCGTCGCCGCAGGCCCGTAAGCGTCGTCGCCGCCCACAACTCTCGATGTACGCCGATAGTTGCCCCACGCCGATAGTTGCCCCGCACCGTTGCATGCGGTGAGGCGAGGAGGAAGCTTGCTGACTGAGGGCGATCGCCAGCCACCGTGGGCGGCGGAGCGCCGGTAGTTGTCTGGTCAACCGGTGCGTCGCCTGTTGCGACGAGAAGCGGAAGGGTGCAATGAGCAGGAGCTACCGGTCGGAGCTTTCCTCTGGCGAAGAGCAGGTGGATCCCGCCACCTGGGCCGGCGCGGTCCCGGTCGCGCACGGTATCGCCCCGCGGGTCCGGATCGGACGCAGCCGATGGTTCAACCTGCTGTGGCTGCTCCCCATCGGATTCGTGCTGCTCATCGTCGGGGTCGCGTCGGCGAAGGGCCTGCGCAACGTCGGATCGGTTGAGCACTTCATTGTTCGGCATCCGGGCGTGGTCGACTCCGGTGCCGGGCCACAGGCCGCTGCGCTGCCGATCTGGATTGGGGTGCAGCATTTCTTCAACCTGTTCCTGCTGATCTTCATCATCCGGTCGGGCATTCAGATCCTCAGTGACCATCCGCGGCTGTACTGGACGAGGCACAGCACCCCGGGCAGGGACTGGTTCCGCGTCCAGAAGCCTGTCCCAGAAGATCCGCTGTGGACGGCGAAACAGGATTCGATCAGCCTGCCCGGTCAGGTCGGACTGCCCGGGATCCGGCATTCGATCGGGCTGGCCCGGTGGTGGCACCTGGGCATCGACACGCTTTGGCTGGTCAACGGCATCATCTTCTATGTCCTGCTGTTCACCACCGGGGAGTGGCGGCGGGTGATACCCACGAGCTGGTCGGTGTTCCCGAACGCGGTGTCGGTAGGCATCCAGTACCTGTCGTTGAGCTGGCCTGCCGAGTCGGCTGGCGGTTCATACAACAGTTTGCAGCTGTTCGCCTACTTCATCACAATCTTCATCGCCGCCCCGCTGGCGTTCCTTACCGGCCTGGGCATGTCGCCGGCCTTGTCCACGCGGTTCACCCGGATCAGCTCCGTGCTGAGCATCCAGACCGCCCGCTCCTTGCATTTCCTGGTACTGATCTGGTTCCTGTTCTTCATCACGGTGCACGTCGCGCTGGTGTTCACCACCGGCCTGCTGCACAACCTCAACCACGTCTACGCCAGTCGTACCGACAGCAGCTGGGCCGGCTTCTGGGTCTTCGCCGCGTCGATGATGGTCGTCGTGGTGGGCTGGGTCGCCGCTACGCCGTTCACCTTCCGTCACCCACGGGTGGTGCAACGCGTCGGGTTCGCCCTCGTCGGGCCAGCTCAGCGCTTGTTCGAGCACCTGGACGCCGCCCCCGGCCAGTACACCGAGGCCGACATCTCCCCGTACTTCTGGCACAACGGCGTGTATCCCACGTCAGAGCAGTACATCGCACTGCAGGCCGGCGCATTCGTCGACTATCGGCTGCGGATCAACGGGCTCGTCGACAACCCGGTCGAGCTCGACCTCACCCAGCTGCGCGCGCTACCGCACCACGAGCAGATCACCCAGCACTTCTGCATCCAGGGCTGGTCTGGCGTCGCGAAGTGGGGCGGAGTGTCGATGCAAACGATCATGAACCTGGTCCGTCCCCAGCCGGAGGCGAAGTGGGTGGTCTTCTACTCCCTCGGCGACGGGCCCGACGGTGGCAGTTACTACGACGCACACCCGATCGAGCAGATGAACTATCAGCTGACGATGCTGGCCTACGACATGAACGGGGAACCACTGTCCTTCGGCCACGGCGCACCGCTGCGGCTGCGCAACGAGATCCAGCTCGGCTTCAAACAGGTCAAGTGGATCAAAGGTGTCGAGTTCGTCGCCCACTACTCCGAGATCGGCGGTGGCTACGGCGGTTACAACGAGGACCACGAGTTCTTCGGCTACCGCCAGTCCATCTGACCCGCACATGCCATCCCACACACCCGGCCGGTCTGTTCGGTGGCCTGAGAAAGAAGTACGCATGGAAAAGTCCTCGCTCACCGCCCTGGCACGCCAGCAGCTCATCCACGCCCGGACCGTCCCGGCGGGGCGCAGCGCACAAACTGTCTACGGCGGTCATGAGCACGTGCTGCGCCAGACGCTCATCGCGCTGGTCAGCGGCCAGCAACTCGAGGAGCACAACAACCCCGGCGAGGCGACCGTGCATGTCCTGCATGGTCGCGTGCGGCTCCACCACAGTGACACCGCGTGGGAAGGGACACCGGGGGACCTGCTCGTCGTGCCGGACGCACGGCACAGCCTCGAAGCCCTCGAGGATTCTGCCGTGCTGCTCACCGTCGCAAAGCTGTCCAGCTCGACAACGTCGAGCTGAGACGCTGCGTTCCCCGACGCATGACCAGCAGCCACCCATCGATCGATATGTCGGTGAGGCGGTGGGTGGTGAAGCGGCCCAGCAGGAACAGGGTCGGGAACACCGCGACCACGAAGGGGTCGAACATTCGCGCGGACGCCGAGGCCAAGCCGAGGGAGGCCAGGACCGCGGACAGGCTGGTCATATAGGCCCGGTGCTCCCGGAGTACACCGGGAACCCGCCGTAGATCTTGATTGAGGGTGGTTGGCCTGACGTTCACGCCAACGGACGACGAGGTCGCTTGGGCGCGGGAGAAGTCGCGTACGGAGCACCACCTGCTGGCGTTGCTGAAGGCGTACGGACGGCTGGGGTACTTCCTGGATCTGCCCGAGGTGCCGCTGCCGATTGTGAAGCACATCCGGGGGCTGCTGGGACTCAAGCCGGACGTGGAGGCGGTGCACGACTCGGCACGCACGGATAGGTGACAGCGCGTCTCAGGCGGCGAGTGCGACCTGAGGGGTGTTGATGGTCTCGTACTCGGTGGGTGTCAGTCGACCGAGGCGGGCCTGGCGTCGTCGGCGGTGGTAGGTGCGTTCGATCCAGGTGATGATCGCCAGGCGTAGCTCGGTGCGGGTGGCCCAGCGGCGCCGGTCCAGGACGTTCTTCTGCAGCAGGGAGAAGACGACAGGCGACCACGTCAGCTGGGCACGGCCCAGCGCACGCACCAACCCGGTGGCCCCCCGGCGCCAGACCGAGAGCGCGATCCAGTCACACGGACTCTCGGCTCTCATTCGGCGACGTCCTGCTCCCCGACTGTCACGAGCCCGCTCTCGTAGGCGAACACCACGGCCTGCGCCCGGTCGCGGAGCCCGAGCTTAGCCAGGACGTTGGACACGTGCGACTTCACGGTTGCGGACCCGATGAACAGCTCCGCTCCGATCTCGGCGTTGCTCAGTCCCCGGGCGAGGGCGACGAGCACCCCCTGTTCGCGGTCGGTGAGGCGGCGCAGGCTGCTGGCCAGCACGACGTCGCCGGCGAGGTCCCTG
>JBDUBV010000076.1:0-12351 GCA_040003795.1 Pseudonocardiales bacterium | reverse complement strand
GCGAAGTCGAGCATCCCCTTCCAGGTGAAGTCCTCGATCTTGCCGCGGCCGAACACGTCGTCCTCGCCAGGGTCTTCGAAGTCGATCGGCTTGCCTGCCGACTCCATCGGCAGCAACGCCCCGAGCGCATCGGGGGTGCGCTTGGTGGCGACGTTGATCGGGGCCAGCCCGATGTGCAGGTGCTTGGAGTAGACGACGATCACCAGGAAGGCGAGGATCACGCCGATCTGGCCGAGGATGAACACCGTCTCGATCATCGAGTTGACGCCGACCGACAGGCCGTCGAACAACTGGCTGACGCCGTAGGAGGCAAAGGCCCAGCGGCTCCTGCCGTACGGGAAATTGCCGGTGTTGATCTGGGCGCCGCGGTAGAGCAGCAGGGTGATCACGACCCCGGCGATCATGCCCAGGATCACCCAGGCGGCCCGGGTGTGCGATCCGTAGAAGCGGCTGGCCCGCTCGCGCCTGGCCGGTGCCTGCCGGACTCTGATGACGGCGAAGACAACGAGCGCGACGAGCACGGCCACGGCGAAGAAGTCCTCGAGAAAGCCTAGCCAGCGGGCGTGCCCGAACAGCGGGATGGCGAAGTCGGAGTCGAACAGCGCGCCGTAGGCCTCGAGGATCGTCGCGGCCAGCACGAGGAAGCCCCAGAAGGTGAAGAAGTGAGCCAGGCCGGGCACCGTGCGCTTGAGCAGCTTGCGCTGGCCGAACACCTCCACCAGCTGGCGCCGGAGCCGCTCACCGATGCCGCCGAGGCGACCGGCGACCGGCTGGCCGGTGCGGACCAGCCGGTAGAGCCACCAGACCCGCCGGCCGGCAACGCCGAACGCCGCAGCCGTCATGAGCAGGCCGATCACGATCCGCACAGCCACAGGAGGCCTCCGCTGGTTGGGCCGACGGCCTTGCCAAAGGGCCCAGCCTAGTTTGCGGGGCTCAGGGCTTGCCGGCGACCAGGATCGGCGGGCTGGATGCGCTGGGCCGCTCGGCCACCACGACCAGCCGGTTGCCCTGCACGTACAGCAACAGGCCGAAGCTCGTGGTGCTCAGATCCTTGGGCAGTTGCAGCCCGTCCGTGCGCTTGCCGCTGGTCAGATCGAAGCGTACGAACCGGGGCGAGTGCGCGTAGCCGCCCCTGTCGAAGGCGACCACGTCGTTGCCCTGCTGTGAGATCACCTCGAGGTTGCTCTTGGCGCCGCCGCCGGTCGTCCACGCCGGCTGCCCGGTGGACAGGTCGATGCTGACTACCTTGCTTTCCGATGTCCCGTAGTCGCGCTTGGTGTTCGTGTAAAGCTTGCCGTCCTGGATGATCACCGGGTAGGTGAAGGCGCCGGTGAGCCGCGAGCTCTCGCTGCGGAGGTCGAGCTCCACGCCGGCAACCATGGGCGCGATGGTGCGCAGTGTGTGGCCGTTGCCGTCGTCGAGGACCAGCAGGTGCGGATCGCCCCCGGCGTTGTGCGATTGCAGGACCGCCGGTCGGACACTGAGCGGATCGGTGAACAGCTCGTCACCCTCGGCCGTGGTCAGGTCGTGGTCCCAGATGGTGGCGCCGGTCTGGGCGTTGAGCGCGGTGACATAGCCCGAAGAGCCCGAGCAACCGACGACGATGAGGGCGCGGTCGCCCTGCGCCAGGGAGTTGCGGGGATGACATGTCGCGATCGCAGTGGGGTCCTTGGGCTTGAGCACCAGGCCCCACTGCTTGTCGCCGTCGGTCGAGCGGTATGCGCGCATGACCTGCGAGGTCTGGATGACTACCACGTTGCTGGCCAGGGAGACCGACGTGTACGGGTCGCCGTTGGTGTCCGTGGAGCCGCCGACCGGCGTCAGGTCCGCCGTCCACAGCTGTTTGCCGGTGGCGGTGTCGACAGCAAGGAGGTGGTCGCAAGCCGAGTTGTTCTTGCCCGGCGCGCCGTAGATCAGCGCGCCGATCCCGCTGAGCGTGGTAGGAGCCATGGAACACACAACGCCCGAGCTGGGGATCGGCAGGTTCCAGGCCTCCTTGCCGTCGTTGATGTCGTAGGCGTGCACGCCGTCGCCGCCGCCGCGGATCACTGTCTTGTCGTTGACCCAGACGCCGGCGAGGATCGGGTGGCCGGCGACGGAGCCGGCCGTGAATGGCGCGCGCCACAGGATCTTGCCCGTCCCGGTTGCGGGCTTGCGCCCGCCCCTGACCGGGTTGTTGTTGGCGCGCAGGGCGAAAGTCCCGACGAACAGCACTGCGACGATGACCACCACGGCAAGCACGGAACCGCCGATCCACCAGCCGGTCCTGCTCTTCTTCGGCGGTGCTGTCTGGTACGGGTACGGCGAGCCGTAAGGCGACGTCTGCGGGGCTGGCTGCCCCTGCCACGGGATGCCGTAGCCCCCCGCCGCCTGCTGGCCTGAGGCGTAGGGGTTGCCGGGACTGCTGATCGGGTGCTGTGCAGTCGGCTGCTCGTCGGGCGGTGGGTACTGCCTGGGCGGGTTCGGGCCGGTGGGGTACTGCCCGGGCTGTACGGGGGCGGGGTATCGCGGCGGTGGATACTGCGCCGGCTGGCCCTGCGCCGGTGGGTATTGGCCGGGCTGGTAGGTCGCCGACGGGTACTGACCGGGCTGGTTCGGTCCAGGGTAGGGCCTTGGCTGCTGGCCAGGCGGGTACGGCGGTTGGTCGTCGCCACTGCTCATCTGAACCCCCCCTGCCTGCGCAATTTCAGAATGCGCCAAGAGAAGACGTGCTGGAGGGTACCTGTCACCGCCCCCCTGCGTGACAGTGTGTCCTGCCTGGGCTGGGAAATGGAGGTCTCGTGAAGCTGACGAAGTTCGGCCACTCGTGCATCCGCCTGGACGGTCCGGGCGGCCGGCTGGTGATCGACCCCGGTGGGTGGACCGAGGACGCCGCGATCGAGGGTGCCGACGCGGTGCTCGTCACCCACCAGCACCCCGATCACTTTGCCGAGGGACGGGTGCGTGCGGCGGCCGCGGCCCACGCCGGCCTGCAGGTGTGGACCGTCGCTGCTGTGGCCGAACAGCTGACCGGGCTGGGTGGGCAACTCCACGTTATCGGCGACGGGGACGCCTTCACCACCGCGGGCTTCGAGGTCGAGGCGCACGGCACCTGGCATGCGGTGATTCACCCGGACATCCCCCGGATCACCAACGCCGGGTTCCTCGTCGACCAGCGCCTCTTTCATCCTGGCGACGCTCTGACCGTGCCGGACAAGCCGGTCAGCACGCTGATGCTCCCCATGCATGCGCCCTGGTCGCGGATCTCCGAGCTCATCGACTGGGTGCGGCAGGTGTCGCCGACGCGTGCTCTGGCCATCCATGACGGCGCACTCAATCCGACTGGCCTCGCCGTGGTCGGTGGGCTGTTGGCCGACCGCGGGCCCGGCATCAACTCCACGTTCAGCCGGCTCGAGCCGGGTGCGCAGACCGACGAGCTGTGAGCGAAGCTCATCCGCTGGGCCCGAACCGCTCGACCCGGATCATGTCAGCGGTCACCCCCAGGTCGACCAGGCTGCTGCTCATCGCCTCAGCGAAGGCTGCTGAGCCGCATACGAAGTACGTCGCGTCCGCGACCAGCGCAGCGGCCAGCTCAGCCGTGGTGAGCCGGCCGGGCGGGCGCCCGCCGGGACCAGGAGCGCGGGACAGCGCGATAGAGGCGCCTGCAGCGGCCAACTCCATGGCATAGGGCAGGTCGCCCGGCGTCCGCGCCGAGACGACGAGGTGGAGCAGATCGCCTCGCCCGAGGTGCTCGGCATGCCGGAGCATGGCGACCAGGGGCACCACACCCGACCCGCCGGCGATCCCGACGGCCGGGCGTGACCCGTCCCAGACGAACCACCCGCCGATCGGTCCGCGAACCTGCAGGACGTCGCCGGCCATCACCTCGTCGGCGAGGTACGCCGAGACCTCGCCGTCGTCGAGCCGCTCGACGAAAAGCTCGCAGAGCGGGTCGGACGGCGCGGAGGCAAGCGAGTAGGAGCGCTGGGCGGTGTAACCGTCGGGTGCGCTCAGCCGGACTACATAGTGCTGGCCGGCCATGTGCTCGACCCGGTCGGGCACCTCCAGTCGCAGCAGCACCCCGCGCGGGACGGGGTGGGCGATCTCGCGTACGGTCGCCTGCCGCCACCCGCCCGCCGGTGCGCCCTCAGTCCCCCTGATAGCGCTGCTCCTGCCAGGGGTCGCCCAGATCGTGATAGCCGTTGCGTTCCCAGAACCCGGCCTCGTCGTGATCGAGCAGCGTGAGCCGGGTCACCCACTTGGCGCTCTTCCAGAAGTACAGGTGCGGAACCAGCAGACGCACCGGCCCCCCGTGCTCCCGGGTCAGTGGCTCGCCCTCGTGTGTCCACACGACCCAGGCCTGGCCGTTGCGCAGGTGCCTGAGCGGCAGGTTGGCGGTGTAACCGGTCGTGCAGGTCGCGAGTACGTGGGTCGCCTGAGCCACCGGCCCGGCCGCGTCGAGCAGCAGGTCGACGCTGACCCCGCCGAAGCTGGTGGAGAGCTTGGACCAACTGGTTACGCAGTGGATGTCCCCTCGGTAAACCGACTGCGGCAGTTGGTGCAGCTGCGCCCAGGTCCAGGTACGCGGTGTCGCCACCAACCCGTCGACGGACATCGTCCAGCGCTCGGCGTCCAGCCTCGGGGTCACCTCGGCGGTCAGCACCGGCCAGTCGCCGCCGACGTCGTACTGGCCGGGCGGCAGGCGGGGGTCGCGTTCGGGTGGGCGGCGCCGGCCCAGGAACCCGCGCGTCGGGCCGCTCACGGCCCCGTGCCCTCTCGGCTAGCTCTCGTCGACGACATGCATGGCGGCTTCCTCGGCGCTTGCGGCATAGCCGGCCGGGCCGGCGTCCGAGGCGATCGCCGCGGCCTCCGCGTCAGCGCCGCCCCCCTCGTCGGGGGCGACGAGCCGGCCCGCCCGCGGCTGCCTGTCGGCCGTACTGGGGTCGTCGGCGCTGATGTCGGGCTCCTCCTGGGCGAGTTGGTCCTCCAGGGACGCCCCGCGGCTCTCCTCCGCCGCCGTCGGCACGTGCCGGAGGTTGTAGGGCTCGCGGTCGGGCGGGTCGTATCCGGTCTGCATGGCCTCGTCGGGGTCGTCGCCGGTCAGGGTCTCCACCGGGTCCCGGTCGTCGGTGTCGTCCACCGGGTCGCCCGAGGAGTACACGCTGTCGCCGAACATGCCGTTCTCCGCCATGGACTGGTCCTCTCTGGTCGGTGCGAGGCGCGGAGCGAGATGACACCTAGCGCAATACCGAGGCGACCGCCCGCAGGATGGGCACCAGCACGACGTCGCCGGCGATCACCAGCGCACCGAAGGCCACCAGCGCCGCCAGGACGCGCGCCCGCAGCGACGGCTTGCCGTCGTGCCGGCGCAGGCTGCTGAGCATCCCCCGAGCGTAGACGACTGTGGGCGAGTGGGGTGAGGATTGACTTGAGTCCTGGGAACTCAACTCTGTTTGATAGCGTTACCACATCAACGGCCCGAAGTTGAGCCGCCCCCACTCAGCTAGGTGCACTACCTACTTGGAGGAACACCCATGGCACGAGCGGTCGGAATCGACCTTGGTACCACCAACTCCGTCGTCTGCGTCCTCGAGGGCGGCGAGCCGACGGTCATCGCCAACGCGGAAGGCTCGCGTACCACCCCTTCGATAGTGGCATTCGCCAAGAACGGCGAGGTGCTCGTCGGCGAGGTTGCCAAGCGCCAAGCGGTGACCAACGTCGACCGAACCATCCGGTCTGTCAAGCGCCACATGGGCACCGACTGGAGCGTCGACATCGACGGCAAGAAGTACACCCCCCAGGAGATCAGCGCCCGGGTGCTACAAAAGCTCAAGCGCGACGCTGAGGCATACCTCGGCGAGGAGGTCACCGACGCTGTGATCACCACCCCTGCCTACTTCTCCGACCACCAGCGCCAGGCCACCAAGGAGGCCGGCACGATCGCGGGGCTCAACGTCTTGCGGATCGTCAACGAGCCCACGGCGGCGGCGTTGGCGTACGGCCTGGACAAGGGTGAGAAGGACCAGACGATCCTCGTCTTCGACCTCGGCGGTGGCACGTTCGACGTGTCGCTGCTGGAGATCGGGGAGGGTGTGGTCGAGGTCAAGTCGACCTCCGGTGACACCCACCTCGGCGGTGACGACTGGGATCAGCGGATCCTCGACCACCTCGTCAAGACCTTCCAGAACCAGAACGGTATCGACCTGGCCAAGGACCGCATGGCGCTGCAGCGGCTGCGCGAGGCGGCCGAGAAGGCCAAGATCGAGCTCTCCGGCGGACAGGCCACCACGATCAACCTGCCCTACATCACCGCAGGGGCCGACGGCCCGCTGCACCTCGACGTCACGATCAGCCGCGCAGAGTTCCAGCGGATGACGCAGGACCTGCTCGAGCGGTGCAAGGCGCCGTTCAACCAGGCGATCAAGGACGCCGGCATGGACGTGTCCAAGATCGACCACGTCGTCCTGGTCGGCGGCTCCACCCGGATGCCCGCCGTCGTCGACCTGGTCCGTGAGCTGACCGGGGGCAAGGAGCCCAACAAGGGCGTCAACCCCGACGAGGTCGTCGCAGTCGGTGCAGCCCTGCAGGCCGGCGTGCTGCGCGGCGAGGTCAAGGACGTGTTACTGCTCGACGTCACCCCGCTGTCCCTCGGCATCGAGACCAAGGGCGGCATCATGACCAGGCTCATCGAGCGCAACACCACCATCCCGACCAAGCGCTCCGAGATCTTCACGACGGCCGACGACAACCAGCCGTCCGTGCAGATCCAGGTCTTCCAGGGTGAGCGCGAGATGGCCACCTACAACAAGAAGCTCGGCATGTTCGAGCTGACCGGCATCGCACCAGCCCCCCGCGGGGTGCCGCAGGTCGAAGTGACCTTCGACATCGACGCCAACGGCATCGTGCACGTCGGCGCCAAGGACCTCGGCACCGGCCGCGAGCAGTCGATGACGATCACCGGCGGCTCCGCGCTGCCCAAGGACGACATCGAGCGGATGATGCGCGACGCCGAGGCGCACGCAGACGAGGACCGCAAGCGACGCGAGGAGGCAGAGACCCGCAACAACGCCGAGTCGCTGCAGTACCAGACCGAGCGGTTCATCGCAGAGAACGGCGAGAAGATCCCCGAGGAGTCCAAGACCAAGCTCAACGAGGCACTCGTGGAGTTGCGTAGCTCTCTCGGCGGGTCCGACATCGCGGCGATCAGGACCTCGTACGACAACGTCGCCCGGCTCTCGCAGGAGATCGGCGCCGCGATGTACGCCGGCCAGCAGCAGGCTGCCGGCGAGGGCAGCGAGCAGGGCGGCGCAGGCGGTTCAGCTGCGGGCGAGTCGGCGGCCGGCTCCGACGAAGACGTCATCGACGCCGAGATCGTCGACGACGAGCCGCAGGAGGGACGGTCGGCGTGACCCCCGCCGGCAAGGAGCCGTTCGACCAGCGGCACCCTGAAGAGCGCGAAGAGGCGCCCAGGGTGGTGATCCGCGACAAGCGGCGGCTCGATCCCGAGACCGGCGCGCTGCGGGAGGAGGTCCCTGTCTCGGCGGGGGCTTCCCCCGAGGCGGTCGGCGGCCCGCCGGTCCCTGACCTGGCGCAGCAGCTGGCGGAGCGCACCGCCGACCTGCAGCGGCTCAGCGCCGAGTACGCCAACTACCGACGCCGGGTCGACCGCGACCGACTGGCCAGTGCCGAGCAGGCGGCGGCGCAGGTGCTCTCATCACTCCTGCCGATCCTGGACACCATCGAGCGGGCCCGCCAGCACGGCGACCTGACCGGCGCCTTCGCCGCGGTCGCCGAACAACTCGAGGCCACCCTGGACAAGATCGGGCTGACCACGTTCGGCGAGCCCGGCGATGGGTTCGACCCCAACCGGCACGAGGCAGTCATGCATTCGACCAGCCCTGACGTCGACCAGCCGACCTGTGTCGAGGTCATGCGCCGTGGCTACTCCCTCGGCGAGCGCCTGCTGCGCCCGGCAATGGTGGCCGTCGCCGATCCCCAGGCCGGTGGTGACCCCGCCGGTGGTCAGCACGCAGGCGGTGCGCCGAGTCAGGACTTCGACGAGGACGCTGTCGAGGCCCAGTGAGCACGCGGGACTACATCGAGAAGGACTACTATGCCGCTCTCGGCGTCGCCAAGGACGCGAGCGCGGCGGAGATCAAGAAGGCCTACCGCAAGCTGGCGCGCGACCTGCACCCGGACAAGAACCCCGGCGACAGCGCGGCCGAACAGCGATTCAAGGAGATCTCCGAGGCGCACTCGGTGCTCTCCGACACGACGCGGCGCAAGGAGTACGACGAGGCCCGCTCGCTGTTCGGCTCCGGCAGCGGCCGGCGGATGTCCGGTGCCGGCGAGCCGGGTGGGACGCAGTTCGACTTCGGTGACCTCTTCGGCAACATCTTCAGCGGCGGCGGGACTCGCGGCCGCTCGGCCCCGCGGCGTGGTGCCGACCTGGAGACCGAGGTCACTCTCGACTTCACCGAGGCCGTCACCGGTGTCACGGTGCCCCTGCGTCTGTCCGCCCCCGGTCCCTGCGCCAACTGCGGCGGCAGCGGTTCCCGGCCCGGCACCCAGCCGCGGATGTGCCCGCGGTGCTTCGGCCAGGGCATGGTCAACCACAACCAGGGCGCGTTCAGCTTCAGCGAGCCGTGCCGGGAGTGCCGGGGGTCCGGGGCGATCATCGACAACCCGTGCCCGGAGTGCCGGGGTCTGGGCCAGTCGACGTCGACCCGCACGATCAACGTCCGCATCCCGGCAGGGGTCGAGGACGGCCAGCGGATCCGGCTCGCCGGCAAGGGCGTGCCGGGCGAGCGCGGCGGTCACTTCGGTGACCTGCTCGTCACCGTGCACGTCAAGGCCCACCCCCACTTCGGCCGCAAGGGCGACAACCTGACCCTCACCGTGCCGATCACCTTCCCTGAGGCGGCACTTGGCACCAACGTCACCGTGCCGACCCTCAACGGCCCGGTGACTGTCAAGATCGCGCCCGGCACCGCCAGCGGTCGCACCATGCGGGTCAAGGGCAAAGGGGTGCACCGCAAGGACGGCACCGTCGGCGACCTGCTGGTCACCGTCGAGGTCGCCGTACCCGCCAAGCTGTCCAAGGAGGCACGCGAAGCGCTCGAGACCTACGCCAAGTCAGCGCCGGGCGATCCGCGCCGGCACCTGCAGCAGGTGGTGGGCGACAGTGCCTGAGCCCGTCGACGCCAAGGTGTTCGTGATCTCGGTCGCCGCGGCGCTCGCCGGGATGCACCCGCAGACGCTGCGCGGCTACGACCGGCTGGGACTGGTCCGCCCGGAGCGCACGTCCGGCGGCGGCCGGCGCTACAGCGCGCGCGACGTCGAGCGGCTGCGCGAAGTTCAACGGCTCTCGCAAGAGGAGGGCGTCAACCTGGCCGGGATCAAGCGGATCATCGAGCTCGAGTCCCAGGTCGACGCGCTGCAGGCCCGCATCGCCGAGTTGCGGCAGACCCTGGCAGGGGTGCACGCCTCCTACCGCCGCGACTTGGTGCCGATCAACAGGCAACCGATAGTTGTGTGGAGACCCCTTCGAAAACAGCATGGGAACGACTGATGGAGTCCTACAAGCTCACGACGAGAAGCCAGGAGGCGGTCTCGGCCGCCGTGCGCCTGGCCACCGACCGGGGACACTCAGATGTCGGCCCGGTGCACCTGCTCTCCGCCCTGCTCTCGCAGGACGGCGGCGTTGCTGTGCCGCTGCTCGAGGCCGTCGGCGTCGACCCTGGCGACCTGCGCGGCAACGTCAAGACCTACCTCGACCGGCTGCCGTCGGCGGCCGGTGCCACGGTGTCGGCCCCGGCCCTGTCCCGGCCGGCCTTCGCCGCCATCACCGCGGCTAGTGAGTCGGCGACGGCTCTGGGCGACGAGTACATCTCCACCGAGCACCTGTTGGTCGGCCTGGCCAGCTCCGGTGGCCCGGTCTCCCAGTGGCTGCGCGACCGCGGCGCGACCCCGGAGGCACTGACGGGGAAGTTCGACACCGTCCGCGGCGGCTCCCGGCGAATCACCAGCCCCGACCCGGAGTCGACCTACCAGGCCCTGGACAAGTACGGCGTCGACCTGACCCAGCGGGCCCGCGACGGCCAACTCGACCCAGTGATCGGCCGCGACTCCGAGATCCGCCGGGTGGTGCAGGTGCTCTCGCGCAGGACCAAGAACAACCCGGTGCTGATCGGGGAGCCCGGCGTCGGCAAGACCGCTGTGGTCGAGGGTCTGGCGCAGCGGATCGTCGACGGCGACGTCCCGGAGTCGCTACGGGACAAGCGCCTGGTCTCCCTAGACCTCGGGTCGATGGTGGCCGGCGCGAAGTACCGCGGGGAGTTCGAGGAGCGGCTCAAGTCGGTGCTCGACGAGATCAAGGGCGCGGAGGGACAGGTCATCACTTTCATCGACGAGTTGCACACGGTCATCGGCGCCGGCCGGGCCGAGGGGTCGATGGACGCCGGCAACATGCTCAAGCCGATGCTGGCCCGCGGCGAGCTGCGGATGGTCGGCGCGACCACCCTGGACGAGTATCGCGAGCGCATCGAAAAGGACCCGGCCTTCGAGCGCCGCTTCCAGCAGGTCTACGTCGGCGAGCCCAGCGTCGAGGACACCATCGCGATCTTGCGCGGGCTTAAGGGCAGGTACGAGGCGCACCACCAGGTGACGATCAGCGACGCCGCCCTCGTGGCCGCGGCCACCCTCTCCGATCGGTACATCACCGGCCGTTTCCTGCCCGACAAGGCCATCGACCTCGTCGACGAGGCAGCCTCGCGGCTGCGGATGGAGATCGACTCCCGGCCGGTTGAGATCGACGAGTTGCAGCGCGCCGTCGACCGGCTCCGCATGGAGGAGCTGGCGCTGTCCAAGGAGGACGACCCGGCGTCGCTGGACCGGCTGGAGCGGCTGCGCCATGACATGGCCGACCGGCAGGAGCAGCTCGACGCGCTAAATGCCCGCTGGGAGCGGGAGAAGGCCGGGCTCAACCGGGTCGGGGAGCTCAAGAAGTCACTCGACGAGCTGCGCTCGGCTGCCGAGCGCGCGCAACGCGAGGGCGACTGGGACGCTGCCAGCCGCCTGCTCTACGGTCAGATACCAGCGCTGGAGCGGGAGATCGCCGCCGCGTCCTCGGAGGACAGCGTGCCGCCCGAGGACGGCGCGATGGTCAAGGAGCAGGTGGGGGCCGACGACGTCGCCGAGGTGATCAGCGCGTGGACCGGGATCCCGTCGGGCCGGTTGCTCGAGGGCGAGACCGCCAAGCTGCTGCGGATGGAGGAGGGGTTAGGGGCCCGACTCGTGGGCCAGCATGATGCCGTACGTGCCGTCTCCGACGCCGTACGCCGGGCCCGCACCGGCGTGGCCGACCCCGACCGCCCGACCGGGTCGTTCCTGTTCCTCGGCCCGACCGGGGTTGGCAAGACCGAGCTGGCCAAGGCACTGGCCGCGTTCCTCTTCGACGACGAGCGCGCGATGGTGCGCATCGACATGAGCGAGTACGCCGAGAAGCACTCGGTGGCCCGCCTCGTCGGGGCGCCACCGGGCTACATCGGCTACGAGGAGGGCGGCCAGCTCACCGAGGCCGTGCGGCGCCGACCGTACTCCGTGATCCTGCTCGACGAGGTCGAGAAGGCCCATCCGGACGTGTTCGACGTGCTGCTCGCCGTCCTTGACGACGGCCGGCTGACCGACGGGCAGGGCCGTACGGTGGACTTCCGCAACACCATCCTGATCCTGACGTCCAACCTGGGCTCGGGCTTCATCGCCGACCCGACGATCGACGACACCCGCAAGCGCGACGCGGTGATGTCGGTGGTCCGCGACCACTTCAAGCCGGAGTTCCTCAACCGGCTCGACGACATCGTGATCTTCGATGCGCTGACGACCGAGGACCTGGCGAGCATCGTCGGCCTGCAGGTCGGGCAACTGGCGCGGCGGGTGGCGACGCGGCGGATAACGCTGGAGGTGACGGACGCAGCGCGGGAGTGGCTGGCGATCACCGGGTTCGACCCGGTCTACGGCGCCCGGCCGTTGCGCCGGCTCGTCCAGTCGGCGATCGGCGACTCACTGGCCAAGGCGCTGCTCACCGGCGACGTCCGCGACGGCGACACCGTCGTGGTCGACCACGAGCCGGCCCGCGACGGTCTGATGATCCGCCGGGCGGCTCCCGTCAGCTAGGTCAACAGGGCTGTGCCGGGCAACCGCCCGCGTGGGTGGTGAACAGCGCCCACGCTATGGCACAGGCGGCGGTGAAAAGTCACAACTCGGACGGCGTCCGGTCCAGGGAGGTCCGACGATTGCCTCTGACACCGCTTAGGAATGGCCAGGGTGGGCAAGGACCGGGGTGGCCCGACTGCGCCCGACCGGAGGTAAGCC
>JBDUBV010000075.1:0-12362 GCA_040003795.1 Pseudonocardiales bacterium | reverse complement strand
TGGCGCGATCTCGGCAGCAGCACTGCGAGAGGTGATCGGCGAGCTGGCAGGCGCTGCGGATCAGGCTATTCCGTAGCCGGCGGCGACACCGATGGCGACGGGCCGGCCGAGGGGCTGGGGGCAGGTGAGGTGCTGGGCACCGGCGAAGGCGCAGCCGACCTGCCCGGCGCCACAGAGCTCCCCGGCTTGGGCGAGGCGCTAGCTGCTGCGGGAGCGCCGCTGCTGACGCCCGTGGGCTTCCTTGTCGCCGGCTCCGCCGACGCGCTTCCCGGGCCGGTGCTGGCGCCGGCGGCCACCTTCGCGACGGGCTGGCTCACGACGGGAGCAGGCAGCCGGCTCCTGCTGTTACCGGCATCGGAGGAACTGCCCCGCGCGAGGTCCATCCCCACCCGGAGGGTCACGCCGAACAGCGCGCCGAGCAGGGCCGCGGAAATGAGTGTGACGGCAGCCACCGGCCAGCCGATGTCGAGCAGGCGCCATGGGCGGGCCGGCCGGGTGGGGTCGACAACAGGCACGCGCTGCTCCTTCCCCTCGGCTATGCCGGCTATGCCAGGTCGCTCGGTAGAGTAGCTGCACCGCCCGCCGCAGCAAAGGAGCCGCCCGATGAACACTCCGTTCTGGGGACCGGACTTCGCCGCACTGCAGCAGACAGACCCCGAGGTCGCCGACATCGTCCTCGGCGAGCTCGACCGGCTGCGCGGGGGGCTGCAACTGATCGCCAGTGAGAACTTCGCATCCCCGGCCGTGCTCGCCGCGCTCGGCTCGACGCTGTCGAACAAGTACGCCGAGGGTTATCCGGGCCGGCGCTACTACGGGGGCTGCCAGGAGGTCGACAAGGCCGAGGAACTCGGCATCGCCAGGGCCAAGGAGCTGTTCGGCTGCGAGCATGCAAACCTCCAGCCGCACTCGGGGGCCTCGGCCAACCTGGCGGCCTACGCCGCCCTGCTCGACCCTGGTGACACGGTCCTGGCCATGTCGCTCCCGCACGGCGGGCACCTGACCCACGGGAGCAAGGTCAACTTCTCGGGCAAGTGGTTCAACACCATCGGCTACTCGGTCAAGGCCGACACCGAGTTGATCGATTACGATCAGGTTCGCGACCTCGCCCGCGAGCACCGGCCCAAGATGATCATCTGTGGCGCGACCGCTTACCCTCGGCTGATCGACTTCCCCGCCTTCCGGGCGATCGCCGACGAGGTCGGCGCGCGGTTGCTGGTCGATGCCGCCCACTTCATCGGACTGGTCGCCGGTCGGGCGATCCCCTCGCCGGTGCCGTATGCCGACGTGGTCACCTTCACCACGCACAAGGTGCTTCGGGGTCCGCGCGGCGGCATGATCGTCTGCACGGCGGAGCTGGCCCCCAAGATCGACAAGGCGGTCTTCCCGTTCAGCCAGGGCGGCCCGCTGATGCATGCGGTGGCGGCCAAGGCGGTCGCCCTCAAGGAGGCGCTGCAACCGTCGTTCCAGGCCTACGCCCGCCAGGTGATCTCCAACGCGCAGGTGCTGGCCGAGGGCTTGGCGGCCGACGGCATGCGCCCGGTCTCCGGGGGCACCGACACCCACCTCGCCCTGATCGACCTGCGCGAGGTGGGCGTGACCGGCCGCGAGGCCGAGGCCCGCTGCGACGCTGCCCGGATCACGCTGAACAAGAATGCCATCCCGTACGACCCACAGAAGCCCATGGTCGCCTCCGGCATCCGGGTAGGCACCCCCTCCGTGACCACCCAGGGGATGACCGAGGACGACATGAAAGAGGTGGCCGTCCTGATCGGCAGGGCGGTCCGCGACAGCGACGGCACGGCGGCCACCGAGGTGGCCGAAACGGTGTCGGCGCTCGTCCAGCGACACCCGGCCTATCCGCGGGTATAGCCGCTCCGGCACGCCCACCCGCCGCAGCCCGGGACGCCTGCCGTGTGATTGAATTCGCTGCATGCAACACCGGCTGGCGCGCTAGGACTCAGCGTGGCGCAACAGTCGCTTGGCGTGTGGGAGATGGTCACCCTAGGGGCCACGAGCGTGGGTTGCCTGGTCGGTGGCCTGATCGTCGGACTGGCACTCGACGATCATCTGGATACGCTCCCGGCGTGGACGCTGATCGGCCTGACCGTAGGCCTGGTTGGCGGCAGCGCGATTGCGTACGTGAGGATTCGGCAGTTCCTGCGCGGCTGAGAGGACCAGTTGACCGATACCGGGACGGCTTCAGCAGGCAGCAACGCGCCGGCGGTGCCGGCGCAGGCCGCTGCCAACCTCCGGCGCTGCCTGCTGATCTCGGTACCGCTCGGTGGGATCGCCATCGCCCTGCTCGCCCTCGTAGGGCATCCGGTGGCCGGCCTCCTCGTCTGCGTCGGCCTGGGTCTCGGGGCATTCAACAGCTGGCTGGTGCAGCGCTCCGTTGCCCGCTATGGCGGTGACCCGGGCACCGGCAAGCGCCGTTTCGTCGGCGGGGTGCTCGGGCGCCTGACGCTGATCACGGTTGTCGGCCTGGGCCTGTGCGTGCTGCTGCTGCCCGACGGACTGGGTGTGCTGGGCGGCCTGGCGGCGTTCCAGGTCCTCATGCTTGCCAGCGCATCGATGCCCCTGATCAGGGAGCTCCGCAAGGCATGACGGGGTATCTGGCCAGTGGTGTCGACCAGATCGGCACCCACCCGCAATGGACCGTCGCCGGCCTGGCCTTCAACAAGGACACGATCATCTCCACCCTGATCGCCGGCGCGGTAGTCCTGCTGTTCGGGGTTCTGATCGCCCGCCGCGCGTCGAGCGGCGTGCCGAGCGGGCCGCAACTGGTGTGGGAGACCGTGATCGGTGCCATCGACGATCAGGTCGAGGCGGCTATCGGCCGGCGGGTCGCCCCCTTCGTCGTGCCGTTGGCGACTGCGCTGTTCGTGTTCATCCTGATCGCCAACTGGCTCGAGGTCATCCCGACGACCGAGCACTACCACCTCACCTCCCCGACCTCGGACGTCAACCTGACCCTCGCGATGGCGCTGCTGGTCATCGGGTGGATGCACGTGACGGGCCTGCGCCAGCGGGGCTTCAAGGACTACGTTGGCCACTTCTTCAAGCCGGCCTATCTCGCCCCGATCAATATCATCGAGGAGATCGCCAAGCCCGTCACGCTGGCTCTGCGACTCTTCGGCAACATCTTCGCCAGCGGAGTGATGCTCGCGTTGTTCGGTTTGTTGCCCTTCTTCATCCTGTGGTTGCCAGAGGCGCTATGGAAGCTGTTCGCCATGGGGATCGGTGTCATCCAGGCCTTCATCTTCGCACTGCTGACGATCCTGTACTTCAGCTTCGCCCTCGGCGGTCACGGCGACGAGTCCGAGCACCCGGCGGGGACCGACCATTCCTCCGACGAGACCGAACTCACCGCGGTCCCGACCGCTGACGACCGCGCCGCGGCGCACACCTGATCACACCAGTCCCCACCGAAGGAGAGACATGGCGACAGTAGATACCGGGACAGCCATCCAGCTGGCCGGTGCGTTCATCGGCGGTGGGCTCGCCCTCGGCGGCGGCGCCATCGGCGCCGCCGTCGGTGACGGCCTCGCCGGCAGCGCGACGATCTCCGGCGTGGCCCGCCAACCCGAAGCCCAGGGTCGGCTGTTCTCGATCTTCTTCCTGACCGTCGGGCTGGTCGAGGCGATGTACTTCATCAACCTCGCCTTCATGGCGGTCTTCGTCTTCGTCCTGGCGAAGAAGTAGGCCTGACCGTGCCCAGCGTCGTGCTCGCCGCGGACAGCAACTTCCTGATCCCCAACGGGACGTTCCTGGTCGAGCTCATCGCCTTTCTGGTCATCTTGGCGGTGATCGGTCGCCTCGTCATCCCGCCGGTGCAGACCGCCGTGCGACAGCGCCGCGAGCTCATCAGCGGTCAGTTCGCTGAGGCGCGGCAGGCCAGGGAGCGGGCGCAGGCCGCTGAGGCGGCTTACCACAAGGCGATGAACGACGCCCGCGCCGAAGCTGCCGCGATCCGCGAGAGTGCGCGGGCACAGGGCCAGCAGATCATCGACGAGCTCAGGGAGGACGCGCAGGCCCAGGCCGACCGGATTACCGCCGAGGGACGTGAGCAACTCGACGCCAGCCGCGACGCCCTGGTGCGCGAGTTGCGTGCCGAGGTCGGGGCGCTCGCTGTCGAGTTGGCCGGCCGCGTCGTCGGTGAGTCACTGGCCGACGAGGCCCGCCGTACGCACACCGTCCAGGAGTTCCTCGACGGCCTGGAGCAGCGTTCGGAACACCCGGCCGCTTCCTCCGGAGGTCAGCGGTGAAGGCCTCCGGGCTGCTTACCCTGGTGGGCGAGCTGATCGCCTTTGTCGTGGTGATCGCGGTGATCTACCGCTACGTCAACCCGCCGCTGCGCAAGGCGATGGCGCAGCGCCAGGGGGTGATCCGGGCGGAGTTCGACGAGGCACGCGAGGCCAAGGAGGCCGCGGAGGCCGCCGAGGCCAGGTTCCGCTCCTCGATCTCCGATGTCGAGGCCGAGGTCGCCGAGATCAGGGACAGCGCCGAACGCCTGGCCCAACAGATCGTCGAAGACCTCAAGGTCAAGGCGAGGGAGGAGGCCGACCGGATCGGTCAGCGGGCACAGCAGCAGCTAGCCGCCGACCGCGAGGCCATGATCCGCGGAATCCGCGCCGAGACGAGCACGTTGGTCGTCGACCTGGCCGGCCGGCTCGTGGTCGAGGCCCTGAGCGACGAGGCCCGGCGGGCCGCTACCATCGACCGCTTCCTCGCCGGCCTGGACGACCTGGCCGACGCCATCCCTGCACCTGCAGGGCCGGCGGAGGCAGGCCGGCCCTGATGCAGACCGCCAGTCGGGAGTCCCTCGCCACCGCCGTGGCGACCCTCGACGGCCTGGCCGACCGGGCCCCGGCGAGGGCGCTGTCCACAACCGCCGAGGAGTTGCTTGCATTGAGCCGGCTCCTCGCCCGCGAGCCGGTGCTGCGCCGGTCCTTGTCCGACTCCGCCGCCCCGCCGGAGGTGCGCGCAGAGCTGCTCGACGCGGTAGCCGGCGCCGGTCTGGGCACGCTGGCCACGGAGATGGTCCACGGCATGGTGTCGGCTCGATGGTCTCGGGCCCACGACCTGATGGAGGCCGTCGAGCTGCTCGCGGTGCAGGCGCTGCTCGCCGCCGCGCAGAGCGACAAGGCGCTCGATGATGTCGAGGACGAGCTGTTCCGCTTCGTCCGGCTCGTCGCCGGCGACACCGCGCTGCGGGCGGTCCTGAGTGACGCGGCTGCCGGAGTCGAGCGCCGCCAGCAACTCGTCGAGCAGTTGCTGGCCGGCAAGGCCCGGCCCGTGACCGTCGCGCTAGCCAAGATGGCAGTCAACGGCCTCGGTGGGCGGATGTTCGAGCCCTCGTTGGAGCGGCTGGTCGAACTTGCCGCCGAGCGGCGTGATCGGGAGGTCGCCTACGTCACCGCCGCGGCGCCCCTCTCGGCCGAGCAGGAGCGACGGCTGGAAAGCGCACTGACTCGCACTTACGGCCGCGCCGTGTCGCTGCTCGTCACGGTCGATCCCTCGATCCTGGGGGGCCTGACCGTACGCGTCCGCCAGGAGCTCTACGACGGAAGCATCGACCGCCGGCTGAAGCAGGTGCACGGTGACCTGGTCGGCTGATCACTCCGAACCCACTCAAAGGACGCTGACATGGCGGAACTGACGATCTCCTCCGAGGAGATTCGCGGCGCGATCGAGCGCTACGTCTCCTCCTACACCCCCGAGACAACCAAGGAGGAAGTTGGCCTGGTCGCCGCGGTCGGTGACGGCATCGCCCGCGTCGAGGGCCTGCCCTCGACGATGACCAACGAGCTGCTGGAGTTCGAGGGCGGGGTGCTGGGTATCGCGCTCAACCTCGACGTGCGCGAGATCGGCGTGGTCATCCTCGGGGACTACACCCACATCGAGGAGGGCCAGCAGGTTCGCCGGACTGGCCGTGTCCTGTCCGTCCCGGTGGGCGACGACTACCTGGGCAGGGTCGTCGACGCGCTGGGCAACCCGATCGACGGCAAGGGCGACATCGAGACCACCGAGCGGCGCGCGCTGGAGCTGCAGGCGCCCTCGGTGGTGCAGCGACAGCCGGTCAAGGAGCCGCTGCAGACCGGCGTCAAGGCCATCGACGCCATGACTGCCATCGGCCGCGGCCAGCGCCAGCTGATCATCGGCGACCGGCAGACCGGCAAGACCGCGGTGGCCATCGACACGATCATCAACCAGCGCGACAACTGGGCCAGTGGTGACCCCAAGCTGCAGGTGAAGTGCATCTACGTCGCGATCGGTCAGAAGGGCTCCACCGTCGCGGCGATCGTCAGTGCCCTCGAGGATGCCGGCGCGATGGAGTACACGGCCATCGTGGCGGCCCCCGCGTCGGACGCGGCAGGTTACAAGTACATCGCCCCCTACACCGGCTCGGCCATCGGCCAGCACTGGATGTACCAGGGCCAGCACGTGCTGATCGTCTTCGACGACCTGTCCAAGCAGGCAGAGGCCTACCGCGCCGTGTCGCTGCTGCTGCGCCGCCCGCCCGGCCGCGAGGCATACCCGGGCGACGTGTTCTACCTGCACTCGCGGCTGCTGGAGCGCTGCGCCAAGCTCTCCGACGATCTCGGCGGCGGCTCCATGACCGGCCTGCCGATCGTCGAGACCAAGGGCAACGACATCTCGGCCTACATCCCCACCAACGTCATCTCCATCACCGACGGCCAGATCTTCCTCGAGACCGACCTGTTCAATTCCGGCGTGCGGCCGGCCATCAACGTCGGCGTCTCGGTGTCCCGGGTCGGTGGCAACGCCCAGATCAAGGCCATGAAGTCCGTCGCCGGTCGGTTGCGCCTCGACCTGGCGCAGTTCCGCGAGCTGGAGGCCTTCTCGGCGTTCGGCTCCGACCTCGACGCGGCGTCCAAGGCTCAGCTGGCGAGGGGGGAGCGGCTGGTGGAGCTGCTCAAGCAACCGCAGTACACCCCCTTCCCGGTCGAGCGCGAGGTGGTCTCGCTGTGGGCGGGCACCACCGGGCAGGTCGACGTGGTCCCGGTGCGCGACGTCCGCCGATTCGAGGCAGAGTTTCTCGACTACATAGGTCACGAGCAGCAGGGCATCTACGACGATATCCGCGAGAGCGGCAAGCTCAGCGACGACGCCATCGAGCAACTGAAGAAGGCCATCGAGGCGTTCAAGAAGCAGTTCGAGACCGGCGAGGGAGACAGTCTCAAGCTCAACGAGGCCGAAGCCCAGGCCATGGACGCAGACGATGTCGACCAGGAGACGGTCAAGAAGTACACCAAGAAGCCGCCGAAGAAGTCGGACAGCTAACCGATGGGCGCTCAGCTACGTATCTATCGCCGGCGCATCCGCTCCGTCGTGTCGACGAAGAAGATCACGCGGGCGATGGAGCTCATTGCGGCCTCGCGCATCGTCAAGGCGCAGCAGCGGGTGGCCGCATCCAAGCCCTACGCGGACGAGATCACCCGGGTGCTGTCCACCCTGGCCTCGCGCAGCTCACTGGACCACCCGCTGCTCAACGAGCAGCCGGACCCCGAGCGGGCCGCCGTGCTGGTGGTGACCAGCGACCGCGGGCTGGCCGGTGCCTACAACTCCAACGTGCTGCGCACCGCCGAGGAGTTGATCTCCCTCATCCGGTCTGAGGGAAAGGAGCCGGTGCTGTACGTGATCGGCCGCAAGGGTGTGGGCTACTACCGGTTCCGGCGTCGTGAGATGGCCGGTGAGTGGACGGGGTTCTCCGAGCAGCCGCGCTACGTCAACGCCGACGAGGTCGGCGACACCCTGGTCAATGCTTTCCGGCTGGGTAGCCTCGACGAGGACGACGCCGGCGCAGACGACGAAAAGGTGGTGGCCGGGATCAACGAGATCCACATGGTCTACACCGAGTTCGTCTCTGCGCTGACCCAGCGGGCGGTGGCCAAGCGGATCGCGCCGTTGGTCGTGGAAGAGGTCGAGGAGGACCAGGCGCCGGCCGGATACCTGCCGGAGTACGAGTTCGAGCCCGAGCCCGAGGCGCTGCTCAACGCCCTGCTGCCCAAGTA
This sequence comes from Pseudonocardiales bacterium, assembly GCA_040003795.1. Classification (GTDB taxonomy): domain Bacteria; phylum Actinomycetota; class Actinomycetes; order Mycobacteriales; family QHCA01; genus QHCA01. The sequence continues at coordinate 4,326 of JBDUBV010000075.1, read as the reverse complement.
CATCAACACCCGCATCTTCGCGGCGCTGCTCGAGTCGGCCGCTTCGGAGTCAGCCGCCCGCCGGCGGGCGATGAAGGCCGCGACCGACAACGCCGACGACATCATCAAGGCGCTCACCCGCGCCGCGAACTCCGCCCGCCAGGGCGAGATCACCCAAGAGATCAGCGAGATCGTCGGCGGCGCCAACGCGCTGGCCGAGGCAGGGAGTGACGCGACATGACCGCAGAAACCGAAGTCCGATCGGAAGACACCGGCGCCGAGGAGGGCGGGGTCGGGCGCGTCGTCCGGGTGATCGGACCGGTCGTCGACGTGGAGTTCACCCGCGACTCGATGCCGGACGTCTTCAACGCCCTGCACGTCGATCTCGTCCTGGGCGAGGAGCAGATGACGCTCACCCTCGAGGTCGCCCAGCACCTCGGGGACAACATGGTGCGGGCCATCTCCATGCAGCCCACCGACGGCCTGGTCCGCGGCGCCGAGGTCACCGACACCGGGAGCGCGATCACCGTGCCGGTCGGTGACGTCACCAAGGGCCACGTGTTCAACGTGCTCGGCAAGCCGCTGGACGTGAAGGAGAGCGACCTCGACATCACCGAACGCTGGTCGATCCACCGGCCACCGCCCCCGTTCGACGAGCTCGAAGCCAAGACCGAGATCTTCGAGACCGGCATCAAGGTTATCGACCTGCTCGCGCCCTACGTCGTCGGCGGCAAGGTCGGACTCTTTGGCGGTGCCGGTGTCGGCAAGACCGTTCTCATCCAGGAGATGATCCGTCGCGTCGCGCAGAACTTCGGTGGCGTGTCCGTGTTCGCCGGGGTGGGGGAGCGCACCCGCGAGGGCAACGACCTGTTCGGCGAGATGACCGAGTCTGGCGTGATCAACGACACCGCCCTGGTCTTCGGCCAGATGGACGAGCCGCCGGGCACTCGGCTGCGGGTCGCCCTGTCGGCGCTGACGATGGCCGAATACTTCCGCGACGTGCAGAAGCAGGACGTGCTGCTGTTCATCGACAACATCTTCCGCTTCACCCAGGCCGGCTCCGAGGTGTCCACCCTGCTCGGCCGGATGCCCTCGGCGGTGGGCTATCAGCCCACCCTGGCTGACGAGATGGGCGAGCTGCAGGAGCGCATCACCTCCACCCGCGGCCACTCCATCACGTCGCTGCAGGCGATCTACGTCCCGGCCGACGACATCACCGACCCGGCGCCACACACGACGTTCGCGCACCTCGACGCGACGACGGTGCTGTCCCGGCCGATCTCCGAGCTGGGCATCTACCCCGCCGTCGACCCGCTCGACTCCACCTCTCGCATTCTCGACGCGCGCTACGTCGGCGAGGAACACTACAGCGTGGCTCAGGAGGTCAAGCGGATTTTGCAGCGCTACAAGGACCTGCAGGACATCATTGCCATTCTCGGCATCGACGAGCTCGCCGAGGAGGACAAGGTGCTCGTCGGCCGGGCGCGGCGGATCCAGCGCTTCCTGTCGCAGAACCTTTTCGTGGCGCAGCAGTTCACCGGGCAGGAGGGGTCCTTCGTGCCGCGCGAGGAGACGGTGAAGAGCTTCCGCAAGCTCGCCGACGGCGACTACGACCACCTGCCGGAGCAGGCGTTCTTCCTGTGCGGTGGTATCGAGGACGTCGAGGCCAACGCCGAGAAGCTCGGTGACCAGGGCTGAGCCGCCGGCCGGGCCTGGGCTCGACGCCGCGGAGTTCACCGAGCGGGTGCGGGCCGCCTACGGCCCCGACGGGCGGCTGGCCCCGCCGGCGCTGACCGAGTGGGACATCTTCCCGTTCGAGGGCGACCTGATGGTCAAGCGATTGGCCGATCCGGTGCTGCCCGAGCCGCCCCGGCAGGGGGAGGATCCGGCGACCTGCGACTGCCGCCAACGAGGCGACGACAGCTACCTGTGGACCGACGAGCACTGGCGGCTGGGCACGCTGCCCGAGCCGGCCGGGGTGCCGGCCTACCTCCTGATGCCGCGCGCGCATCACGACCTGGCCGACCTGCCCGACGAGCTGGCCGCCGAGCTCGGGGTGCTCATCGTCCGGCTGGACGCGATCCTGTCCTCAGTCCCCGGCGTCGGACGTGTGCACGTCAACAAGTGGGGCGACGGCGGCGCGCACCTGCACGTGTGGTTCATGGCCCGCCCGGCCGGCGTACTCCAGCTCCGGGGGTCGTGCCTGCCGGACTGGCTCGACGTGCTGCCGGCCCTGCCCGCGGAGCAATGGGATTCACTGGGCGGCTACGTGGCCCGCGCACTTGCCGAGTACGGCGGCACGGCGCACCGTTAGACTGCTGCAATCCATCCCGCTCGATCCGTCCGGTCCCATCCGAGGAGCCGCTGGTGGCAGACCCGCTACACGTCGAGTTGGTCTCCGTCGAACGACCTCTGTGGTCGGGCGAGGCGGCCATGGTGATCGCCCGGACCACCGAGGGCGAGCTCGGCATCCTGCCGGGGCACGCTCCACTGCTGGGGGAGCTCGCGGAGGGCTGGGTGGTCCGCATCCAGCAGGACGACGGCGAGGAGCTGGTGGCCGCGGTGCACGGCGGCTTCCTCTCAGTGACCGACGAGGGGGTGTCCATTCTCGCCGAGGTGGCCGAGCTTGCAGACGACATCGACGTCGAACGGGCCCGCAAGGTCTACGACGACACGACCGGAGCCGACAGCGACGACGATGCGGCGCAGGCCGCCCGGCAGCGAGCGATGAGCCGCCTGCGGGCCGCCGGCGAGACAGTCTGACGGCGCGGCAAGGGCGGGGGGCCCATGGGACTTTACGGCGACCTGGCTGTCGCCGCGGTGTTCGCCCTGGTCCCGATCGGGGTCTTCGCCGCCCTCGCCATGCGGCGCGCGGTGCTCTCCCGCAGCGGCGGCATGGTGGAGATGAGCCTGCGGCTGCACGGCCGGTCGCACGGCCGCGGCTGGGTGCTCGGCACCGGCAGGTACGTCGGTGACGAGCTGCAGTGGTTCCGGATCTTCAGCTTGGCGCCGGGCCCCCGTCGCCGGCTCAGCCGCCGCGGCTTCTCGGTGCTGCGCAGGCGCATCCCCACCAAGCCGGAGAAGATGACGCTGCAACTGGGGATGATCGTGCTCGAATGCCACAGCGCCGAAGGGCCGGTCCAGCTCGCCATGGGGGAGTCGGCGCTGACCGGCTTCCTGTCCTGGCTGGAGTCCGCCGCCCCGGGTGCATCTCTGTCCCGCTAGGCGTTATCTGCCGCGGCGGCGATCCCGCGCCACCGACGCTAGGGCTCGGCCCTACCGGCTACGGACGGATGCCGACGGCAATCGCCCGAGCAACGAAGCGTGGATATCGATCCAGTGACCACACCTGGGGCAGAACCAGGCGTTCGTACGTGTCGATAGCGAGGTAGTTCCACAGCACGTCTTGCATCGCGTCGAGACCGATCCCCTCGCGGGGGCCGGCCGCTGTCGAGCAGGTGGCGGGCCAGCACGGTCATGCCGACCAGGCCCTCGTCCTTCAGCTCGGCCCAGATCGGTGTGAGCGCGTCGTCGACGTGCCGCCCGTCGCGCGTTGGCGCGGCGCGCTGTTCGTTGTTGAGTTCATCCGCGGCCGTCCGGAGGTTGTGCTGCTCGGGGCCGGGGTCAGCCTGCTGTGTCGCCGCCCGGGCGCCAGAGGACGTCACCGCCCGGGTTGGCCACCCGGGCCAGGATGAAGAGCAGGTCTGAGAGCCGGTTCAGGTAGACCACCGGAGTGATGTTGGTGCGCTCGGGGTCGGCTTCGAGCAGGGCCCAGGTGCTGCGCTCGGCCCGCCGTACGACCGTGCGGGCCACCTGCAGCAACGCGCTGCCCGGTGTGCCGCCCGGCAGGATGAAGCTGGCCAGCTTCTCCAGCCGCTCGTTGTGCTCGTCACAGGCGCGCTCGAGTCGCTCCACGTACACGTCGGTGACCCGCAGCGGAGGGTAGGCCGGATCTTCGGTCATGGGGGTGCACAGATCGGCGCCGACATCGAACAGGTCGTTCTGTACCTGGCGCAGCAGCGTGGCCAGGTCCTCGGGTAGATCGCCCAGGGCCAGGGCGACGCCGACCGCGGCGTTAGCCTCGTCGACATCGGCATACGCGGCGATCCGCGGATCGGTCTTTGCCACCCGGCTCATGTCGCCCAGCGCTGTCGTGCCGGCGTCACCGGTCTTGGTGTAGATGCGGGTCAGGTGCACGGCCATGTTCCCGAGCCTAGCTGCGCGCTCTCCCCGCCTGCACCCGGCAATATCCCGGATAACGTCGGGTACGAGGGACGCTGAGCCGGCAATATCCGGCTCGCTAGGGTCGGGACCGACACCCCGCAGTGAGGAGCTCAACGACGTGGA
>JBDUBV010000215.1:0-3677 GCA_040003795.1 Pseudonocardiales bacterium | reverse complement strand
ACCGGCTGTCTTCCGGCTCGCTTGTCGTCACCCATCCGTTTCACCCGTTGTGCGGCCAGGAGTTAGTCGTCTTGTTCGAGCGTAAGTGGGCGGGTGGTTACCTGTACGTGTGTGAAGGTGGGCCGCTGGGCACGATTGGCATGCAGGCCAGCTGGACCAACCTGGGTACACCGGCAAGCGATAGAGCGCTGACGATCGAATCTCTGATCGAGCTCGCCGCCCTGGTCAAAGCGCTGAAAAAGTAACTGGCCGATGTCAAGTGTGTTGACGGAGTAGCGGGTTGAACGTTAGTCTTGTATCCGATCAGTACACAAGATTGCAAACGATGCACGCAGATTCGGAATTGAGCAGCCTCTCGGTGCGCCAGCTTCGGGACCGACGACGACGCTTGGCGGCTACCCTCATCGATCCCCAAGCTAGCCTCGAGGGCTCGCTCGTCAGCCAGATGCGACGGTGTGGTAAGGAGGGATGCCGATGTGCTCAGGGCGAGCTCCACGGTCCGTACGTCTATCTGTCCGTAGGTCGAGGCGCAGATCGGCGCCTGGTCTACATCCCGGCCAACCTGGCGGAGGCGGTCCGCCGCCACATTGCCCTGACCGAGCAGATCGAGGCGACGCTGGCGACGATTTCAGTCATCAATCTCGAGCTGTTAGCTCGTCGGCAACTGGATTAAGGACCGATGGCCGCGAGCGCCGACCTGGTGGCGCCCCTGGCCAACATGCTGGTCGCCGCTCTGTGTGCAGCCCATGAACGGGCCGAACAAGATCAGCCAAAGCCATCTGAGTCGCAAGGCGATGGTGTACGTGCGTCAGTCGACCATGGCTCAGGTCCGCGAGCACACCGAGTCGACGGCGCGCCAGTACGCACTGGTGGAGGAGGCCGCACGTCTGGGCTGGGCGGCCGCCCGCATCGAGGTGATCGACTGCGACCTGGGGCTGTCGGGACGCTCGACCGAGCGGCGCAGCGGGTTTCGCGACGTCGTCAGCCGTGTCTGCCTGGGAGAAGTAGGTGCCATCTTTGGCCTGGAGGTGTCTCGCCTGGCGCGCTCCTCAGCCGACCTGGCCCGCCTTTTGGAACTGGCCCGCCTGACCGACACGCTCATCATCGATGCCGATGGCGTGTACGACCTGCGCGATTTCAACGATCGGCTGTTGCTCGGCTTGAAGGGCACGATGTCGGAGGCCGAACTCCATATCCTGGCCAGCCGTATGCAAGGCGCCAAACGCGCGGCCGCGGCGCGAGGCGAGCTGCGCTTTCCGCTGCCGGTCGGCTACGTGCGCGACGCCGACGGCGGCACCGTCATCGACCCTGATCAGGAGGTCGCTGCTGCCGTCGCCGATGTCTTCGCCGCATTCCAGGCAACCGGCTCTGCCTACGCCGTGGTCGCCAACTTCAGGCAGCGGCGTTTTCCGCGTCGCGCGTACGGTGGCGTGTGGTCTGGCGAGCTACGTTGGGGTCGGCTGACCCATTCGCGCGTACTCGGCGTTCTCTCCAATCCCGCCTACGCCGGCGTGTACGTGTTCGGGCGTTACCGCACTCTGCGCCTCGTTGCCGCTGACGGTTCGATTCGGGAGACGATGCGTGAACAACCTCGCCCTCAGTGGGAAGTTGTCATCCAGAACCACCACCCCGGCTACATCAGCTGGGAGCAGTACCTGCTCAACGAAGAACGCCTGGCCGCCAATGCCACACGCTCTGGGGCGCGCCCACCCCGCGAGGGCGCTGCACTGTGCCAGGGGATTGTCCACTGCGGCAGCTGCGGTCGCGCGATGTCGACCAACTACCGCCTGAGCGGGCGGGCGGATTACGAGTGCGCGCACAGCCGTGCTGACCACGTTGCCACCCCCGCGTGTCGCGTCATCAGCGCAGCAACCGTCGACCAACTCGTTGCCGCGCGCTTGCTCCAGGTCCTGGGACCTGAGGAGGTGGCTCTCGCCTTGGCCGCCGCGGACGAAGTGGCCGAGCGTCGTGTGCGAGCCACACGCGCCGGCGAGTTGGCCCTCGAACGCGCCCGCTTCGACGCCGATCGGGCCGCGCGTGCGTTTCACGCCTGCGAACCAGAGAACCGTCTGGTAGCACGGAGTCTGGAGAGCCGCTGGGAAACCAAGCTGGGCGCACTGGCGGAAGCGGAGGCGGCGCTGGCAGCCGTCAGGGCGAAGGTGCCGACGCTGCCACCGCGTGCTGAACTGGAGGCACTGGCGGCCGACCTGCCGACGCTGTGGGCCGCTCCCTCCACCTCAGACAAAGATCGCAAGCGGTTGCTGCGCACGCTGGTCGCCGATGTAACACTGACCTCGCAGGCCGATGGCGATGAGTTACGCATCGGCATTCGATGGCGTTCGGGTGCCAGTGAGTTGATCGCCGCGCGGCGACCGCCGCCGCCTCACGAAATGAAACGAACGCCGAACTCGGCCGCCGAGCTCATCGTCCAACTGGGCCCATCCCTGTGCGATCAGGAGCTCGTCGCTCAACTCAACTCACGCGGCATGAAGACGGGCATGGGGCGACCATTCGATGTGGCCGCCGTCAAGTGGGTCCGATACACGCACCGCGTACCGTCACCTTCCCCATTCCGACCCGACGAGATGAGCGTGGACGAAGTCGCCGCTCGCCTGGCCATCAGCGCGGACGCGGTCTACTACTGGGTCGAGCACGGCCAACTGGCGGCCCGTCGCGCCACCAACGGCCGCCTATGCGTGTCCTTTTCAACCGAAGTCGAGGCAGCTTGTCGCAAGCGCGTCCTTGACTCGCCCCACTTCAGACCTGAATCCCGGACCACACCTGTAGGAGAGGCAGTATGAAGCGACCATCGTCACGCCGATCGGTCGCTGCTTGCCATCCCGTTTAGGGATGTACACCCGTCGCACCGGCTGCGGGCGGTACGTACCTCGCCCCACCCGGTCCGACAACTCGGCGAGGTTGGCCTCCAGTTCCTCGCCATAGTGTTCCCACGTCTGGCCGTCCACGCCTGGTGCCGCATCACGTTCCAACTCGTAGAACGCCGCCCTGAGCGTGTCGATAGCGTAGATGTGGTGCAGCAGCGCAGTGAATCGCGCTCCCTTCTTCCGTTGTGCTGCTTGCCGTACCCGTCCCAGCGCCGCATGCACGCGCGCCCGACTCTGTGTTCGGAGCGTGGTGGCCTGTGACGAGTTCCGCTTGGCCAGCCGCCTTCCCTCCGGTCCCTCCGCGGCCCGTCGCCGGGCGTTGTTCGGAACCCTCCTCGGTACTACGCGGCTGTCTGACTTCCCAGGCTCGTGCATCAGCGGCGTGCGTCCTTCGACTTCCCGCTGCGCCCCGTCGCCCACCTGGCGGGCGGGGAAGCCTGGGATCTCCCGGTTCGCGTGCGAGGTGCTTCCGTGCATGCACAGGGCCTCGGACCCCGTGGGGTCCCCGTCCATCTCGCGCTAGCGATGGACAGGGTGTGGCCTTCCGCCTTCAGGGACGGCGTCGGCACCCCAGTCAAGGTGATTTCGGGGCTCAATACCTGGCCTGCACCTCCCCCGGCTAACGCTTCGTCACCCGCCTCGCGGCTGGCCACGCATAGCTCGGGGCCGGTGTGGGTCGCTACTCCTTCACCGTACGAAACTTGCATTCGCTACACCTCGCCGCTTTCTCCGGCGCACCCCTGGAACCCCCGTTCCAAAGACCTACTCGCTACGGCTGCGATCCCTCTCCAT
>JBDUBV010000214.1:0-3694 GCA_040003795.1 Pseudonocardiales bacterium | reverse complement strand
GTGGCGGTCAGGTCGGAGCTGGCCTTGGGGGCGGCGTTGGGGCCGTTCTGCTTCTTGTTGATGAACTCGGTGAGCGTCCCGGCGTACTCGGGCACGACGTCGATCTCGCCCTTCTCCAGCGCCGCGAGGTAGAGCTCGCGGTTGCCGATGGTCTGCACGCTCGTCTGGTAGCCGGCCGACTTGAGCACGATGGCGTAGATGTTGGCCAGCGTCTGGTTCTCGCTGAAGTTGGCGGCACCGATCTTGATCGCGCCCGAGCCACCGGACAGGCCCTGGTCGAGCGAGGCGTCCTTGACGAATCCCTCCGCCGCGGCCTTGGGCGTCTTGCGGTCGATGTCGGTCGCCTTGTTGAGCGCGACCAGCTTGTCGGTGCTCAACGCTGCACTGACCTTGTCGAGCGCCCCGATCAGGGTGGGGCTGGCCTTGGCCTGGTTGACGGCCGGGATGACGTTGTCGACCGTCTGCAGGTGCTTGTCGTCGGTGAGCACGACCAACTCGGTGCCGCTGGCCGCCTTGCAGCCCTTGGCCGAGGAGGTCGACGAGGACGAGCCGCTCTTGCCGCACCCGGTCAGGGCGGTGGTGAGCACGGCGACGACGATGAGCATGTTTCGGGTACGCATTGGCCCGCCTTCTGTGTCCCGCCATCGGCCGGTCGCCCTGGCGCGTGTCTGGGCGGGCGAGGCGCCCGCAGCCGCAAGCCAAGCACTCCTGGCCGGGCGAGGCAAGCGACGATCAGGTTACGACGGCATTACCGGGTGCGTCGGCGACTTCGACCGGCCGGGCGCCCTGCTGCTTGCGCCCCGCCTTGGGCGTGACGAGCCGTTGCACCAGAGCCAGGGACAACTCGGTGAGCAACGCAAGCAGGGCGACCAGGATCCCCCCGGCGAATATCTCGCCTCTGTTCTGCTGCCCGAACCCGTCGTTGATGATCGTGCCCAGCCCACCACCACCAACCAGGGCGGCCAGCGTGGCGGTCGCGACCACCTGCACCGCTGCCGTGCGAAAGCCCGCCGCGATCAACGGGAGGGCGAGTGGCACCTCGACCCGGCCGAGCAGGCCCCAGCCCGAAAAGCCCATGCCTCGGGCGGCTTCGCGGATCTCCGGGTCGACGTCGCGCATCCCGACATAGGTGTTGGTCAACAGCGGAGGCACCGCGAAGATCGCCAGGGCGATAATTGTGGCCCGGTTGCCAAACCCGATCGCGGCGATGGTGGCAAATATAGTGAGCAGGGCCAGCGTGGGAATGGCCCGGGACACGTTGGAGACCAGGACCGTGAGGCCGCCCCCCCGACCGGTGTGCCCCAGCCAAAGCCCGATCGGCAGGGCGACGGCACAGCCGACGGCCACAGCCGCCCCCGAGATGACCAGGTGCTCGACAGTGCGGTAGGGGATGCCGTCGGTGCCGGCGTAGTTGGCCGGGTCATTGAGGAAGGTCCACGTCTCGCTGAAGATGCTCATCGCCGCTCCCGGGCCCACGGAGAGACGAGCCGGGTGATGGCGTAGAGCACGCCGTCGGCGGCCAGTGCGAGGGCGATACAGAGGATCGCGCCGACGGCGATCTCGGCGTGGAAGAAGTTGTTGTTGAACCCCTCGACGAGCAGTTGGCCCAGGCCGCCGTGCCCGATGATCACGCCAACGGTCACCAGCGCGATGGTGGACACGGTCGCGATCCGGACACCGGCCATGATGGCCGGCAGTGCGACCGGCAACTCCACCCGCCAGAACATCCGGGCGGCGCCGTAGCCCATCCCCCGGGCCGCCTCACGGACATCGGCGGGGACCCCCTCGAGCCCGACGAGGGTGTTGCGGACCAGCACCAGCAGTGCGTACAGGACAAGCCCGATCAGCACCGTACGGGACTTGGTGTAGCCGGTGAACGGCGCCATGAGTGCGAATAGCGCGAACGAAGGGACGGTGTAGAGCACTCCGCTGACGCCGAGAATCGGGCCGGACAGCCAGCGCACCTGGCGGGCCAGGATGGCCAGCGGCACCGCGATGACCAGGGCGATCAGGATCGTGAGGACGGTGAGCGTAACGTGCTCGCGCAGGCGCGCCAGGATCGTGTCAGAGTTGTCCCTGACGTAGCCCCAGCTGAACCACGGATTCGCCGGGCCCAGAGCTGAGTGCACGGCCCGCAAACCGAGAGAGGACACCCGTGGACGGTACCTCCCAGCCGGCCATCCGGCTCGAGGCTGTCACGAAGACCTATCCCGACGGCACCGAGGCGGTGCAGTCCCTGGACTTCCAGGTGGCCGAGGGCGAGCTCGTCATCCTGGTCGGCCCGTCGGGCTGCGGCAAGTCCACCACTCTGAAGATGATCAACCGGCTGATCGAGCCGTCCAGCGGGCGGATCATCCTCGCCGGCGAGGATGTCACCTCGGTCGATCCGGTCAAGCTGCGTCGCCGGATCGGCTACGTCATCCAGCAGGTCGGGTTGTTCCCGCACCAGACCGTAGCCACCAACGTGGCGACCGTGCCGCGACTGGTCGGCTGGGAGTCGCGCCGCACGGCCGCCCGCGTCGAGGAGTTGCTGACCTTGGTCGGCCTCGATCCCGACACCTACCGCGGCCGCTACCCCCACCAGCTCTCCGGAGGCCAGCGGCAGCGGGTCGGCGTTGCCCGTGCGCTGGCCGCCGAGCCGATCGTGCTGCTGATGGACGAGCCGTTCTCGGCCATCGACCCGATCGCCCGCGACCGGCTGCAGGCGGAGTTCCTCCGGCTGCAGGCCGAGGTACGCAAGACCGTCGTTTTGGTCACCCACGACATCGAGGAGGCGGTCCGCCTCGGCGACCGGATCGCGGTGTTCAGCCAAGGCGGGAAGCTTGAGCAGTACGCCGACCCGGCAACCCTGCTGGGCGCCCCCGCCACCGACTTCGTCGCCGACTTCGTCGGTGCCGACCGCGGGCTCAAGCGACTGGCCGTCACCGACATCACCGCCGAGGATCTCGAGCATCCGCCGGTCGTGCACGCCGAGGACTCCCTTGCCGACGCGGCAACGGCGATCAACCGAGCCGGCGCCCGCTGGGCGGTCGTCCTGGACGCCCGCGACGAGTTGCACGGCTGGATCTCCCGGGAACAGGCCAGCGGCGTTGGTCGCGTCGTTGACAAAGGGCGCCGGATGGCCGCATGGGTGCCGGGCGACGCATCGCTGAAGCAGGCGTTCTCGGTGATGCTGCAGCAGGACGCCGGCTGGGTGGCGGTCCTGGACGGGCCGCGGTTCCTGGGGGTTCTCACGCCCGAGTCGCTGCACGCCGCCCTGCGCAGGTCGGTCGACCAGGCCGACCCCGAGGTCGCCGGGGCGGTCTGATCAGCCCGGGATGAAAGGCCACCTCACCGCTATCGACCCCGCACCGGGCAACCCCACGACGTCGTCGTCACGCCGACCCGCACGCCACGGTGGTTGAAGTGGCCCAGGCGGAACGCAGTGCGCTGCGGCAACAGTCGAACGCGGCGGTGGCATCGGTGTCCACCCTGCGCGATGCGGTGGGGACGCCGGCACCCCACCGTCAGCAGCCGGAGTCCGACGGGCTCGTGGATGGCGTCGACGAGCACCTCTACCTAGGTACCCGGCCGGCTCGATCCGGCACGCCCGCTGGGCGAGAGCCCGGTGCGCGACGGGTCCGTGCTGAGCCTCGGCGCTTGGGGTCCCGGCGCACCGAGCGAGCCCAGCGGTGCGGTCGAGCTGAGGGTGTTC
>JBDUBV010000074.1:0-12582 GCA_040003795.1 Pseudonocardiales bacterium | reverse complement strand
GTGCACCCGGTGTTCAACCTCTACAACCGCAAGTGGCTGATCTACACCTCCATGCCGCAGGCCCCGCCGGCGAAACTGGTGGAGGGCGGTGCGGCCCACGATTCGATGGTGTCGCCGGGTTGCATCATCACCGGCGGCACCGTGCGCGGTTCGGTGCTCTCGCCCGGTGTCACGGTGCACCGTGGCGCTGTCGTGGAGAACTGCGTCCTGATGAACGGCGTGACGGTCGGCGCCGGGGCCACAGTTCGCAGGGCGATCCTGGACAAGAACGTCAAGGTCCCGGCGGGCGCCGAGATCGGCGTCGATCATGCAGTGGACTCGGCTCGTTACACGGTCAGCGACGGGGGCGTCGTCGTGCTGGGCAAAGGCGAGCAGGTCGCCGCGGGCTAGGCGCCGCCCGCTGGCCGGAGCACGGCGATGAGCAGGCCGTCACCGACCGGCAGCAGCGCCGCGGCCAAGCGTTCGTGGTCGCGGACCGCCCGGCCCGCCTCGCGCAGAGCCACGGCTTCGGGGTCGCGCGCGGAGGGGTCGGCGGCCAAGCCGGCAGACAGGGCGCCGTTGAGAGCCAGCACGCCACCGGGGCGCAGCAGTCGCAGGGCCTCGGTGAGGTATTCGGGATATTCGGTCTTGACCGCGTCGCAGAAGACCAGGTCGTAGGAGCCGTCGGCGAGCCGCGGCAGCACGTCGAGTCCCCGGCCGGTGATGGTGCGGGCCCGGGCGGTTGCGAAGCCGGCCTCGGAGAATGCCTCCCGGGCCAGGCGCTGGTGCTCAGCCTCTGTGTCAATGGTGGTGAGGACGCCGTCGGGCCGCATACCACGCAGGAGCCACACGCCGGATACGCCGGTGCCGGTGCCGATCTCGACTACCGCCCGGGCGTCGACCACGGCCGCCAGCATCCGCAGGACCGCACCGGCACCGCTGCCCACCGCCACGACGCCCACCTCGGTCGCGCGGCGGCGGGCGTCGGCCAGGACTGCATCCTCGGTGAGGTAGCTCTCGGCGTACTCCCAATTGGCGGGCATGGTGGCGGGCACGGCGGTCGGGGGTCCATCGGGGGGCACGGCAACCTCCTCGTCCCGACCACACTATCGACAGACCGGAGGCAGGTGGCCCGCGAGCGGGCCGGTGGCGGGAACGCATTGCGGGCTGCGCCCGTTTCACTGCGGGATGGCGGGGGGTACGGATCCAGCAGCCCCGCGTTGGCCGCGAGAGGAGCAGCGAGGCACCATGGTGGCGACCATGCCGTTGATCGGCGGAGGAGGCGTCAGCACCGTGGTGGCCGACAGCCCTGTCGCCTGGGTCCCCCCGACCTGGGACGAGGTCGTGCGGCTGCACTCGGGCCGGGTCTACCGACTGGCCTACCGCTTGACCGGCAACAAGCACGACGCTGAGGACCTGACGCACGATGTCTTCGTGCGCGTGTTCCGCTCCCTCGCCGACTACACGCCCGGCACCTTCGAGGGTTGGTTGCACCGGATCACCACGAACCTGTTCCTCGATCGGGTGCGCCGGGCGCAGCGCATCCGGTTCGATGCTCTTCCTGACGACAGCGAGCGCATTCCCGGCCGGGAGCGCACGCCGGAGCAGATATTCGAAGACACCCACCTCGACGACGACGTCCAGGCCGCGCTCGACGCCCTGCCGCCCGACTTCCGGGCGGCGGTCGTGCTTTGTGACATCGAGGGTTTGTCCTATGAGGAGATCGCGGCGACGCTCGGGGTGAAGCTGGGCACGGTACGCAGCCGGATCCACCGCGGACGCAGCCAATTGCGCCGGGCACTGAGTCACCGCACTCCCGGCCGCCGCGCGCCGCGGGCGGAAGACGGCGCCCTATGAGCGCGCGCGACGGTCACCTGGGCGATCTGGCAGCGGCCCTTGTCGACGGCGCTCTCGACGGTGACACCCGCGACCACGCGCTGGCACACGTGGCAGGTTGCCCCCGGTGCTGGTCCGACCTCGACGAGCAACGCCAGGTCAAGGACCGGCTGCGGCGCCTCGCCGAGCCGGACGTGCCGCACGCGCTCGGCCGGCGCCTCGCGGACATCGCTGCAGCCGCCACCCTGGACACCGCCGCCGCTAATCCCGCCGCGGGTCGCCCCGGCCCGATCCCGTCCCGCCGGGTCGACCGGGCCGGCCGCCCGGCGACCGGGCCCAGGGGTAGCAGACCGGCGCCCCGCCGCAGGCGGCACAGGCGGCGGCTCGCCGGCGGCGTCAGCGCGCTCGCTGTCGGGGTCGCCGTCGTCGTGGTGGCGCTGGGCCCGGGGCGCGATCAGGGGCCTGCGGTGAGTCCGGCAGTCGTGCGCTACTCCGTCGAGCATGCTCAGTCGACCGGCGGTTTCCCCGGCGCCGACCCGGCCGCCGGTGCCGTGATGACCGTGTCCACCGAGCGATGAGCGCAGCGCTGCGGACCGCTCGAGTTTTCGCCCTGGTCGTGGGTGCCGGCGCCCTCGGCGGCATCGCCCTGCCCGTCCTGGTCGCCGGTCGGTTGCCGGCCGGGGGCCCTGCGCTGGGCCCGCGCAGCGTGGCGCTGACCCTGCAAGCGGCCCCGCAGCCGACTGCCGAGCCGGTCAGCGCAGCTGAGCTGCGTGCCATCGGGCTGCTGCGCCGCGCCGCCGTCGCCGGCCGTGACTCGGCCTACTCCGGGACGCAGTACGTCACCAGCTGGTCGGCCTCGGGCACATCGAGTGTCATCGTGGACCTGCAGCACCTGCCGGGGCACGGGGTGCTGGCCCGGCTCTCCGGCGCTCACCAGACGCCGACGGTCGACGACCCGGGTGCCGCCGACCTGGACCCGCGGGCTCTCGCGCTGCTGGAGCAGCACTACGCCCTGTCGGTGAGCACCCTGCTCAGCCAGTGCGCCGGACGCCCGGCGCAGGTGGTGGAGGCACGGCAGAGGGGTGGCTCGAGGGTCGCCGGCCGCTTCTGGGTCGACCGGGCCAACGGGCTGCTGCTGCGTCGCGAGCTCTACGACAGCGCGGGACGCACCGTGCGCGCGGCGGCCTTCGTCGACGTCGACATGTCCGTGCCGAGGCCATGGGCGGGGCCCAGCCGGGGCGGCGGGAACGGTCAGGGCACCTCCCTTGGTGCCGACGACCTCGCCGATCTGCTGCACAACGGGTGGCAGGCTCCCGGGCGGCTGGCCGGTGGCCTCGAGCTGCTCGACGCTCGCACCCACGACGGCGTGCTGCACCTGAGCTATACCGACGGGCTCTTCGCCCTGTCGGTCTTCAGCCAGCCGGGCCGGCTCGATCCCGAGTCGGTCAAGGGCTGGCAGGCCGTTCGGCTGGCCGGGCGACCGGCGTGGGCCCGGCCTGGCCTGAGCCAGCGCGTCGTGTGGTCCGGCGGGGGGTGGGTGCACACCGCCGTGGCGGATGCACCGGACTCCGTGGTCTCGGCGGCGGTGGCCGCCTTCGCCGCCGCACCACGAGAGAGCCTGCGGCACCGGATTGGCCGGGGCCTCGATCGGATGGGATCCTGGGTGGACCCCACGTCCTGAGGGGATGGCCGGCAGCGGGTGGCTGACCGGGATTTCACACCCGACACGGCACAGTGATGAGTGACCGCCGTGGAGAAGGGACCCGCCAGCATGACGCAGAACCCGTACGGCCAGCAGCCCGGCCCGCGCCAGGAGCCGCCGTGGCCTGCGCAAGGTGCCCCGAACGAGCCTTGGCGCGACCCACGGTCCCCGAGCTTCACCACTCCCACCCAGCAGCTGCCGCGTCCGCCCTGGGCGCCGGCCGTTCCGGCGCAGCCTGCCCCCCGGCCACGGACCCGGATGGGCGTCGTGGTGGCTGTCGCGCTGGTCACCGGGCTGATCTCCGGGGGCCTCGCCGGGGCAGGGGGATATGAGCTGACCAAGCAGTCCGACAACGGCATCATCGCGCCGCACAAAGGCACGCCCCTCGGCGCCCCTGCCGCGGCCAACCGGGCGCCCGGGTCGATCGCCGACATCGCCGCGACGACCCTGCCGAGCGTGGTGTCGATCCAGACGTCGGACGCCAGCAAGGAGGGCACCGGTTCAGGCTTCGTCATCAAGAAGGACGGCTACATCCTGACGAACAACCACGTGGTGGCGCTGGCCGTCAATGGCGGCGACATGAAGGTTGTCTTCCATGACGGGTCCACCAGCTCAGCCACGATCGTCGGGCACGACCCCTATTCCGATATCGCCGTCATCAAGGTGGCCAAGACCAATCTCACGCCAGTGACACTGGGCGACTCCTCGCCGTCCTCGGTCGCCGTCGGCGACCCGGTGGTCGCCGTCGGCTCGCCCTTGGGCCTGGCCGGCACGGTGACCTCCGGCATCATCAGCGCGCTGGACCGCCCGGTGCAGGCGGGTGAGTCCGACACGAGCAACGGGGAAGCATCCCAGACCTACATCTCCGCCATCCAGACCGACGCCGCCATCAACCCCGGCAACAGCGGCGGGCCGCTGCTCGACGGAGCCGCCCGGGTGATCGGGGTCAACTCCGCCATCGCCACCCTCACCAGCAGCGGGGGCCAGTCGGGCAGCATCGGGTTGGGCTTTGCCATCCCGATCAATCAGGCCAAGCGGGTAGCCGAGCAACTGATCTCGAAGGGCAAGGCGACGAGGACGGTTATCGGTGCCGCCGTGCAGGGCGCCTCCGGGAGCTCGGTCAGAGGGGTGACCCTCGGTGACATCACCGCGGCCGGCCCGGCAGACAAGGCGGGACTGAAGAAGGGCGACATCATCACAGAGTTCGCCGGAAAGGTCATCGACGACTCGGTCGGTCTGATCGCCCAGATCCGAGCTGAGGAGCCCGGCTCGGCGGTCAAGGTCACCTACTACCGTGACGGGCGTAAGGCCACGGCAACCGTCACTCTGGGGGCGGCGTGAGCCTCCGGGCCTTAGGCTGAAGGAGTGTTCAACTCGCTCGGGTGGCCGGAGCTCATCCTGCTGATGGTCATCGCGCTGTTCGTGTTCGGCCCGGAGCGGCTGCCCAAGATGGCCGCGGAGGCAGGTCGGATGCTGCGCACCCTGCGCCAGATGGCCAACAACGCCCGGTCTGACCTGCAGGCCGAGCTAGGCCCTGAGCTCGGCGACCTCGACCTTGCCTCGCTCAACCCTAAGACCTTCATCCGCAAGAATCTCTTCGATGACGAGCTGCTGGACGGTGCAAACCCGCTGGGTGGCCCTCCGCCGGTCGTCGGCCGGCAGCGCACGCCGGCCCAGCGCCCGCTCACCGAAGGCGAGCCGGCGCCCTACGACGCCGACGCGACCTGACCGGCCCGCTCTGACCGCTCAGCCGCCCGAGCCGACCGGCGTCAGCGACAGCGAACGCCCGGCCAGCCCCCGCTGGCGCACCACCAGGCGTTCGGCAACGGCGAGCAGCGCCGAGGCGGCCGGCGCCGAGGGTTCGTCGAGGACCAGTGGGCGGCCGTTGTCGCTGCCCTCGCGCAGCCGTACGTCGATCGGTACCTGACCGAGCAGCGGCACCCGGGTGCCGGTGAGCTGCGACAGGGAGTCGGCCACCCTGGCGCCTCCACCGCTGCCGAACAGCTCGAGGCGGCTGCCGTCGGCCTGCTCGAGCCAGCTCATGTTCTCGACCACTCCAACGATCTGCTGGTGGGTCTGCAGAGCGATGGAGCCGGCCCGCTCGGCGACCTCGGCCGCTGCCTGCTGGGGGGTGGTGACTACCAGGATCTCCGCACTGGGCACCAACTGGGCCACCGAGATGGCGATGTCGCCGGTGCCGGGCGGCAGGTCCATGAGCAGCACGTCGAGGTCGCCCCAGAACACGTCGGCGAGGAACTGCTGCAGCGCACGGTGCAGCATCGGCCCGCGCCAGACGACGGCGGTGTTGCCCTTGGTGAACATCCCGATGGAGATCACCCGGATGCCGTGGGCCTGCGGTGGCATGATCATCTGCTCGACCTGGGTGGGGCTGCCGGTGACCCCGAGCATGCGGGGGATCGAGAAGCCGTAGATGTCGGCGTCGACGAGCCCGACCGACAGCCCGCGCGCGGCCAGGGCAGCGGCGAGGTTGACGGTCACCGTCGACTTGCCGACGCCGCCTTTGCCGGAGGCCACAGCATAGACCCGCGTGAGCGAGCCTGGCTTGGCGAACGGGATCTCCTTGACCGCAGCCCCCCCGCGCAGCTGCGCCTGCAGCTCCTGCCGCTGCGCGGAGCTCATGACGTCGAGCTCGACACGGACCGCGGTCACGCCGGGGACCCGGCTCACCGCGGCGGTGACGTCGGCGGTCAGGCGGTCCTTGAGCGGGCAGGCGGCAATGGTCAGGAAGATCGCGACGTCCACCGACCCGTCGGGATGGGTCTGCAGGCTCTTTACCATGCCGATCTCGGTGATCGGCCGACGGATCTCGGGGTCACTGACCGTGGCGAGTGCGGCGCGGACCTGCGCTTCCAGCGTTTCGGGGGCAGCCATGATGAGCCCATCGTACGTGGCGGTCCGAAGTCACAGTTGCCGTCGCGGTGGCCGGCTCAGGCGGCGGGCGCGCGGGCCGGAGTGCGGCACCAGGGGCACAGCTTCCACTCCGGCTGCAGCATCCGCTCGCAGCCGGCGCACCGCCCGGTCTCCAGGTCGCGGGCGCACCAGGGGCAGGCGACCATGTCGGCACCGATCACCCGCTCGCAGGTGGGGCAGCGCAGTCCCAGGTCGACGTCAGCGTGGGTGACGCGCAGCGCCTCCTCGAACGTCGTCCTGCCTCGCATCGCGCACCCCAGGGCGGCGCTGCGCAGGGTGCGGACTCCGGACTCGCGCGCCGCCGCACCCACCGCAGCCTCGGTCGGTGACTCCTGCAGGACCGCTCGCAGCGTCTTGGTGACGGGGAGCAGCTCGAACACCCCGGTGCGGCCGCGGTATCCGGTGTCGGCGCACTCACCGCAACCTGCCCCTCGCCGCGGTGTGGCGCCGTCGAGGTCTTCCTCGGTCAGCCCCAGGAGGCGCAGCACGTCCGGCGCTGGGAGGTAGGACGCCGCGCAGCTCTCGCACGGGATGCGTACCAGCCGCTGCGCGACCACCAGCGTCAGGCAGGACGCCAACAGGAACGCGTCGACTCCCATCTCCACCAGCCGGGTGACTGCCGACACGGCGTCGTTGGTGTGCAGCGTGGTCAGCACGAGGTGACCGGTGAGCGAGGCCTGCAGGGCCAGCTCGGCTGTCTCGTGGTCGCGGGCCTCGCCGACGAGGACGATGTCCGGGTCCTGGCGCAGCACCGAGCGCAGACCGCGGGCGAAGGTGAGGCCGGAGGCCTCGTGTACCTGCACCTGGCTGATCCCGGGCAACTGCAGTTCCACCGGGTCCTCAAGGGTGACGACATTGTGTTCGATGTCGGAGATCTCCTGGAGCGCGGCGTACAGCGTCGACGTCTTGCCCGACCCGGTCGGGCCGCAGATGACCACTAAGCCTTGGGGCGAGGACAGTGCGCCCCGCATGACGGGGAGCTGCTCGGCGGTGAGCCCGCACCGGTCGAGCTCCGGGATGTCGTCCGCGCGGGCCAGCAGGCGTAGGACCACCTTCTCGCCGTGCATGGTCGGCAGCGTGCTGATCCGTACATCGACGAGCGTCCCGTCGGCGTGGATCCGGCTGCGGCCGTCCTGTGGGCGTCGGCGCTCGGCGATGTCGAGCCCGGCCATGATCTTGATCCGGCTGACCACTGCCGCCGCCATCCCCCGTGGCACGGTCATCACCTCGCGCAGGACACCGTCGACCCGGTAGCGCACCCGCACATCCGACTGCTGCGGCTCGATGTGGACGTCGCTGGCCCGGGTCCGCACCGCGTCGCCGAGCACTGCATTGACCAGCCGCACCACCGGGGCGGCATCAGCGCTCGAGGCCGGCGCCTCGTCCGGCTCGTCCGGCGCCACGTCGGCGAAGGGAAGGACCCTCGCGGAGTCGTTGGCCAGGCTCCAGGCGCGGCCCAGGCCCTGGCGGATCTGGCTGGCCGTCGCCACCTCCAGCACCACCTCCGTGGCCCCGGTGTGCAGCTTGATGTCGTCGATCGCCACCACGTTGGTCGGGTCGCTCGTCGCGACCCTGATCCGCCGGCCGTCGAAAGCGAGGACCAGGCACTCGTGCCGCTCGGCCATGGCGCGGGGCAGCAGGCGTACGGTTGCCGCGTCCGCCGTCGTCCGGCCGAGGTCGGCCAATGTGAGGTTGAGCGCCGCGGCCAGCGCCCGCGCGCTCTGCCGCTCGGTGGCGAACCCGAGGCCCACGATGATGGCACCGAGTCGTTGCCGTCGCACCCCCGGGGGCGTCTGCCGTTGTGCGTTCAGGGCGGTCTCGAGCTTTGCCGAGGTCAGCACGCCCTGCTCGACCAGGACGTCGCCTATACGGCGCCTACCTGACGCCTTCTCCTCGACGGTCACACCACCAGTGTGACACGACGTGATTTACAAATGACTATCCGTCATCTGCCACCCAATGCCTGGATCAGCTGCGCTCGGTCTCCCGGTCGCGGCCCTCCTCGCCCAGGCGGGCGAGCTCGGAGCGGATGAAGTCACGGGTGGCGACGTCGCCCACGGCCACGCGCAGCGCCGCCAGCTCCCTCGCGAGGTATTCGATGTCGGCCTTGGCGGCCAGCGCCCGGACCCGGTCCTCCTCGAGGAAGACCCGGTCCCGGTCGGCCTGCCGGTTCTGCGCCAGCAGGATCAGGGGGGCCGCGTATGAGGCCTGCAGCGACAGCAGCAGGGTCAGGAAGGTGAAGGTGTATGGGTCGAACCGGGCGGCCTTGGGCGCGAGGGCGTTCCACCCGACCCACATGACGATGAAGACCGTCATGTAGACCAGGAACCTCGCCGTGCCGAGGAACCTCGCGAAGCGTTCGGCTATCCGGCCGAATGTCTCCGGCGAGTAGCTCGGTCGCGGCACCCCGCGACGCGGCGTCTTCGGCTGGTCGAGCCTGATCCGGCCGCGCTCAGCCATGGGGGCCCTCCCGCCAGTTGGCTGGCAGCAGGTGGTCGAGCACGTCGTCGACAGTCACCGCGCCGACCAGGCGACGGCTGTCGTCGACGACCGGCACGGCGACCAGGTTGTAGGTCGCCAGATAGCTGGCCAGGTCGTGCAGGCTCGTCTCCGGATCGAGGGGGGCGATGTCATCGTCGATCACGCCGCCGATCTGGGCCGACGGCGCCTCTCGCAGGAGCCGCTGCAGGTGGGCGATGCCGAGGTACTTCCCGGTTGGCGTGGCCATGGGCGGGCGGCAGACATACACCTGGGCGGCCAGTGCCGGGGTCAGCCGCGGATCACGTACCCGCGCCAGCGCCTCGGCCACCGAAGAGTCCGGTGTGAGGATGACCGGCTCGGAGGTCATCAGCCCGCCGGCGGTGTCCTCGGAGTACCTCAGCAGGCGGCGCACGGGTGCTGCCTCGTCGGGCTCCATGAGCTCGAGCAGCCGCTCCTGCTCGCCCGAGGGCAACTCGTGCAGCAGGTCGGCCGCATCGTCGGGGTCCATGGCCTCGAGCACGTCGGCGGCCCGCTCACCGGTCAGGCTGGCCAGGATCTGGATCTGGTCCTCCTCCGGCAATTCCTCGAGAACGTCGGCAAGCCGGTCATCGTCGAGGGCCTGCGCCACCTCATGGCGGCGCTTGGCCGAGAGGTCCTTGAAGACGCCGGCGAGGTCGGCGGGGCGCATCTTGGCGAACACCGCGAGCAGGTTGGCGGCTCCCTGCTCACCCTCGGGCAGGTGCAGGCCCGCGACCTGGTCCCAGTCGAGCTGATAAACCTGGCCGCGCCGCCTGCCGAGCCGAGCGTGCGGCAGCAGCTCGCGGACGGCGATCTTGCCCAGCACCCAGTCGCGCGTCCGGGTCTGTTCCATGGCCGCATCGATGACGATCGCCGGCTGGCCGGACTCGCGCAGGGTCACCCGCCGGTCCAGCAGGCCCCCAAGCACGAGCACCTCGCCCGGACGTTGCTCGAACCTGCGCAGGCTCACCTTGGCGGTGCCGAGGACGACGGCATCCGCGTCGACCGTGGTGACCCGGCCCAGCGGGAGGAAGATCCGCCGCCGGTGCTGGATCTCCACGACCAGGCCGAGGACCCGGGGAGCCTGGGCGTCGGTGCGCAGGGTCACTACCGCGTCGCGCACCCGGCCCACCTGGTCACCGTTGGGGTCGAAGACCGCGATGCCGGACAGGCGGGCGAGGTAAACCCTGGTCGCGGTGGTCACGAACGATCAGGCTACCGTGGCGGCCGCCGTCTCCCCGGCCGCCACTCAGGCCCGCCGGCGGCGCCTTCCCAGGGTGAACGGGACGCGTACCCGCGTGGTAGCCGGCGTCGGGCGGGGTGGCAGCGCACCGGACTCGACCGGCAGCGAGGCGCCCGCCTCGAGCAGGCGGCCGGTGGGTTCGAGCCGGATGACTGTGCACTCGCGCGCCCAGCGCTCCAGCGCGAACTCCGTGTCGGGCAGGTTGAGCCGCTTGGCCAGGAGCAGGGGCGCCACCTCGTCCCAGTCCTCGGTGCCGGGGATGATTCGCCACACCAGGGCTTCCCACGTCACGACGCGATTGAGGTTGTCCTTGGACCGTACGGTCACCGCTGCGGTGGGCAGGTCTGTGATGCTCGGCAGCGGCTGCTCGCCCGGGCCGGTCAGGACGTAGGCCGAATCAGCATGCCAGATGTGCCAGGCGGCGGTTGGCAGCCAGTCGTCGGAGCCCAGCCACAGCAGGTCGGACTTCTTCGTCGCCTCGGCGATGATCGCGGGGGCGCGTCCGAAACCTGCCAGGGCCACCTCCGCAGGGTAACCGGCACCGGCGTCTTCACCCTGCAAAGTAGGGTCGCGGGGTGCTGCAGTACGAAATCGTCGACGTGTTCACCGACCGGCCCTATGCCGGCAACCCACTTGCCGTCGTGCTCGACGGGCACCGCCTGAGCACCGATCAGATGCAGGCACTGGCCCGGGAGTTCCACCTCTCCGAGACCGCCTTCCCGCTGCCCAGTAGTGCCGCCGACTATCGGCTGCGCATCTTCACCCCCGAGACCGAGCTGCCCTTCGCCGGACACCCCAGCGTCGGTACGGCGCACACGCTGGCCCGGCTCGGTCGCATCCCGGCCGGCGACGTGGTGCAGGAGTGCGGCGCCGGCCTGCTACCGGTCCACATCGGGGCGGAGGTGATCACGCTGGTCGGCGGGACACCGAAGGTCGGTGGTGAGCTCGATCCCGGCCCCCTGCTGGCCGCCGTCGGCTTGTCCGCTGCCGACTTCGCCGGGCCGCCACCGCGGCTGGCCGGTTGCGGCATCTCCTTCGCCTACCTGTCCGTGCACGCCGCCGCTTTGGCCCGCGCCGTCCCGGACCCCGCCCGGCTGCGCCTGCTGGGGCTGGACTCGGGCCTGAGCGTCTCGGCGTGGGACCCCCGCAGACGGGCCGCCAGGACCCGGGTCTTCGCCGGAGCGGTCGGCGTCTTCGAGGATCCGGCAACCGGCTCGGCGGCCCTCGGATACGGCGTGTGGCTGGTGGCCGCAGGGCTGGTAGCGCGGCACGGTACGGCTGATTACACGGTCGTACAGGGCGTGGAGATGCTCCGGCCGTCCATGCTCGATTGCACGGTCACCGCCGAGGACGGGCAGGCGGTCCGAGCTACTGTCGCCGGCCGGGTGGTGCCGGTGGCGAGCGGGACGATTCGCGAGCCGTAGGTGGCCGCGAGCCCGCAGACGACGGGTGCCAATGGGGCGCAAGAGGCGATGCGCCTGCCGCCTCGGCGCGATGCCCTGCTCATCGCCGTCGCGGTCTTGGGGGTGTCGACGTCCGGGCCGCTGATCGCGGCGACGGCGGCTCCGGCGCTGGCTATCGCCTTCTGGCGAAACGCGATGGCGGTGGCGGTGATCGGGCCGGTCGCCCTGCTGCGCAACCGAATGGAGTTTCGGGCACTCAGCAGGCGGCAGTGGACGGTGTGCGTGCTGGCCGGCCTGCTCCTTGCGGGGCATTTCGCCACCTGGGTGCCCAGCGTCAAGCTGACCAGCGTGGCATCGGCCACCGCGCTGGTCGCCACCCAGCCGATCTGGGCGGCAGTCTTCGCGCGGGCTTTCGGCCGCCGGATCCGCCCCGGCGCCTGGGCCGGCATGGGTGTAGGCGTGCTGGGGGCCGCCCTGGTGACCGGGGCCGACTTCAGCATCTCCACCAGGGCTGTCGTCGGAGACGGACTCGCCGTGGCCGGCGGCGTCCTGGCCGCCGCCTACGTGACGGCGGGCGGTGTCAGCCGCCGCACGGTGTCCACCACCGTCTACACCACCGTTGCCTACTCGGTGTGCGCTCTGGTCCTGCTGCTGGTCTGCCTCGTCAGCGGCCAGCGGCTCGGCGGCTACGACGGTGGCACGTGGACCCGTCTCGTAGCGCTCACTGTTGCGGCCCAGCTGATCGGGCATTCCCTGATCAATCGCGTGCTGTCCACGACGAGTGCGACGGTGGTGAGCCTGGCCATCCTGTTCGAGGTCCCGGGGGCGGCGATGGTCGCGTCGGTGTTCCTGCACCAGGTCCCCTCGCCGGTGGCGCTGCCCGGCCTGGCGGTGCTGCTCGCCGGCCTGGCGATCGTGGTCCGCTCAGGCGGCCGCGCCGTACCCCTGGAGTAGCCCGCAGCCTCGCCTCACCCGGCAATATCCCGGAT
>JBDUBV010000213.1:0-3735 GCA_040003795.1 Pseudonocardiales bacterium | reverse complement strand
CAGTGCAACGGCATTTTTATGAGCAGCTGATCTGAGAGGTCGGGACGCGTGTCGGCGGTTGGGCTTTCAGCGAGTGCCGCGCTGGTGGTCGTGTTCGCGGTTGCGGCGGGCGGGAAGGTGCGCTCGGCCGCGATGTTCGGCACGTTCGCCGAGGCGCTCGGCCAGTTCGGCGTCCCGGCGAGCCGCCGTCGTGCCGTGGCCGCTGCCGTGGTCGCGGGGGAGTTGCTGGTGATCTGCTGGCTGGTGCTCCCCGTCGTCCCCGCAGTAGTTCGGCTCGGTCCGGCAGTGGCGGTGTTGGCGTGGTTCTCGCTGGCCATCGTCCTCGCCAGCCGGCGTCACGCGACCCTGGCGTGCCACTGTTTCGGCTCCGGTGGCCACACCCCGGTGGGTCCGCATCTGGCCGTCAACGCGGCGCTGATCATTCTTGGATCGGCGGGGGTCCTCAGCCCAACCCCGGCGACGTCCGCGGGCGCCCGCGTGCTGGCGATCGGTCTCGGCATCATCGTCGGCGCGGCAGCGCTCAGCGCGATCCCCGTCCTGGAAGCGATCGGCCCCCGCAGCTCTAGCCGCCCGGCGGCGCTACCCGAAAGGATCTGACGTGTCGGTCTTGATAGCAATCGGCGTCCTCGTGCTCGTTCTTGTCCTCATCGACCTCGCTCTGACGATCGGGATCATCCGGAAGCTGCGCACCTCTGCCGCCGCTTCCCGCCAGGATTCCGCACCTCGGGTCGGCCTGCGGGTCGACCTCACCAAGGACGCCAAGCCCTGGCCCGCGGAGGTGCTCGGCATGATGTCCGGCATCAGTCTCGCGGTTTTCGTACTGCCGGGTTGTCCGGGATGCGATCAGCTGCGAGACGAGCTGCAAACCGCGGGGGGCCTCGATGTCCCGATGTACCTGATCGGAGACCCGCTGGCTGAGGGCAACGACGAGTACTTCGGGACATGGCCCGCCGCCGACGTTCGCGTGCTAGCACCCGTGCCGGTCCACGACCTGAACTCGTTCGAACATCCCGACACATTCCCCTCGATCGCCCTGCTGCAGGACGGCGTCGTCGTGGCCAGCGGGCACAAGCTCGCCGACGTGTCCGGCCGAGTGCACGATCTGCTCTCGCTGGCGGCGGAGCAGCGCGTCGCGCGCTGAACGTGCCGATGCTGACCGGCGTTCGCGGCGCGCTCCGCCTGGTGCTCCGGGTGGCCCCGGGAGCCGCGCTCGCCACGCTGGTGCTGGGTACCTTCTCCGGCGCGGCAGCCGCGCCCGCGGCCTGGCTGACCAAGCGCCTGGTCGACGATCTGGTGCATCACGGAACAAGCAGGCTGCTGATCGCCCTGTTGGCCGGCGGCGCGCTGCTGCTCATGGGCTTCGGGGTCATGGCTGCCTACCTCGGCGGCATCCCCGCAGCAACGCTCGAGGCACGCATCCAGATCGAGACTGAGAGCGAACTCGCCGCCGCCTGCGCCCGCCACGTCGGGACCCGTTTTCTCGACGACCCGCAGCAACAGGACCGCCTGCTGCTGGCGCAACGCGGCGCGCACGAAACCCCGGGGCTGGTTGCGTACTCCGCGACCGGCCTCTTCAGCTCGGTGGCCGGCATAGCTGGCTACGTTGTCGTCCTCTACGCATCCTGGCCGGCGATGTTGATCGCGCTGTTCGTCACCGCCTTGCCGATCGCCTTGATCCAGCGGACGGTGAGTCGGCGCACCCTGGCAACGGCGGAATGGGCGGCCGCCTCCTACCGATGGCGCGACTACTACACCGGGCTGTTCACCAATCCGGTCTCGGCCCGTGACATGCGGCTCTACGGCGCCGAGAAGCTGTTCGTCGGCCGGGTCGCCACCCATCTGGCTGCGGCATTGTGGGCAGAGGTGCGGCTGCAGAACCGGAACAGTTGGGCCCAGATGGGCTTCACGCTGCTCAACGCCATTGTGGCGGCCTGCGGAGCCATCGCCGTCGCACTCGCCGTGGCCCGTGGCAGCATCACGGTCGGCGACTTCGTGCTGTTCACCGCAGCCGTCACCGCCGTACAGGGCAAGATCGTCAGCCTGGCCAATACGACGGGTCATGTAGCCGTGAGCCTCGGCATCTTCACCCACTTCCTGGACTTCGTCGCTGCGTCCCGGCCGGCGCGTGACGTAGCCGGTGAGGGCATCGCCCGGACCGAGGCATTGCAAGACGCCGTGGAGTTTCGGGATGTCTGGTTCCGGTACGGCGAGGACGCCGACTGGGTCCTGCGCGGGCTCAGCATGCGCCTGACCGCCGGCCGGACGCATGCCCTGGTCGGGGTCAACGGCGCCGGCAAGTCGACCATGGTGAACCTGCTGCTGCGCTTCTACCAGCCCGACCGTGGCCAGATCCTCTGGGACGGCGTAGACATTGCCACCATGGACGCCGGATCGCTGCGGGCCCGGGTGGCAGGGGTGCTTCAGGACTTCGTGCCCTACGAGCTCTCGGCACTGGAGAACATCACGATCGGGGACCTGCGCCGGCTGGGTGACCGTGACGCGGCCCGGCAGGCGGCCGAACGGGCCCGCATCGCGCAGACGATTGATGCATTGCCGGCGGGCTTCGACACCATGTTGAGCACCCGCCGGAGCGACGACGAGGGCCTTGACGGGGTCACGCTGTCCGGTGGCCAGTGGCAGCGGATCGCCCTTGCGAGGGCGATGATGCGAGCCGATGCGGACCTGCTGATTCTCGACGAGCCCAACGCCGGGCTCGATCCGGTCGCCGAGCGCGATCTGCATTCCGACGTCATCGGTATGGGGGGAGGCCGGACTCGGCTTCTTATCTCCCACCGGCTGGGCGCCCTGCGGCACGCAGACCAGATCGTCGTGCTGGAGCACGGAGTGATCCGGGAGGCCGGCACGCACGAGGCACTCATGGCTGCCCGGGGTACTTACTGCGAGTTGTTCACGATGCAGGCGCTGCCCTATCTCGATCCCACGCCGGTGCCATGAGTGCCCGGAGCACGACGGGCGCGATCCTCTCTGTCGCCGGGGTAGGTGTTGGGGTCCTCGCCCTGCTGCGTTCGCGGGCGACGTTCGCGACGGTACGCGGGCAGAGCATGTCCCCGACCTTCACCGATGGCGAGCGGGTCTTCGCCGTCAAGTCGCGCCGTTACCGGGTGGGTGACGTGATCGTCTTCCGCCCGCCCGAGCCCCGCCGCACACAGGGGGACCCGCCATGGCGGATAAAGCGGGTCGCCGCGACGGCCGGCGAGCCGGTGCCCGCTTGGCTGCGGGACTGTGACTGGGCGACTACATCGGCCACCGAGGAGGTGCCGCACGGCTGTGTCGTCGTGGTCGGCGATCACCGCCGTAGCGAGGACTCACGACTCCTGGGGTTCGTGCCCCTGAGCCGGGTCCGGGGCCGCGTGCTGCCGACACGTCCGCCGCCACGGCCTCATGTGGCGCAGCAGATGCAGGTCGACGTACTCGGCCGGGCGTCCAGCCGCTCGGCAGAGATCGGTCGGCCACAGCGTTCGCAAGTGCCGTAGACCCCCCGGTCCAGCCGGTCGAGCGCCTGCTCGATCTGTGCTTGGGTGCGCCGCGCCTGATCGAGCACTGCCATAACCTGCTGGCGCTCGAAGGCGACGGTGGCGCCCTCCGGATCGTGCTCGTCGTCGGCGTTGGACGACTCCGACGCCGCGAGAATGCGGGAATGGTCGAGCTCGAGGCCGACGATCTGCGTCCGGTTGCTCGCCAGCTCGGCGAGCAGCCGTCGGCGCGGGGTCACAC
>JBDUBV010000212.1:0-3752 GCA_040003795.1 Pseudonocardiales bacterium | reverse complement strand
GCCGTACTCGTCCTGACCATGTTCGACGACGACGATTCGGTGCTCGCGGCGATGCGGGCGGGGGCCCGCGGCTACCTGGTCAAGGGTGCGGAACAGGACGAGATAGCGCGGGCGATCCGCGCTGTGGCCGCCGGCGAGGCGATCTTGGGGCCGGGCGTCGCGCGGCGGGGTCCTCGGTTTCTTCTCCGCCGCGCCCCCGGTGGCAGCAGACCCGTTTCCCGCTCACCGCGCGCGAGCGCGAAGTTCTCGACCTGCTGGCCAGCGGCATGGCCGACGCCGCCATCGCCCGGCGCCTCCGTGTCGCGGTCAAGACGGGTGGCCGACCGGGCCTAGGCGATCGTGCCGGCCCGCGACCCGGCCGGGGGCTGACGGCGGCCTACTCCTCGTCGGCGGTGGCGAGCAGCTTGGTCACGGTGTTCCAGTTGCGGGTGGTGGCGATGACCCCGAGGCGCTTCTCCGACAGCGCCCGGGCGAGCCTGGAGTCGTGCACGCCGTCGGGGCAGTGCAGGTAGATCTCACGGCCGCCCCCGCGGAACTCGTCGGGGGCGAAGTCCACTGGATCGAGCTCGCTCAACGCTCCCTTCGGTGGCTCGCCCGACAGGAAGGTGACGAAGAACCGCGCGCCGTTGCTGACCGCTGCAGGCATCGGATTGCCCTCGATCACGGCCGCCAGCTCGTCGCGGGTGCGGACCAGCACCTTGGGGTCGGCGCCGAGCTCCTTGGCGATGGCCTTCTCGATCTCCCTGGCGACGGTCGCGGGGGCCTTGGACGCAGTGAGGACGACGTTGCCGCTCTGCAGCAGGGTGCGCACGCCCTCGTATCCCAGGCCGGTCACCAACCGCCGGAGGTCGGCCATCGCGATCGTGCTGCGGCCGCCCACGTTGACTCCCCTGAGCAGTGCCACCTGCCTCGTCGGTTTCACGCCTTTCTCCGGTCGAACAGCCGCACGATCGCGGGCGCCAGTGCGATGCCGGCCGCGTCGAACCACCCATACCCGCCAGCGGCGCCGCTGGGCGGGTTGCCCATGCTCACCCACCCCATGATCGGGTCGACTGCCGACCAGGTCCAGGTACCCAGGGCGGTGCCGACGAGTTCCAACGTGGAGACGATCAGGAACGCTCCCACGTACACCAGCTTCTGGCCGCGGCCCCACACCAGGAAGCCGAGCAAGCAGGCGAACCAGAACGCGCCCAGCACGTCAGATCGGGCCGACAGCGTGACCCCCCATAGCGCCCAGAGGCTGCCAACCACCGCGGTGCCGACGATCAGCGTGCCGCGGGCGGCACGCGCCAGGGCGCTGCGGCCGATGCACAGGGCGGCCAGGTAGACCAGGCCGTGCCCGGGCGGCACGAACATCGGTACGTTGTGCAGGCGATAGACGTAGACCCCCAGCCAGCCGGCGAAGCAGTACTCCACCAGCGTTGCGAAGACGATCACTACCGCCACCTGCGCCCGGGTGTGTGGCGACTCGCCCCTCAGCAACAGCAGCAGGACGACCCAGGTGACGGCGCCGAGGACCCGCTGGCCGGTGATGCCCACCAGGCTCTCCACGGTGAGTCCGAGCAGGATCCAGGCCACCACCACCAGCGCCGGGGCCAGCTCGCCCACGTGCCGCCCGCGGGCAACCCGCTCCCGGCGGGGCGGCGGGAGAGCGGTCACCGCGGCCATGTGTTGCACCCTACGGTTGACCCGGCCGGGGGTGGTTCGCCCGAGGCGGTATCTATTACCGGACGTTTGCCCGCATAAAGGCGCGCAAGCTGTGGATGATCGCCCGGTTGAGGCGCCAGGGAGGATGCAGCGGGGTACGCTCGCCACGCTTGCCGGCAGCCGACACCACGAGGGTGTCACCGGTCAGCCACGCTCAATCACGTTCGTACGACAGCACGTTCGTGCGACCACGTGAGCCGGGGACCCAACCGCATTACTGGGGTGCATCCTCACCGAGGTGAGGTAGGGCGATTCTTCCCCGCCCGAACCCGTCAGCTAACCCGGTCGGCAAGTGATGCAGGAAGAAAGAGCAGACCACATGCAAGCTGGCCCCTGGCGTTTCTGCCGGTCGACCTTCCTCCTCCGAACTTCCCTCGTCGCCACCATGGTCGTCGCCCTCGCCGCCGGCACCGCCGGCGGGGCGGCCGCCGTCCCGGCCGCATCCGCAGCCTCGGCCCACCGCCAGGTGGCTGCCCTGCAGGTCCGGATGCAGCACGCGACCGAGGACTACGATGCCGCCCGCGAGCGAGTCAAGGCCACCGCGGTGCTCGTGCTCGGCCTGAAGTCCCGGGTCACGGATAGCCGGGCGCGGCTGGCCGCCATGCAGAAGCAGGCCGATGTCCTGGCCGCGACCGCATACCGTGACGGCGGCACCACCGCCATCAACTCGGTGCTCACAGCAGGCGGCCCGCAGGAGTTCATCGACGGCATGACCACCTTGCAGCACCTGTCCACCGAGCAGCGCGCGCAACTCAAGGCACTCGGCGTCGCGCACAAGACGTTCAATGAGCAGATGACGGCACTCGCGAGCCTGGAAGCCAAGCAGGCGAAGATCGAGGCCACCCTCAAGGCCACCAAGAAGTCCATCGAGAGCGACCTGGCCAAGTGGCGCAAGCTGGCCGACGCCGCCGATGCGGCCGCGGCGGCACGCGCTAGCCGGTCCAGCCGTTCGGCCGGCGCCACCGCCTTCCCCACCCTGCCGGTGACGGGAAGCGGGCGGGGTGCCGTAGCGCTGCGCTTCGCCATGGCGCAGATGGGCAAGCCCTACGCCTGGGGCGCCTCGGGGCCCGATTCCTACGACTGTTCCGGCCTGACGATGGCCTCCTGGCGGGCGGCCGGTATCTCGTTGCCGCACTCCTCGGCCATGCAGTACGCCGTCACAGCCCATGTGTCCCGCTCACAGATGCGTCCCGGCGACCTGGTGTTCTTCTTCTCGCCGATCTCCCACGTGGCGATCTTCGTGAGCGGCGACACGGTGATCGGCGCACCGACGACCGGCGACGTCGTGCGCTACCAGTCGATCTCCTCGATGAGCTATTCAGGCTCGTCGCGCCCGGGCTGAACCGAACGGGCCGCCGGTGCGTCCCACCTCCACTAGCCCGCCCCTGGGCAGCTTGGAGGATCGCCATGCGCCGCACCGCTCTAGCCGCCGTCGCCGTCGTCATCGCCCTGGCCGGCGCCTATTTCCTCGGGACGGTGCACCGTCCTCTCCCGGTCGTGGCTGCCGGCGTCGCGTCTGCTGCCGCGGCCCCCGCCGCCGATCAGGGCGTCGTGGTGTCCGGGTTCGGCCGGTCCAGCGGCACGCCCGACGTGCTGCGGGTCTCCCTCGGCGTCGAGGTACGCCGGGGCGACGTGTCCGCTGCGCTGCGCGACGCCAACTCGCTGCAGCAACGGGTGCATGATGGGTTCCGACGAGCCGGCGTCGCGGAGAAGGACCTGCAGACGTCGTCGGTGTCGATCAACCCCTCCTTCGACGCCAAGGGCCGGCCCGACGGCTATGCGGTCAGCGAGCAGCTCACCGCCAAGCTGCGCAACCTGGCCAAGGCCGGCCAGGCCATCAGCAGCGCCGTGACTGCGGGCGGCAACGCGAGCCGCCTGCGGGGCGTCTCTTTCGACCTCGAGGACAACGCCGCGCCGCTGCAGAAGGCCCGCGATGCAGCGTTCGCCGATGCCAAGCGCAAGGCCCAGCGATACGCCGAGCTGTCCGGCCGCAAGCTCGGCCCGGTGGTGACGATCAGCGAGCAGCAGCCGCAGGACCCGGGACC
>JBDUBV010000211.1:0-3770 GCA_040003795.1 Pseudonocardiales bacterium | reverse complement strand
AGTCCACCATCTACTACCTGTCGGCCCTCGCGGTGGCCATCGGCTTCCGGATGAATCTGTTCAACATCGGCGTCGACGGCCAATACCGCTTCGGTGCGATGGCCGCGGCGGTCGTCGGCGGGGCGGTGGCGCTGCCGGGGCCGCTCGAGATCCTGCTGCTCGTCGTCGTCGCCATGGCAGTCGGCGCCATGTGGGCCGGGGTGGCCGGCCTGCTCAAGACCCGGCGCGGGGTCAGCGAGGTCATCTCCACGATCATGCTGAACGTCATCGCGAGCGGGCTGATCGACTTCCTGGTCTCACCACGCCACTTCGGCGTCCAGCTCAAGGGCAGTGAGCAGATCGCCACCCGCACGCTGCCCTCGTCGGCACACTTCCCGGGCATCCCCTTCGCCGGCGACCACATCAACGGCTTCATCGTGATCGCGGCGCTGGCCGGCCTGGCGTACGGCTTCGGTCTCAACCGCACGCGGTTCGGCTTCGACCTGCGGGCGACCGGCCGATCGGAGACGGCTGCGGTAGCCAGCGGCGTCAACGTCAAGCGCATGGTGCTCTCGTCGATGCTGATCTCCGGTGCCGTCGCCGGCCTGGTCGGCCTACCGCTGCTGCTCGGACAGACCGGCAGCTTCAGCAGCAACAACTTCAAGGCGGGAATCGGCTTCACCGGCATCGCCATCGCGTTGCTCGGCCGCAACCATCCGCTCGGGATCGCCTTCGGCGCGCTGCTGTGGTCCTTCCTGGAGAACTCCTCGCAGATCCTCGACCTGGAAGGTGTCCCCAAGGAGATCGTCACCATCATGCAGGGCACCATCGTGCTGTCGGTCGTCGTCGCCTACGAGTTGGTTCGCCGCCTGGGCCAGGCCCGCGAGCAACGCGCGGTGGCGGCAGAGTTGTCCGTCCATGACCCGAACGAGCCGGTCGGGGCGCCGGCGTGACCGCCCTGGACACGGCAACGGCCGGCCTACAGCCGCCCAGCCGACGGTCACGGCTACTGAGCCGGATCTCGCCGGCCCGACTGGCCCTGCTGGCGGCGAGCCTCATCGTGGCCCTGTCCGCGGTGCGCACCATCACCGGTGCCGAGGACCTCACCTCCAGCGGCACGGTGGGGGCGGCACTGCGGCTGGCCGTACCCATCGGGATGGCCGGCCTCGGTGGGCTCTGGGCGGAGCGGGCCGGGGTGGTCAACATCGGCCTCGAGGGCATGCTGATCCTTGGCACGTGGTTCGGCGCCTGGGCGGGTTACTCATTCGGTCCCTGGTGGGGGGTGCTCGCCGGGGCGGCAGGTGGCGCCCTGGGCGGGTTGCTGCACGCGCTGGCGACCGTGACGTTCCGGGTCGACCAGATCGTCTCCGGGGTGGCGATCAACATCCTGGCGGCCGGCGTCACCCGCTACCTGTCCAGCCTGATCTTCCAGGGCCACGGCGGGGGAGTCACCCAGTCGCGCGGCCTGCCCGACATCGCCACCTTCACCCTGCCGGGGATCTCCCCCGGGTTGGCAGCGGTCGAGCGGCACCACTGGTTCCTGCTCTCCGACGTCAGCGGCATCCTCGGCGGTCTCACCACGGGGGTGTCGCTGCTAACCGTGGTGGCGGTGGCCCTGATCCCGATCAGCTACTGGGTGCTGTGGCGGACCGGTTTCGGCCTGCGGCTGCGCTCCTGCGGGGAGAACCCGGTCGCGGCCGAGTCCCTGGGCGTGAACGTCTACCGGATGAAGTACCTCGCCGTGATCGCCTCCGGTGCCTTCGCCGGTCTCGGCGGGGCGTTCCTGTCCGAGGTCGCCGCCCATATCTACCGCGAGGGGCAGACCAACGGCCGCGGCTTCATCGGCCTGGCCGCTATGATCTTCGGCAACTGGCGGCCCGGTGGGCTGGCCGCCGGCGCGTCGCTGTTCGGCTTCACCGACGCGCTCAACCTGCGCAGCGGCGGGCAGTCGGTGCACGCCCTCCTCCTGCTGCTGGCCCTCGGGGTCGGCGGCCTGAGCGTGTGGAACCTCACCCGCCGGCGGCTCGTCGCCGCCGTCATCGGTCTCGTGGTCACCGCGCTCACCCTGCTCTGGTTCTTCCTGTCCGCTGTCGTCCCGGACGAGTTCGTCAGCTTCGCCCCGCACATCACCACCCTGCTGGTCCTCTCCCTCGCCTCGCAGCGGTTGCGGATGCCGGCTGCCGACGGACTGCCCTACCGCCGGGGGTCGGGCGGGTGAGCACCCCGCCCGACTGGGACGCGCTGCGGGCGGCCGCCCGGAAGGCGGCCACGCACGCCTACTCGCCGTACTCCCGCTTCCCGGTCGGCGCTGCCGCGCTGGTCGACGACGGCCGGGTGGTGGTGGGGTGCAACGTGGAGAACGCCTCCTACGGCCTGGGCCTGTGCGCCGAGTGCGGGCTGGTCTCGGCCCTGCACGCGAGCGGGGGCGGCCGACTGGTGGCGCTGGCCTGCGTCGGTCCCGCAGGCGCGCCGCTGATGCCGTGCGGGCGCTGCCGGCAACTGCTGTGGGAGGCCGGCGGTGCCGGCCTGCTGATCGATGCAGTGCCCGGCCCGAAGCCGATGAGCGACCTGCTGCCCGACGCCTTCGACGCGGGGTCCCTGCCGTGACGGCCTTCGACGCCGTGGAGATCATCCGCACCAAGCGTGACGGCGGTGCGCTCTCCGACCAGCAGATCGACTGGGTGATCGCCGCCTACACGCAGGGGGAGGTCGCCGAGGAGCAGATGGCCGCCTTGTGCATGGCGATCCTGCTGCGCGGCATGTCGGCCGACGAGGTGTCGCGGTGGACCGGCGCCATGCTCGACTCCGGCGAGCGGATGGACCTCTCCGCCGTGGGCCGGCCGACCACGGACAAGCACTCCACCGGCGGTGTCGGGGATAAGATCACGCTGCCGCTGGCTCCGCTCGTGGCCGCCTGCGGTGCGGCGGTGCCGCAGCTGTCCGGTCGCGGGCTGGGCCACACCGGTGGCACGCTGGACAAGCTGGAGTCCATCCCCGGCTGGCGTGCCGAGCTGTCGCAGCAGGACTACTTCCGGCAGTTGCGAGACATCGGCGCGGTTATCTGTGCGGCAGGCGAGCAGCTCGCCCCGGCCGACAAGAAACTGTACGCGCTGCGCGACGTCACCGGCACCGTCGAGGCGATCCCGCTGATCGCCAGCTCCATCATGAGCAAGAAGATCGCCGAGGGGGCTTCGGCGCTCGTCCTCGACGTCAAGGTGGGCTCCGGTGCATTCATGAAGGAGGCCGGCTCGGCCCGCGAGCTGGCCTCGACGATGGTCGAGCTCGGCGAGGCTTACGGCGTCACCACAGTGGCTCTGCTCACCGACATGTCCCAGCCGCTGGGCCGCACGGCGGGCAACGCCCTGGAGGTGGCTGAGGCCGTCGAGGTGCTGGCCGGCGGTGGGCCGCCAGACGTCGTCGCACTCACCCTACGGCTCGCCGAGGAGATGCTCGGGGCAGTCGGCAGCACCGACGCCGACCCGGCTGCGGCCCTGGCCGACGGCCGGGCGATGGACGTGTGGCGGCGGATGATCGCGGCGCAGGGCGGCGACCCCGATGCCCCGCTGCCGCAGGCCCGCGAGTCGCACACCGTTACCGCGTCGTCGTCGGGAGTGGTGCAGCGCCTCGACGCCTACGCGGTCGGTGTGGCGGCCTGGCGGTTGGGCGCCGGCCGGGCCCGCAAGGAGGACCCGGTGTCGGCGGGGGCCGGGGTCGTGATGCGGGCCAAGGTCGGCGACGAGGTGACGGCTGGTGACCCGCTGTACGTGCTGCACGCCGACGCCGAGGACCGC
>JBDUBV010000210.1:0-3773 GCA_040003795.1 Pseudonocardiales bacterium | reverse complement strand
GAGCGTCGGTCTCCAAAACCGAATGTCGCAGGTTCGAGTCCTGTCGCCCCTGTTTAAACCCCGTGCAAGTCGGGCGTTTACACGGACCCTGGGTTCGCGTTGGATTCGTCCGTGTAGCGAACGTGTAGCAGGATCGTTCGGTATGGCTAGCTGATTGCCAGCGTTGTGACGGCATAGTTCCCGTCGGGCAGCGCGATCCGCACATGCATCACCCGCGTCTTCAACAAGCTCCAGCGCACGCGGTACTGGCCGTTTCGGGCGTAGCTGCTGGCCAACATCTGCCAAGGCTCGCCCGCATAGTGCGCTTCGACAATCACGGGGCCGTTGATGCCCGCGCCTAACCTGCCTGTAGTAGTCATGTAACCCCCTACGCCGCCCGTAGTTTGACCGTCGATTTTCATGTACTGCGGACCTGCAGGGAGCGCGGGCGCGGCCGTTGTAGGTGCTGCAATCGTCACGACTCGGCGGATCGTGACGACGCGGTGCGTCGTCACCACGATGCTTCGCTGGGAGCACCTTGCGCAACGCCGTCTTAGTGTGCGGAACACGCACCTGTGCGGGGCTTGGCGTTGGTAGTGCCGCCGCTGGCGTCGCCGCAGTCTGAGCGCCTAGGTGCCAGTGACTTGCGGCGAAGGCGATGGCTGCCAGTGTTGCAACGATGCCGAGCAGGAACCCCGCCCGCGGGCGCGTGCGTGCCGAGTGATGCGCACTGACTCAACGGCACTGAGGGACTGTGACTTGAGTCGATATGCTTGTTGCAATTGATGCAGTCAAATGAAAGGACGGGGGCGTGTCAGAACTTGACCAGGAACGTGCTGACGAGGGTGCAGCTGAAGGTGAGTCCCGTTCGACTGCTTCCACGCACGCGGGGCCGGGGTCCACCAAGCCGTCCTCTAAGTCATCGGCTGACAGAAGAAGAGAGCGGCCCGGAAGACGACCGCAACAAAGAAGCGCACAGCCGGAAAGACGAAGACGTCGACAGCTAAGAGTGCACAGCAGGCCAAGTTTCCGAGACATTCGGTTGAGCGTGCGTTGCGCATCCCGCGGGCGATCTACGAGCAAAACGCTGGAAACCCCGCTACACCGAAAGAAGCCGCAATTTTTACGGGCGCCACTGGCACGTCGGGCGCGTTCAACGTCGAAGTCTCGTCAGCCAAGAAGTATGGCTATCTGACGAGCGAGGCCGGCAAACTAGTTCTAGAAGATCGCGCGAAGAAGGCCGTCGCACCGCAGTCCGAGAAAGATCGCGTTACTGCGCTACGCGATGCAGTCCTCGCGGCTCCCGATCTCTCGGCGGTCTACAACTTTTATCGAGGCGAGAACCTGCCGGATGACCAGTTCTTCTTCAATGCACTCACTGACCGATTCAGCATTCCGACCGACAAAGTTGGCGAATTCATCGAGATCTTCAATGAGTCGATCCGGTCAGCAGACCTGCTGGACGAGACAGGAGAGAGGCCTCGCCTGATCGATGTGGGCCGTGACGAATCCCACCGTCAAGCGGGGGCAAAGGGTGCAGCTCTCGTTACTACGATTCGATCTTCAAGCCCGCGATCGAGCAGGCCGGTCTCGCTGCCGTGCGCGCCGACGCAGAGATTTTCGGCACCGGGAAGATCATGGATCAGATCTGGCGCGGTATTCGAGCGGCCAAGATCCTCGTAGCCGAGCTCACGACCAAAAACCCGAACGTTTTCTACGAGCTTGGCCTCGCGCACGCGCTGGAGAAGCCAGTCGTTCTGGTTTCCTCCAACCAAGAGGATGTGCCCTTCGATCTGCGGCACATTCGGGTCGTCCTGTACGACCAGGCCGATCCGTTCTGGGGGCAGAAACTAATCGACAAGATCGCGGACAACATTCGTTCGGCAGTCAGCAATCCGGAAGAGGCGATCTTCCGCGCCGAAGAGGCGGCTTGAACGTAGCCAACTCGCTGCGCCCGGTGTTGCGCTGACGTTCGTGGAGCCGACACCTCCTTACTTGCGCGGTCGGGCGCTCACGGCCGTACCCCGGTCATGACGGTGAACAGCTGTGGGCGCCGCAGGCCGATGTCGTGGGTGACGATGGCGCGGAAGACGGTCTGCCGGTTCTGCCAGGCGCTGACCCATTGGGTGCCGTCCCAGTAGTTGGCGACGTTGCTGGCCTCGATGGTGAGGGCGTATTCCTCGCCGATCCAGCACTCGTTCCAGTCGCTGCTGAAGTAGACCTCCGTGGTGTCGCTGCTGCTACCCACGGTGAGCGCTGTCGGGATCTGCCCGGTCGTTTGGAAGGGGTAGCCCAGCAGGGTGCCGCCGCCGCCCACCATGTCGAAGGTCAGCAGGCCCGCCTCGGCCAGGTAACGGCCCATCGTGTCTTTGACCTTCTCGAGCGTGTTGAGCAGCCTGCCGTTGAACACCCAGCCGGGGCGGCTGAACGGTGCGTTCACTGCCCGCAACGCCGCCACCATGTCCTTGAGGTCGTCGAACGTCGGTGTGCGCCCGTTGGTGCCAAGGGTCGGTGCTGCTGTGAGGCCGGGCGTATTGCGGATGCCAATCGGTTCGCCGCCCGCACCTGCACCACGCAGGAAGGCAAGGTCGGCGCGCAGGGCTAGCACCTCGTCAACGTCCGCACGCACGACGTTCTCGACGGACGGGTTGTCGGCAGCGTCGCGCAGCAGCCGGTCGGACACCGGCACCATCGCCACCAGATCGCGCGGCATAAGCAATACGTCTTGGTCGAACGTCTGCTCCGAGATCGGCGCGGCAGCGTTCTCGGGCACATAGCTTGCGCTTGCACCGCTGGCGACGCTGGTGATCGCCAGCTGCCTTCTCACCGGCACAACCCGCACGCCCATGCGCATCACTGCGCTGCGCGCACGCAGCAGCGTGAGCACCTCGCTGCTCACCTCGGGCGGCACCAGCCACCCACCTGCGCTTGGTGTTGCCTCCCGTTCTGGCCCCACGCACCTACCTAGAGGTGCGCACTTTCACGGCGGGCTGTGCCTAGCGACCCGCACCTTGCGGGCAACCGGCCACCTGGTTGTCGCCGAGCGTAGCCGCTGTCGCCCAGTTTGTAAACAGCATATGCACGAGGAGGGATTGGCGAAACGGAAAGCCCTGCTCAGGGGTGGCTGCCACGCCGGGTAGGGCGACCTGTCGGGTGCATCACCCCTGGCCCGCGGCCGGATACGATGGCGCCCCGTGAGCATGAGCGGCTATTACCTCCTCAACACTGACGCGGGCATGGCACCCAACCGGCGGCGTCGCTCCGGGGAGCCTTTGGGGATCGCAGCGATTGGTGCCCTGCTGCGAACGCGCCGCCTCGCCGTGTCGATGAACTTTGGAAGGCGATCGGTCCGGCTACCCACAACGAGGCAGAGTACCGAGCGTTGATCGAAGGACTGAAGCTAGCGCGTGATCACGGGATCGAGCAGATTCGGGTCTACATGGATTCGGAACTCGTGGTAGATCAGATGAGTGGCGCCTCCGCGGTACGGCAGACACATCTCAGGGAGTTGCACGAAGTGGCGCGTGAGATCGCGGCGCAGTTCGCGAGCATCCGCATCAGCTGGGTACCAAGGGAGATGAACGTCGAGGCGCACCGTCTTGCAAAGAAGGCACTCAGCGCGTCGGGAGCTTGAGACAGCGGGGCGCGAGTGCGGTGCCAGGTCTCGGGGTCAAGCTCCGGGTCGATTGCTTCGCGGGCGGCTTCCGTCTCGACGACGGCTCCCTCTGCTGTGGCTTCGAGCGCGTCGGCGTCAGCGAGCCACGCCTTGCGCTCGCGGTCGAGATCCCGGGAGG
>JBDUBV010000209.1:0-3779 GCA_040003795.1 Pseudonocardiales bacterium | reverse complement strand
CCAGCGGCCACCACGAGCGGGCCGGCCGACATCTGCAGCCGGGGGCCGATGCGGGCGGCCAACGCCCCGGACCGGGCGGAGAAGACCAGCATCACCAGGGTGACTGGCAGTAGTGCGGTGCCCGACTGGATGGGCGAGTACCCGGCGACCTGCTGTAGGTGCACGGGTACGAGGAACAGGCCGCCACCGAGCGCCCCGTAGACCACGAAAGTGACCAGGTTGGCGCCGCTGAACTGCCGCGACCGGAACACCGCCAGAGGCAGCAGGGGAGCGGGGGAGTGCGCCTCGACCGAGACGAACCCGGCCAGAGCGGCGAGGCCGGCCACGAGCGGGAGCGCGACCGTTGGCGTGCCCCAGCCCTTGGCCTGACCGTCGGTCAAGGCGTACGTCACACCCGCCAGGCCGGCCGCCGCCAGCAGGGCGCCGGCGACGTCCAGCCGCGAGGGGGCATCTGGCTCACGCGACTCGGGCACGTGCCGGGCGGTGATCCACAGGACGGCGAGACCCACTGGCAGGTTGATCAGGAAGATGAGGCGCCACGAGAAAGCGCTGATCAGGTAGCCCCCGAGGAACGGGCCGATCGCGACAGCCACTCCGCCGAGTCCTGACCAGGCACCGATCGCCTTCGACCGGTCACCGGGTGCGAAGGAGGCCTGCAGGATCGCCAGGCTTCCCGGTGTCAGCAGCGCACCGCCCACCCCCTGCAGCACCCGGGCGGCGATGAGCATGGGGGCATTGACCGCGACCCCGCAGAGCAGGGAGGCGAGAAGGAACCACGCCACGCCGATCGCGAACACCTTGCGCCGGCCGAACCGGTCGCCGAGGGCGCCGCCGGCGAGGAGCAATCCGGCCAGGGCGAGGGCGTAGCCGTTGACCATCCACTGCAGTGCCACGAAGTCGACGCCGAAATCGCGGCCGAGTGTCGGTAGCGCGATGCCGACGACGGTCGAGTCCAGAGCGGCCATCCCGGACCCGAGCACGGTCGCCGCGATGACCCAGCGCCCGCGGGGACTTCCGTACTGCAGGATCTCGGCCACCGGTAGACCCTGGCACAGCGGCGTGGTCGCTGTCATGGATGGCCGGGTGGACTCCCCTCGGGCAGTATCCGGGGCGTGACCACCTTCGAGATCATCCCGCGCGGCCCGTTCTCCCTAGGGGAGTCGGCGACGTTCGGCTTCGGGCAGCGGGACGCCGCCCAGTGGGACCATGGCCACTCCGGCGGCGTCATGCGGCTGGCATTCTGCCTCGACGGTTACGGCGAGCAGGTGGGGGTGGAGGTCCGGCAGCACGCAGAGCGGGTCGAGTGCGTCGTTCACGGCGACGCTGACGTAGCGGCGGTCCGCCGGCAGGTGGCCCGCGTGCTGTCCCTGGACCACGACGGGGAGGAGTACGTCAGCGTGGGCCGGCGCGACCCGGTCGTAGCCCGGCTGCTGCAGGCCGCCCCGGGCCTGCGACCGCCGCTGTTCTACTCGCCGTATGAGGCAGCGGCCTGGTCTGTGCTCAGTGCCCGCCGCCCCGCGCGGCAGATGGCGCAGGTCCGCACCCGGCTCAGCGAAAGGTTCGGCCGGATCTTCAGCGTCGCGGGGGAGCCGACCGCCGCCTTGCCGACACCGGACCAGCTGCTGGCGGTCGATGCGTGGCCGGGCCTGACCGCGGAGAAGATCGTGCGGCTGCACGGTGTCGCCCGCGCCGCGTTGGCCGGCCAACTCGACGCCGACCGGCTGCTCTCCATGGACCCCGGCGAGGCGATGACAGACCTGCGTTCGATCAGGGGTATCGGGCCGTTCGCCAGTGCGCTGATCGTCATCCGGGCCACCGGATTCACCGACGTACTGCCGACCCAGGAGCCGCAGCTGCTCGGCCGGGTCGCGCAGCTCTACGGGCTGCCCGGGCCACCGTCGCCCGAGCAGTTCGCGGATCTCGCCGAGGCCTGGCGGCCCTTCCGGACCTGGGTCGCGGTGCTGATCCGGGCCGCCGCCTCGCGGCTGCCGACGCCTGGCTGACCCCGGCCGGCCCGCCCGGACGCTAGCCCAATTCGGGCTCGCCCCGCTCGTGTGCGAGCAGACGGCGCTTCATGTCCAGGCCGTAGTAGTAGCCGCCCAGGCCACCGCCCGTGCGCACGATCCGGTGGCAGGGCACGACCAGGGCGATGCGGTTCTGGGAGCAGGCCGTCCCCGCCGCCTGCCCGGCCCCCGGTGTGCCGGCCAGCGCGGCCAACTCGCCGTAGGTGATCGTCTCGCCCGGCGGCACCGCCCGCATCGCCTTCCAGGCAGCGGAGCGGAACGCCCCGCCGGGCTGGTCGACCTCGATGGTGTCCAGTGCGGTGACCTCACCGGCG
The DNA here is from genome assembly GCA_040003795.1 of Pseudonocardiales bacterium. Lineage (GTDB taxonomy): Bacteria > Actinomycetota > Actinomycetes > Mycobacteriales > QHCA01 > QHCA01. The sequence goes on along the minus strand of JBDUBV010000209.1, from coordinate 1,441 downwards.
AAGTACGCGCGCAGCGCCGCGGTGATCGAGCCGAGGTCGCCGACGACCGTCATCGGCATCCTGCGGCGCTGCGGGTCGAGTCGCCCGCGTTGCTCGGCCGGCGTAGCGCGGAAGCCGGCGGAGAGCAGCACGTCGCCCTCGGCGATGGCCGTGAAGGGCCCGATTGGTGTGTCCAGCGTGCTCGCGGTCAGCGTCATTTCGTTGTCGCTCCTTGGTCGGTCCACAGGTGCATGGCTGCGTAGGCGCGCCACGGCCGCCATCGCTCGGTCTCGGTGATCGCATGCCGGGACATGGCCCGGCGCAGGACGAGGTCGGTCTCAGGGAAGGCGTCGGGGTCGGCGAGGGCGCGCATGGCGATGTAGTCCACCGTCCAGGGCCCGATGCCGGGCAGCGCCAGCAGCCGCTCACGGGTCTGCTGGCGGTCCGCGCCGGGTGAGAGGTCGAGGTGCCCCTCCGCGACCGCCTCGGCCAGCGCTGTGACGGCGCGCACCCGGGTACCGGTGAGTCCCAGACCGTCGAGGTCGCCCGCGGCGACGGCATCCGCAGCCGGGAAGGCATGCGTCAGGCCGCCGTCGGGGGCCGTCAGCGGCTTGCCGAAGCGCGCCACCAGGCGCGCGGCGAGCGTCCGCGCACCGGCCACGGACACCTGCTGTCCGAGGATCGCCCGCATGGCCAGCTCGAAGCCGTCGACACCGCCGGGCACTCGTAGACCCGGACGGGCCGTCACCAGCGCTGCCAAGGCCGGGTCGGCCGACAGGACCGCGGCAACCGAGGCCGGGTCGGCATCGAGGTCGAACAGCCGCCGGCAGCGCTGCACGACACCGGCGAGGTTCCGCACGTCGTCGATGCGGCAGCGCAGCACCACGTGCCCGTCGGCCGGCTCCAGTGTGACCGGCAGCTGCGAGTCGCCGGTTGTCATCACCCGGCGGTAGGTGCTTCGACTCACCTCTTCGACCCCGGCGATGGCCCGGGAGGCCAGCCAGCCGAGCAGGGCCGGCACGTCGAAGGGCTTGCGATAGGGCAGCCGCACCACCAAGCCGCCGGCCATCCCGTCGACGGGCGCCGGCGGGTGCCGGCGCAGGTCCCCGGGTGGGCAGCCGAACTCCGCCCGCATGCTGTCGTTGAACTGTCGCACGCTGGCGAATCCCGCGCTGAAGCACACGTCGATCAGGGGTAGGGCGGTGGCCTCGATAAGCAGGCGCGCGGTCTGGGCGCGCCGGGTCCGGGCCAGGGCGAGCGGGCCAGCGCCGACCTCGGCGACCAGGATCCGGTGCAGGTGCCGCTCGCTCACCGCCAGGCGCCGGGCCAGCCCGCCGATCCCCTCGGCGTCCACCGTGCCGTCGGCGACCAGGCGCAGGGCGCGGGCGGCGAGGTCGCCGCGGGCGTCCCACTCGCGGCTGCCCGGCGCGGTGTCCGGGCGGCAGCGCCGGCAGGCCCGGAA
>JBDUBV010000073.1:0-12787 GCA_040003795.1 Pseudonocardiales bacterium | reverse complement strand
GCAGCAGTCGGTCGGCCAACCTGGGCACGTGCTCGTACTCGCCCATCGTGGCGCTCCGGCTCCCCGCCGCCCGGAGAACACGCTGGGTGCGGTGGATGCAGCGCTTGCCGCGGGGGCCGACGGCGTGGAGATCGATGTCCGCGCCACCGCCGACGGCGTGCTGGTGTGCAGCCACGACGCTGACCTGACGCGGTTGGCCGGCCGACCGATGGTCATTGCCGAGACCGCTCTTGGCGCGCTGCGGCAGGTCAGCCTGCCCGGCGGTCACCACGTATCGACCTTGGACGAGGTGCTGGCGACGGTCCACGGGCGGGTGGTCATCGAGGTCAAGCCGGTCACCGACGAGATCCGGGCGCTGCGTACGTCGATGGCCCTGTGTGTATCCCTCGAAGCCGCAATGCCCGGCCCCGCCCTCACGGTGTCCTCGTTCGACCCCGAGTTGCTCGCCACGATCCGCTTCGCCCTGCGACATACGGGTCACACCCACGTACGGACGGCGCTGCTCGGGCTACCGGGGACCTGCACCGGGGGACTGCTGCGCCGCACCCTCGACGGTGGCCACGACGAGGTGCATCCGCACGTCTCCGACCTCCTTCGGGCACGCCGGATCGTCGACGGTGCGCATTCGCTTGGGGCATCCGTCACATGCTGGACGGTCAACCGGCGGCGAGATGTCCGCCGGCTCGCTCAGCTCGGCGTGGATGCCGTGATCAGCGACCGGCCGGACGCAGCGAGCGCCGCCGCGGCAGGGTGGGCCATCGGCGTCAGGACTCAGGGCTCGAACTTGTAGCCCAACCCCCGGATCGTGACCAGGTGCCGCGGCGTGGCAGGGTCGCGCTCCACTTTGGTACGCAGGCGCTTGACGTGGGCGTTGAGGGTCTTGGTATCGCCGAAATAGTCGCTGCCCCAGACCCGGGAGATGATCTGGTCCCTGGTGAGGACGCGGCCGGCGTTGCGGACGAGCAGCTCGAGCAGCTCGAACTCCTTCAGCGGCAGGGTGATTGCCTCGCCGGAGACGGTCACGACATGCCGGTCGACGTCGATGCGCACCGGACCGGCCTCGATGGCGGCGCCGCCTGCCTCCCCAGCATCGGTGCGGCGGCGCAACACCGCCCGGATGCGGGCGACCAACTCGCGACCCGAGAACGGCTTGGTCACATAGTCATCCGCACCGAGCTCCAGGCCGACTACCTTGTCGACCTCGCTGTCGCGGGCGGTCAGCATGATGACCGGCACGTCGCTGCGGACCCGCAGCGCGCGGCACACCTCCGTTCCCGGCAATCCCGGAAGCATCAGGTCGAGCAGGACCAGGTCAGCGCCGCCGCGGTCGAACTCCGCGAGGCCGCCGGGACCGGTGGTTGCGACGGCGACCTCGAACCCTTCGCGCGAGAGCAGGTACTCAAGGCTCTCGGAGAAGGACTCCTCGTCCTCGATGACGAGCAGTCGAGTCATGCAGGCTCCGACAACGCAACCGGCGCCGGATGCCCGGCGCCGTTCACCATGGCCGCCCCCGGCGGTGCCGGCAGGTGCATGGTGAAGGTCGAGCCCGTTCCGAGCTGGCTCCAGACGGTGACCCGCCCGCCGGCGTTCTCGACTGCATGCTTGGTGATCGCCAGGCCCAGACCGGTGCCCCCGGTGCGCCGGGACCTGGCCGGGTCGGCCCGGTAGAAGCGCTCGAACACCCGATGGAGATCAGTCGAGGAGATGCCCGTGCCCTGGTCGGTCACCGAGATCTCCACCTCCGCCCGTCCGTCGGAGGTCGCCGGCCGGGTGCCGACAGCGATCCGGGTGCCGGGAGCGGAGTAGGCGAGCGCGTTGTCGAGCAAGTTGACCAGCGCCGTGCGCAGCGAGCGCTCGTCGCCCCAGATCTCTAGGCCGGCGCAGTCGCCGACGGCGATGTCGATGCGGGCGGCTTCGGCCGCTGGCCGCACTTGCTCGACGGCATCCCCGATGAGCTGGCGGACGGGAACTGCCGAGGGCTCGGGCAGCGGCTCGCCCCCCTGTAGGCGCGACAGATCCAGCAGGTCACGGACGAGGTCGGAGAGCCGGTCGGCCTCGTGCACGATGCGGTCAGCGAAGCGGCGGGCGGCCGCCGGGTCGTCGGCGGCGTCGCGGACCGCTTCGGCGAGCAGGCGCAAGCCCCCTACTGGTGTCTTCAGTTCGTGCGAGACGCTGGCCACGAAGTCACGGCGGACAGCCTCGACCCGGCGGGCCTCGGTCAGGTCACGCAACAGCAGCACGACACGCAGCGTGTTGCGAACCGGGACGACAGTCACGCTGATCGGCCGCAACCCGTTGTTCCAGGGCAACTCCAGGTCCTGCTCGACGCGCACGCCGTCGTGGCGGGCCGTGCGGACCAGCCGGGCCAGCGGCGGCGAGGCCAGAGTGGTGCCGTCGACGACCCGCAGGGCCAGCGCCGACTCGTTCGCCAAGATCACGTCGTAGCCCTCGAGGACGACGATGCCGGAATCGAGCGCGGCCGCCATCGTCTGCAGGACGGCCGCCACCTCGGCGTGTTCGTCGAGCCCGAGACCTGTGCTGTTGCGGTGTCCGCTTCGTCCGAACAGGGCTAGCACGTCCTCATGCTATCCGGCGGGGGCAGGAAAACGGCTGGTCAGCGACCCGCACGCCGACTAGTCGCCGGATGTTCACCCAGGGGCTAACCAGTCGCCATGCGCCGGTAGTCTCGGCTTGGGTTGCTGGTGATCACGCTTTGCCAGCAACCTGTCAACCGAGGGGATCACCGGTGCGCGACACCTATCATCACGAGCTCGACGAGATCACCAACCTGCTCGTCGAGATGACCCGCCTAGTGACCAGTGCCATGCAGCGGACCAGTACGGCGCTGCTCGACGCCGATCTGGCGGTGGCCGAGACGGTTATCGAGGGTGACCAGGTGATAGACGCCGTCTATCACGACATCGAGAAGCGCAGCTTCGAGTTGCTGGCCCAGCAACAACCAGTCGCCAGCGATCTGCGCGTCATCGTCACCAGCCTGCGCATGGTGGCCGATCTCGAGCGGGCCGGCGATCTTGCACTCAACCTTGCGAAGCTGGCCCGGCGCCGCTATCCGGAGTCCGCGATCCCCGTCGAGCTGCGCCCGGCCATCCTCGAGATGGCGCAGGTGGCGGAGCGGATCATCACCAAGGCCGGTGCGGTGATCGCCACGCGCGACGTGGAGCAGGCCCGGGAGCTCGAGCGTGACGACGACCTCATGGACAGCCTGCACCGCGAGTTGTTCAGCGTCATGCTCGCCGACGACTGGAGTCACGGTGTCGAGGCGGCAGTCGACATCGCGCTGGCCGGGCGCTTCTTCGAGCGTTTCGCCGACCACGCCGTGTCGGTCGCGCGCCGGGTGGTCTACCTCGTGACCGGTGAGTCAGTCGCTGTCGCCGAGTAGTGCTCAGCGTTCACCTTCCGTTCACTTTGCGCTCCCCTGGCAAGCATCTGCCGTCTCTAGCGTCCGTGCCATGAACCCAACGAGACGAGTCATCCTGGCCGGCGTGGCCGGCCTCAGCCTGGTCGCGGTCGCGGGATGCGGCAGCGACAACGGGACCACGAAGGCGACGAACACGAAAAAGGCCGACTGTGCCAAGGGCCAGATCGCCGGTGCCGGCTCCACCTTCCAGCAGAACATCGAGCAGCAGTGGATCACCGACTACGGCGCCAAGTGTGCCGGTGCCCAGATCAACTACCAGGGCACCGGCTCGGGTGCCGGCATCCAGCAGTTCGGCGCCGGCACCATCGACTTCGCCGGGTCAGACGTGACGATGAAGCCCGACGAGCAGGCCAAGGCCGACGCCATCTGCGGCAGCAAGGCGATCCACGTCCCGGTGACCGCCGGCGGCATCGCGATCATGTACAACGTCAAGGGTTTGAAATCACTCAACCTGTCGGCCAAGACCCTCGCCGGGATCTTCCAGGGCACCATCAAGAAGTGGGATGACCCGGCCATCGCTGCCGACAATCCCGGCACCCTGCCCCCGACCCCGATCGCCGCCTACCACCGCTCCGACGGCTCGGGTACGACCAGCGTCTTCTCCGGCTTCGTCGACGCCAACGCCAGCGGCGACTGGACGTTGGGCACCGGCAAGCAGTTGAACTGGACCGGCGGCCAGGCGGCCAAGGGCTCCGACGGAGTGACCGCCGGCGTCAAGCAGACCGACGGTGGCATAACCTACGCCGAGCTCTCCTTCGCCAAGGCCAACAACTTGCCGACCGCCAAGGTCAAGGGCGCCGGCTCGGACTTCGTCGCTCTCACCGGTGAAACGGTGGGCAAGTTCCTCGCGTCGTCCTTCTCAATCACCGGGACCGGCAACGACCTGGCCGGCAAGCTCGACTTCAAGGGGACCGATGGCTACCCGATCTCGACGGTGTCGTACGTGATCACCTGCGAGAAAGGCAAGGATGCCACCAAGGCCAAGCAGGTCAAGTCCTTCCTGGCCTACGCGGTAGGTGACGGCCAGGCCGCGGCAGGCTCCCTCGGGTTCGCGGCCCTGCCCAGCGCGATCGGCGACAAGGCGAAAGCCACGGCCAAGGCCCTCAGCTGAGCAGCACCCTCGCCGCGCGCGGGACGAAGGTCAGGGCCCGTCGCCGGGGTGACGCCGTCTTCAGCGGCGTCACCCTGGGCGCGGGCCTGTTCGTCCTGGCGCTCCTCGCCGGCATCGCCATCTTCCTGATCATCCGCGCGATTCCCGCGATCTCCCAGGACAAAGGCAACTTCTTCACCACCAAGACCTGGGACCCCGACGGCAGCCAGGTCTTCGGCATCGCCGCACTTGCCTTCGGCACCGTGCTGTCGAGCGTCTTCGCACTCGTCATCGCCGTGCCGGTGGCCCTGGGGGTGGCGCTGTTCATCGTGGAGTACGCCCCGCGCCGGGTCGCCAACCTGCTGGGTTACGCGGTCGACCTGCTCGCGGCGGTCCCCTCGGTGGTGTACGGCCTGTGGGCGGTCTACTTCCTGCTCAAGAAGATGATCCCGCTGCAGCGATTCCTCTCCGTGCACCTCGGCTGGTTCCCGTTGTTCGCCGACCCGGAGGGCAAGGCCTCTCGCTACAGCCAGTCGGTCTTCGCCGCCTCGATCATCCTCGCCATCATGATCGTGCCGATCATCGCGGCGGTGTCGCGCGACGTGCTGTTCCAGGTCGACCCGGCACAGCGTGAGGCGGCTCTGGCGCTCGGTGCCACCCGCTGGGAAATGATCCGCGTCGCGATGCTGCCGCCGAGCCGACCGGGGCTCACCGGCGGCGTGATGCTCGGGCTGGGGCGGGCGCTCGGGGAGACGATCGCGGTGGCCCTGGTGATCGGTGCGACCTTCGGGATCAGCTGGCGCATCCTGACGCCGGGCGGCAACACGATCGCGGCCAACATCGCCAACCGGTTCGGCGAATCGGGCAGCCTCGGCCGGTCAGCGCTGATCGCCAGCGGCCTCGTCCTGTTCGCCATCACCCTCGCCGTCAACCTTGCTGCCCGGGCGATCATCTACCGGGGCGGCGCGGTGGACCGGAGCGCTGCGGTATGACCACCGTTGATCATGCCGTCCTGGCCCCCGACGGGCCGGCGCTGCGCACTCCGCGCCTGTCGCCGCTCGTCGCCCTGGCCGGCGTGGCCGGTGCCCTGGCCGGCACCGTCCTCGTCTTCGCCCTGACGCCCTTCGCGGGGCGGGCGGAACTTCTCATCGTCGCGGCACTGGCTGTCGTCGGCACGGTGACAGCGATGAGTTGGCGCATCGAGGGCCGCCGGAAGGCGGTCAACCGCGTGGTGACCCTGGGAGCGACCACGGCCTTCGTCCTGGCGTTGATCCCCCTGGGCGCCGTACTCGCCTATACCGCGAGCCGCGGGCTCAAGCGATTCTCGGGCAATTTCCTCTCCCATTCCATGGCTGGCATCGGCCCACTGGACAAGGGAGGCGGCGCCTATCACGCCATCATCGGCACGCTCGAGCAAGTGGGTCTGGCCACCTGCATAGCCCTACCCTTGGGACTGTTGGTGGCCGTCTACATCACCGAGTACGGGCGAGGGCGACTGGCGCGGAGCCTGCGGTTCTTCATCGACGTGATGACCGGCGTGCCATCGATCGTGGCGGGGCTGTTCATCTTCGCCTTCTGGGTGCTGGCCCTGCACCAGGGGTTCTCCGGTTTCGCCGCCGCCCTCTCCCTGGCCATCCTCATGCTGCCGGTCATCGTCCGCACCGCCGAGGAAATGATCCGTCTGGTTCCCGCCACGTTGCGCGAGGCCAGCTATGCGCTCGGGGTCCCGAAGTGGCGAACGATCGTGTCCATCGTCTTGCCGACCGCCCTGACCGGAATCACGACCGGGGTCCTGCTGGCCGTAGCGCGGGTGACCGGAGAGACTGCCCCGTTGCTGCTGACCGCATCCGGAAACAGCTTCATCCACACCAACCCGTTCTCCGGGCCGCAGAACGCTCTGCCGCTGTTCGTCTTCCAGCAGACCGGCTCGGCTTTCGACGTGGCAGTTGACAGGGCATGGGCGGGTGCGCTGACACTCATCGGGATCGTGGTGCTGCTGTACGTCACCGCCCGGCTCTTGACCCGTCGCAACACCCTGGCGCGGAGGTAGGACGAACGCATGGCTAAACGCATCGAGACAATCAGCCTCTCCTGCTTCTACGGCTCGACGAAGGCCGTCGAGGATGTCTCCCTCGTCATCGAGCCCAAGACGGTGACCGCACTGATCGGGCCCTCCGGCTGCGGCAAGTCCACGTTGTTGCGTTCCTTCAACCGGATGCACGAAGTGATCCCGGCGGCCCGCGTCGAGGGCAAGGTCCTGCTCGATGACACCGACATCTACGCTGCCGAGGTCGACCCGGTGGCCGTGCGGCGAACCATCGGCATGGTGTTCCAGCGGCCGAACCCTTTCCCGACGATGTCGATCTTCGATAACGTCGCGGCCGGCCTGCGGCTCAACGGCGTGCGCAAGAAGTCCGACCTGGAGCACGCGGTCGAGCGGTCGCTGCACGCGGCGAACCTGTGGGAGGAGGTCAAGGACCGGCTCGGCAAGCCCGGAGCCGGCCTGTCCGGCGGCCAGCAGCAGCGGCTGTGCATCGCCCGCGCCGTTGCCGTCGAGCCCGAGGTGCTGTTGATGGACGAGCCGTGCAGCGCATTGGACCCCATCTCCACGCTGGCCATCGAGGATCTGATGAGCGAGCTGAAGGACAGCTACACGATCGTCATCGTGACGCACAACATGCAGCAGGCCGCCCGGGTGAGCGCGACGACGGCGTTTCTTACGCTGCGCGGAGCCGGCCAGCCGGGTTACCTCGTCGAGGTCGATGCGACGAGCAAGATTTTCACCAACCCGGCGGAGCAACGTACCGAGGACTACATCACCGGCCGTTTCGGCTGAGCCTCCGTGCGGGCCCGCTTGCCGCCCGCCCAGTGCACCCGCCCCCAGCGCCGGCCCATCGAAGGGTGGACGGGAGGAAACGTATGGAGTTCAGGGCAGCCTCAAGTCGGGCAACGTCGTCGCCGCCGTCGTCGGCGGGCTGCTCGGCGGCCGGCGGCCGGCGGCCGGCGTACTCGGCGTCCGCTCGTGATGGCAGCACAATGGGGGAATGTCGAGGCGGCGCTTGATAGCCGGCCTGATCTCCGCGGTCGTGGTGCTCGGGGTGGTGATCGGCGTCGCGCTGACAATCGCCGGGTCACGCCACCCGACCCCGGCCGCCGCCCCACAGGATCGGCCAGGTCCGGTCCTGCTGGTACCCGGGTACGGCGGCGAGGGATCGGGGCTCCTGCCGCTGGCTGCCCGGCTCCGGTCGCAGGGCAGGCTGGCGGAGGTCATCACTCTGCCGGGCATCGGGACCGGCGACCTGCGAGAGCAGGCCAAGACGCTCGGCGCGGCGGCCAAAGCGGCGCTGGCGCGAACCGGCGCCGCCTCGGTGGACGTGGTCGGCTACTCCGCCGGCGGGGTCGTCGCGCGGCTGTGGACGAAGTCGTACGGCGGAGCCGCACTGGCCCGACGAATCATCACCGTGGGCTCCCCGCATCACGGCACGGACCTGGCCGGGCTGGCCTCGGCGCTGGATTCCGCGTCCTGCCCGGCCGCTTGCCAACAACTCTCTCCTGGCAGCAGCCTGCTGGGTGCGCTCAACCGCGGCGACGAAACCCCGGCCGGGCCGCGCTGGGTGTCGTTGTGGTCTACCAATGACCAGGTCGTCACGCCACCGGATTCGGCCCGGCTGTCCGGAGCCCTCAACGTCGTGCTGCAAGACGTCTGCCCCCACGTGCGCGTCGAGCACGGAGAGCTCCCGGCCAGCCCGCTGGTCGAGTCGATCGTGCTTGCCGATCTGGGGGCTGCGGCGGTGACCGCCCCGCAGGCAGGCGAGTGTGGGCGGCTCCGCTAGCTCGTCACATCCTTCGTGGTGAAGTTCGCCCATGCCCCCAGCAGCAGCACACCCACGTACCCGGCCTGTAGTGCGACCCCGCGCACGAGGTCGCGCCACAGGATGGGCTGGCGGAACAGGTCGACGAAGGCCAACCAGTAGCGTGTCGGCAGGTATGGGTTGAGCGCGTGCGCGGCGTCGAGGGTCAGCAGCACGGTGGAGGCGATGAGCACGGCCAGGGCACCGAGTGAAGCCGCTAGCGGTGAGTCGACGAAAGTCGACAGGAACAAGGCCACGGCGGCCACGCCGAGCATCGACAGCCCGACGTAAAGGATCGCAAGGCCGGTACGCAGCCCTGCCTGCGCCGGGCTGAGAGTCGGGCCGCCGGAAACGGTGGGCAGTGGAGCGCTGCCGAACAGGTGCGTGCCGACGAAGTACGCGGTGAGGGCCACCACCACCACGGCGATCAGCGTGAACGCCACAACGCTGATCAGCTTCGCCACGAGCAGGCGGGTACGCCCGACCGGCCGGATCAGCAGGTAGCGCAGCGTGCCGGCCTGTGCCTCGCCGGCCACCGAGTCCCCGGCGACCACCGCCACGGCTACCGGTAGGAACAGCGGCAGCACGATCGCCAGAGCTGCGGCGGGGAAGAGGTTGCCGTTGGACAGCACGGCGGACAGGAACGCGGGGCCGGTGCCCGGCTGCGGGGCCAGGTTGGTGGTAGCGAGGAGGACCGCTACCAGCGTCGGCAGGGCGTCGAGCAGGCCGATGATGATCCACGTGCGCCGCCGGCGAAGCAGCTTGCGCAACTCGACCCGAATCACGGGCCACTCCGCCCGTCCACCCGGTCAGAGCCGGGCCCGGTGGCCTTGAGCACGATCTCCTCGAGGCTGCGCCGCTCGAGGGCCAACTCCTGCACCCGAATCCCTTCTCGTACCAGCCGCGCGTTGAGGTCGGCCGGGTCGCCGTGGCGGACCACCAGGCGGTCGCCGTCGCGGCCGGTCACCAGCCCGTCGAGCAGAGCCACCGCCCGGTCGGCGTCCGGGGTACGCACCACGCTGTGGCCGGTGGGCGCCCGAAGTGTTGCGACGTCGTCCTGGAGCACCAGCCGGCCGCGGTCCAGTACGCCGATCCGGCTGCACACCTGCTCCACCTCGGCCAGCAGATGGCTGGAGAGGAACACGGTAGTGCCGGCCGCGTTGAGCTCGGCCAGCAGGGCGCGCACCTCGTGGATGCCCTGCGGGTCCAGGCCGTTGGTCGGCTCGTCGAGGACCAGCACCTCCGGGCCGCGGAGTAAGGCAGCGGCGAGTCCGAGCCGCTGCCGCATGCCCAGGGAGTAGGCCTTCACCGGGCGGCGGCCAACGGCCGACAGGCCGACCCGGTCGAGCGCCTCGCCGACCCTCCGTTGCCGGGTGCGCTGCGGTCCGCCGGGTCCAGCGGCGTCAGCGAGGACCAGGTTGGTGCGGCCCGACAGGTGGCCGTAGGCAGCCGGCCCCTCCACCAGCGACCCGACCCGGCTGAGCGCCCGCTTGGCCCTGCGGGGTATCGGCTCCCCGAGTAGCTCGACGGTGCCGCTGGTGGCCAGGACCAGCCCGAGCAGCATCCGTACGGTTGTGGTCTTGCCCGAGCCGTTCGGGCCGAGGAATCCGTAGACGTCACCGGTGCGCACGTCGAGGTCGACCGCATCGACCGCCGTGAGCGAGCCGAACCGCTTGGTCAGGGCGCGGGTGAGAATCACGCTGTGCTCGCTCATGTGCGCGCCGCATTGAGCTGAGCTGCCGCCCGCTGCAGTGTGACGACGGTGACCGTGCCGGTGAACAGCCAGCTCTCACCGGCGACCGCTGCGACGAGGAGCGATAGCGGCCCCGCTGCCAGGGAACTGCTGCCGTCCGCCGGGTCGACGTGCGCGCCGGGTGCGGCCTGGATCCGGTCGAGGAGCCGGAAGCGTCCTCGACGGGACAGCGGTACGGCGGTCAGGAAGGTCGGTCCGCGACCGTACGAACCGAGCCCCGGAGCGTCGTGGCGCAACGGGAGGCCGGCCAGCCGGGCAGGCAGGTCGGTGAACCCGAACTCCTCGGCCAGCCGGCTGACGTCGCGGGGATCCTCAGTGCTCAGCTGCGCACCGACCGGTGCGGCGAACCGGGTCAGCCGCGCGGCCGGCCGGCCGACATGGAGGTCGAGGAAGGACGCCTGCACGGCCGGCTGAGGCGCGGCCTTGCCCCACACTTCGACCCGCATGCTCAGGCCTGTGCGCGGGTCTACCCAGACGTCGACCCGGTCGATCGTGGCATTGCGCTCTGCCGGACGCAGCCGAACCCCCTCGGCGGTGCGTCCGGCGATCGTTCGCGCCGGCAAGCGTTGCAACTCAGCGGGATGGGCTTCCGAGAGAAGCCGGCGACCCAGTTCGGCGGGCAGCAGGTCTGGTGCGGCCGGCAGCCGAACCGCTGGCTGGGTGGTCCTGACGGCCCGGTTGGCGGCAAAGTCCCACAGCCAAATACCGGATCCGTCGCGGTAGATGCCTTGCTCGCCGACCGGACTCAGGCTGTCGACCCGCCAGTCGGTCACCGTACGCCGCCACACCCGCAGGCGAGTGTGCCCGCCGAAGAGGCTGGTCAGGTCGGACAGGCCGCGGGTGCTGGGCAGGGCAAAAGTACCGAGAGTCTCGGCGTAACCGGAGTAGGCGACCAGCTCGGATGCGCGCACCCGGTCAAGCAGGGTGGCCACCGCCACCTTTGGGTCGGATACCGGCAGGCGGGAGATGGCAGGGGGCACGGCGACGAGAACCGCGAGGACACATACGACGACGCCCCATCGACTCCATCGCTGCACCCGCCCACGGTACGTGCCGGGAACGGCTCTCGACCGGCTCGATGCAGGTACTGACTACGCACCACGGCCATAGGCCGCCAGCAGCTGTGCCTGCGGGTCGGCGTCGGAGGGCACTTCCATGGGCGGTCCAAAAACGCCCGCCGCTCGCCCGCCTTCGAGAACCTGCGGGGCAGACGTAGCAGCGACCGCCTGGACGAGTTCGCCGGGGATGGTTGAGTCGATCCCGGCTCCGGTCGTCATGTCCCAGGTGTGGATGACCGTATCGGCGGCGCGAATAGTGGCGAAGGCTCTACCCGGAAGGTGTCCGGCCGGCGCATTCACCATCGCGTCCAGGGTGCCGGGCTGACGCAGCGCTTCCAGTGCCGAGGCAAGTGCGGCACGGGCTGAGCCAACCGGGTTGTCGCCGAGGTTGTCCCGCGTGCGCTCCGCCGGGTCAACCGGCTCGCGGGCAAGCAGCGGCGGGATCGTAGCTAGGCCGTTCATGATGTGGGCGGCCACAACCCGCACGGTCCAACCAGGACAGGGCGTGCTGTTGTCCCACGCCTCCGCTGTCACCGCCTCCAGCCGGCTGAGATAGAACTCGCCGGCGCGCTCCAACAAGGCGATGGGATCCATCTCACACCTCCGTTGCAGTCATCGGGTTGGCGGCCGGTCAGCGATGCTGGCGGTAGCGGTGCGACGGACGTCCGGTGGCATCGTACTGCGGGTCGAACTCGACCAGGCCGCTCTGGATCAGGTTGTCGGCCCGCCCCGCAGATGCAGGTTGAACCGCACGCTGACTAGGTGGCGGGCCGGTACCGATCTGACAATGATGGCCACCGCTCTGACGCCCAGTGCGACCATGTCGCGTGCGCTGATGGGACCGGAGGAATTTCAGTACCTCGCAGTTCCTCCTCGTCCGGCGCTTGGAATTGCATCCGCCACTGCTCAAGTTCGACGTCGCTCATGTGGAACGTCTGATGCGGCGTGGTTGCGAACCGATTGGTAACGCGTCTGAGCTGCTCCTCGAGATCAATCGGCAAGTAGACGACTTGGCTACGCACGCCCAGAGTGCCGGCAATCCAACGGAGCGCTGACCGTTCGTCCTGGCCCCAAAAACCGAAGTCGAAGACGACGTTGATGCCCAGCTGGGCCGCCCGCATACCGAGCTGAACGAGTTTGCCCTCAACAAGGTCACGCTTGTCGGGCGGGTTCTCGCCGTCAAATATCGCGATCTGCCACTCGTCGGGGGTTAGACGAAGGGCGGACTCGCTGGTCTCTAATTCCTGGGCGCGCGTTGTTTTCCCGGCACTGGGAAGGCCCACAATAAGATAGATAGTCACTTGTTTATCCATTCAATGCATTGTGACAGATGGTTGATTTCGACCAAATCGCGGAGCATTCAGACGTGCGGGTGGAGGGCACGTGAGGGCGGGTGCGTGCATCGGTGTCGCGCCAGATAGGCGAGTGGGTTCGCCCTAGCTCATGCAGCAGGGTGACCGTGTAGGTGCACATGCGGCGGCTCCGGAAAAGAGGACAGGGCCAGACACCGCGACGCGGCCGCCCGGCAAACCGGCGGCGCGGAACCCGAGGAACTTACCTACAGACTGTCCCAGCGCCGTCAGCAGAAACGGCAGG
>JBDUBV010000072.1:0-12813 GCA_040003795.1 Pseudonocardiales bacterium | reverse complement strand
CAGATCAACGACCGCGACCTGGACCAGGTGGCTGCGGTGATCCGCTCGATGACCCCGGCCGAACGCCACGATCCCAAGATCATCAACGGCTCCCGGCGGCTGCGTATCGCCAACGGCTCAGGCACCTCCATCAGCGACGTCAACCAGTTGGTCGACCGATTCTTCGAGGCCCGTAAGATGATGAAGCAGATGGCGGGCATGGGCATGATGGGCATGGGCGCCCGCCGCAAGGCGACGAAGTCGCCCAAGAACAAGCGCAAGGGCACCAAGGGCGGCGGCAAGGGCGGGCGCGCAGGCAGTGGCGGCGGTGCCCGTCAGATCGGCTCGCCCGCCGGCAATCCCACGGCACTGCCCGGCGGTGCTCTGCCCTCCGGCCTGCCCCCCGGCTTCAAGATGCCCAACATCGATCTGTCGAAGCTTCAACGGCCGGCCCGAGACTCGTGACGTCGCCGCTGCACCTCAGGGGTGTCCTGCTGCCATGGGACCAGCAGCGCGACGTCTGGGTGGTCGACGGCACGCTGACCTTCGAGCCGCTTGGGGGCGCCCAGACGGTGGCCGAGCGGGGCTGGATCCTGCCTGGCCTGGTTGACGCCCACAGCCACATCGGCCTGCAGGAGGACGGTCCGGTGGCCGATCTCGACGTCGCTCGCGAGCAGGCCCGCACCGACCGGGACACCGGCGCGTTGCTGCTGCGGGACGCCGGCTCGCCGCTGGACACCCGGCCGCTCCTGGACGAACCGGATCTTCCGCGACTGATCCGGGCCGGCCGGCACATCGCCCGCCCACGCCGCTACATCCGCAACTACGCCGCCGAGGTGGAGCCGGCCGGTCTCGTCGACGAGGTGCTCCGCCAGGCCGAGTACGGCGGCGGCTGGGTCAAGGTGGTCGGCGACTGGATCGACCGCGACGTCGGTGACCTGGCCCCACTGTGGCCCGACGGCGTGCTGGCCGAGGCGGTCCGGGCCGCGCATGCGGCAGGAGTGCGCGTCGCCGTCCACACCTTCGCCACGGAGACGATTCCCGGCCTGCTCGCGGCCGGCGTCGACAGCATCGAGCACGGCACGGGACTGGCCACCGATCATCTGACGGAGATGGCCGCCAAGGGCATCACGTTGACTGCCACCAGCCAGATCGTCGGCACCTTCGGACAGATCGCCGAACGGGCCGGGCCGAAGTTCCCTGCCTACGCCGCACGAATGCACGCCATGGCCGCCGACTATGCACGGGTGCTGCGGGCCGCCTACCAAGCGGGCGTCGTGATCAACGTCGGCAGCGACTCCGGCGGCGTCCTGCCGCACGGGCAAGTCGTCGGGGAGATCCGGGCCTTGCACGCCGCCGGCCTGCCTCGCGAGGCCGCCCTGGCCGCCGGTTCGTGGGCGGCCCGCGACTGGCTCGGGCTGCCGGGCATCGAGGAGGGCGGCCCGGCTGATCTGGTCGTCTATCCCACGGATCCGCGCGTCGACCTCGACGTGCTGGCCACTCCCCAGCACATCATCCTGCGCGGTGGCGTCCTGCCGCGGCTCTGATGCACGCTGATTTCTGATCACGTACGGCGGTCTGGCACAATGAACGTCGAGCACGCGCTCGGCGGCGGCCCCTCTCACCGCACCGGCTGCGTCCCATCCGATCGGCCGACGGCGCGCCCCCACAGCCACCCGACCGATCACCCGTCAACACCCTGGAGCACCAAACCTCGTGGCCACCAAGATCAAGCTCATGCGCCTGGGCAAGAAGCGCGCACCGTACTACCGAATTGTGGTCGCCGACGCGCGGACCAAGCGCGACGGCCGGTCGATTGAGACGATCGGCAAGTACCACCCCAAAGAGGACCCATCCTTCATCGAGGTCGACTCTGAACGCGCGCAGTACTGGCTCGGCGTCGGAGCGCAGCCGACCGACAGCGTCGCCGCGATCCTGCGGGTGACTGGCGACTGGCAGCAGTTCACGGGCGAGGCAGCCCCGGAGCCCATGCTGGTCCGCCCAGCCAAGTCCGACAAGCGGGCACTCTTCGAGGCCGCCTCGGCCCAGGGCTCGGAGGAGCCGGTCGCCGACGCCACGACCCCCAAGAAGCGCACCGCCCGCCCCTCGAAGGCGGCCGCCGGCAAGACTGATGCCGGCAAGGGTGACGCCGCCCCCGAGGCGGCGGCCACCGACGCTCCGGCGCCGGCGGAGGGCTAGGTGCTCGAGGAAGCCCTCGAGCATCTCGTCCGGGGCATTGTCGAACATCCCGACGACGTTCACGTCGACCTGCACACCGGTCGCCGCGGCCGCACCCTGGAACTCCGGGTGCACCCCGACGATCTCGGCAAGGTGATCGGCCGGGCGGGCCGCACTGCCAAAGCACTGCGGCTGGTGATGACGGCCATCGGCGGCAAGGGGCTGCGCGTCGACGTCGTCGAAACCGACGCACGATAGCCCGGTCAGCCGGCGATGCTGCTCATCGTGGGCAGGGTGGGCCGAGCGCACGGCCTGCGCGGCGAGGTGCTGGTCCAGCTGCGCACCGACGACCCCGATACGCGCTTCGCCGCCGGCGCGACGCTGTCCACCGACCCACCCGAGCGCGGCCCCCTGACCGTGGCCACGGCCCGCCGGCACTCCGGGCGCTATGTCGTGGGGTTCGCAGGCGTCACCGATCGGGCGGCGGCAGAGGAGCTGCGCGGGACCGACCTTGTCGTCGACTCGGCCGACCTGCTCCCCCTCGACGATCCCGAGGAGTTCCACGACACGGACCTGCTGGGCCTGGCGGTCGTGACCCCTGCCGGTGACCGGCTCGGTGAGCTGCGGGACATCGTGCACGGGCCGGGCACGGACCTCCTGGTCATCGGCATCGCCGACCGTGAAGTGCTCGTGCCCTTCATCCGCGACATGGTGCCCACAGTGGACATCGCCGGTGGCCGCCTCGTCATCGATCCGCCCGAGGGGTTGCTCGAGTTGTGAGGATCGACGTCATCACGATCTTCCCCCGATACATCCAGCCGCTCTCGGAGTCGCTGCTGGGCAAGGCGCGGGATCGGGGCCTGGTCGACCTGCGGG
This sequence comes from Pseudonocardiales bacterium, assembly GCA_040003795.1. Classification (GTDB taxonomy): domain Bacteria; phylum Actinomycetota; class Actinomycetes; order Mycobacteriales; family QHCA01; genus QHCA01. The sequence continues at coordinate 9,780 of JBDUBV010000072.1, read as the reverse complement.
TGCACGACCTGCGCAGGTGGACCGACGACGTGCACCGCAGCGTCGATGCCCCGCCCTACGGCGGCGGGCCGGGCATGCTGATGCGCCCCGAGCCATGGGCCCGGGCGCTGGCCGAAGTCTGTCAGCGGCAGGCAGCCCCGCCGCTCCTCATCGTCCCGACCCCCGCCGGGCGGCCCTTCACCCAGGCCCGGGCCAGGGAGTACGCCGAGCAGCCGTGGCTGGTCTTCGCCTGCGGGCGCTACGAGGGGATCGATACCCGGGTGGTGCAGGCCGCCCAGGAGGTCATGCGAGTCGACGAGGTCTCCATCGGTGACTACGTGCTGTCCGGGGGTGAGGCGGCGGCGCTGGTGATGGTCGAGGCCGTCACGCGCCTGGTGTCCGGCGTCGTGGGCAACGCCGACTCGGTGCTCGACGACTCCTTCGCAGCCGGCCTCCTCGAGGCCCCCGGCTACACCCGGCCGGAGGTGTGGGCCGGCCGCCGGGTCCCCGCGGTGCTGTTGTCCGGTGACCACGCACGGATCGCCCGCTGGCGGCGTGATGCAGCTCTGCTGTTGACCGCCCGGCGCCGCCCGGACCTGCTGGCCGCCCTGTCGACCGGGGCCCTGGATGCTCATGACCTGGCAGTCCTGGCCGCGGCCGGGTTTCGCCTTCCCCCAGATGATGTGGCACCCTAGAACGGTTGCGGCGAGACTCTTCCGCGGCTTGCACCCGGCTCACAGCCGGCCCCCCGACCAGCGGCGCGGCAGCTTCGCGCGCAGCGCGTACAGCAGAGGAAGCGACGATTCGCCATGAACACTTTGGACGCGTTGGATGGCGCCTCCCTGCGAGACGATGTCCCGGCCTTCCGTCCCGGTGACACTCTCAAGGTTCACGTGCGGGTCGTCGAAGGCAACCGCTCCCGTATCCAGATCTTCCAGGGGGTGGTCATCCGACGGCAGGGCGGTGGCGTCCGGGAGACCTTCACCGTGCGCAAGATGAGCTTCGGCGTGGGTGTCGAGCGCACCTTTCCGGTGCACACTCCGGTCATCGACCGCATCGAGGTGGTCACCCGCGGCGACGTCCGCCGGGCCAAGCTCTACTACCTGCGCAACCTGCGCGGCAAGAAGGCCAAGATCAAAGAACGGCGGGACACTCCGACCCGCTGAGTCCAGTGACCGGTGACGGGCACGGTCGGCCCCGGACGTCTAGGCTGACGGGGACGATGGCTGACATCCAGAGCGGGGGACGCCCCCTGGGTTCCTCGGGCGTCAGCACCCGGACCCGCGCCGAGCGGCGGCGCGCAGAGGAGCAGAGGGCCCGGCTCAGCCGCAAGGGCAAGAAGCGGCAACTGCCGTTCTGGCAGGAATTGCCGATCCTCGTCTTGATCGCGATAGTCCTCGCGCTGCTGATCAAGACCTTCCTGGTGCAGGCCTTCTATATCCCCTCCGAGTCGATGCAGAACACCTTGCAGGTCAAGGACCGCGTCCTGGTCAACAAGCTGGTCTACGACTTCCGCGAGCCGCATCGCGGCGAGGTCGTGGTCTTCAACGGGGTGCAGTGGCAGCAGGAGGTCCCCGTCGCCAAGTCTGGCAGCAGCCTGCGCCGGGGGCTGCAGAGCTTCTCCAGCGCGATCGGCCTCGGCCCCCCGAACGAGAAGGACTTCATCAAGCGGGTGATCGGCTTGCCGGGGAACACCGTGGCGTGCTGCGACGATCAGGGCCGGGTCACTGTCAACAATCATCCGCTCACCGAGCCTTACATACTCGACAACACCCCGTTGGCGCAGCGCACGTTCGGCCCGGTCAAGGTGCCGGCAGGCCGGCTGTGGGTGATGGGAGATCACCGTGGGGTGTCGGCCGACTCACGATCGCACTTGCAAGACCAGTGGCACGGGACCATCCCGCAGGACCACGTCGTGGGCCGCGCCTTCGTCATCGTCTGGCCCCTCGGCCGGGCCGGGGGGCTGCCGATCCCATCAGCGCTGATGCACTCTGCCGCGCCGGCGCTCCTGCCGGTCCTGCCGCTGCTTTCGCCGGCCGCCGCCACGGTGCGCAGAAGGCGGCCCCACCGATCACCGCGTTGAGCCGGCAGCGGCCTATCCTTGAGTCGATGACCGACACCGACGACACCACCGCTGCAACAGCCGCAGAGGCCGCAGCGACTCCGGTGCCCGCACGGAGCAAGCGTGGCAGCATCCGCCGCCGGCGCAGGAAGTCCTTGCCGTTCTGGCAGGAGTTCCCCCTGCTCGTCCTGATCGCGGTCGTGCTCGCGCTGGTGATCAAGACATTCCTGTTCCAGGCCTTCTACATCCCGTCGGGATCGATGGAGAACACCCTGCAGGTCAGGGATCGCGTGCTGGTCAACAAGGTGACGTACGACTTCCGCGGCCCCCGTCGCGAGGAGGTCGTCGTGTTCAATGCCGCTGAGTGGGTGCCGGAGATCGTCACGGCGCCGCCGAGCAACCTCCTGGCCCGGGGGCTGCACGGTATGGCTAGCGCCATCGGGGTCGGCCCGCCTGGCGAGAAGGACTACATCAAGCGGGTGATCGGGCTGCCCGGCGACACCGTCGCGTGTTGCGACAGCCATGGCCGGGTCACCGTCAACTCCCACCCGCTGAACGAGCCGTACATCTTCCAGAACACCCCGGCGGAGGGACGCGCGTTCGACCCGGTCAAGGTGCCCGCCGGCCGGTTATGGGTGATGGGTGATCACCGGGGCTTCTCGCAGGACTCCCGTGCCCATCGCGGCGACCGCTGGCACGGCACCATCCCGGAGGACCACGTGATCGGGCGAGCCTTCGTGATCGTCTGGCCGGCCGGACGTGTCGGCGGCCTGTCCGTCCCGGCCGGGCTGCTCGGGGCGCTCGCGCTGTCCTGGCCGATGCTGCCAGGCGCGCCGGTCACCTCCCTCCGCCGGCGATGACCCGCACGGCCACCTGCGGTCGTAGTCTGGCCGGGTCATGACCGTCTCCCACCCGATCGACCGGCTGGGAGCCCGCGTGCTGCTCGTCGACGGCACCGACCGTGTCCTGCTCTTCCGCGGCCGCGACCCGGCCCGGCCGGGCGAGCCGCCGTACTGGTTCACCGTCGGCGGTGGTCTCGAGGGGGCAGAGACCGCACAGCAGGCAGCGCTGCGCGAGATATTCGAAGAGACCGGTTTGCGCCAGGCGGCCGGGGACCTCGCCGGACCGGTGTGGCACGAGGTCTCGGAATTCGAGTTCGACGGCCAAGTCTACCGGCAGACCCAGGATTTCTTCGTGTGCCGGGTGGCGGCCTGGGAGGTGGACACGTCGGCATTCGACGAGCCGGAGTCGCGGTCGATCGACGCGCACCGGTGGTGGAGCGTCGCGGAACTGGAGGACACCGACGAGGTCTTCTATCCCGAGATCCTCTCGGGGCTGCTCCGGCGCGTCCTGACCGGGGCGGGCTGAACCGTGTTGCGGCCGCAGCGCGCGAGGGTGCGCCGAGACACCGGCTTGTTCGCCCTCGAGGGCACCCTGCGCCGGCGTGGCTTCGACCACGTCGCCGGTGCCGACGAGGCGGGCCGAGGCGCCTGCGCCGGGCCGCTGGTCGTCGCTGCCTGTGTGCTGCCCGAGGGTAGGCGCGGACAGGTGCCCGGCCTCGCCGACTCCAAGCTGCTCACACCCGCCGTGCGGGAGGAGGTCTATGGCGAGGTGGTCGCCAGGGCGCATGCGTGGGCCGTCGTGGTCATCCCTGCTGACGAGGTCGACCGCCGGGGCCTGCACCGGTGCAACCTCGAGGGCATGCGGCGGGCCGTCCTGCTGCTGCAGCCGCGGCCCGCGTACGTCCTGACCGACGGCTTCCCGGTCAGCGGCCTGCCGGTCCCGGGCCTGGCGGTCTGGAAGGGTGACCGGGTGGCTGCCTGCGTTGCTGCCGCCTCCGTCCTGGCCAAGGTCACCCGCGACAGGATCATGGTCGACCTCCACGATCGCTTCCCGTGCTACGACTTCGCCCAGCACAAGGGCTACGTCACGCCGGAGCACGCGGCGGCCCTCGACGCGCACGGGCCGTGCTCCGAGCACCGCCACTCCTACGTCAATGTGGCCCGGGTGCGACATCATGGGGTCATGCAGTTGAGCGGTACGGAGAGCCCATGAGTTCAGAGGACCTCGAGAAGTACGAGACCGAGATGGAGCTGCAGCTCTATCGCGAGTATCGCGACATCGTCCGGCAGTTCGCCTACGTGGTGGAGACGGAGCGGCGCTTCTATCTTGCCAACTCCGTGGACCTGCAGGTGCGCAATGCCGACGGTGAGGTTTTCTTCGAGGTCACCATGCGCGACGCGTGGGTGTGGGACATGTACCGGCCGGCCAGGTTCGTCAAAAACGTACGGGTGGTCACGTTCAAGGATGTCAACGTCGAGGAGTTGGAGAAGCCCGACATAGAGCTTTCGGGGGATGGCGGCCCGTTCGGTGGGTAGGGCTGCGGCATGACCGAGGACAGCCGCGCCGCCAACCAGGTCCGCTCCGAGCCGATGCCGCCGAGTCCTGCGCACTCGGACACCCCTACGGCGCCGACCGGCCAGCCGGACTCGGCGGCGCAGCTTTCGTCGAGCGCCAAGGGCGCGATGGGCGATGCCGGTCAGGCAGCTGGCCCGGACACCTCGCAGGCCGGCGTGCCCGAGCGCGCGGTGACCGACGTCACTCCCGCACCGGGTACATCGGAGACGGCCAGGCCGGTCGAGGGCGTCTACGTGCCCGACGCCGGCCCGGGCGGCGACGACATGGACACCGGCGAGCGGCCCCAGCCGGGCCGGCCGACCGGCAGCAGCTAGGCGTCAGCTAGGCGTCAACTGTCATCCCCAGGTCGAAGTCCGTCCACAGATCCCGCCACTGCCGCTGATCCGTCGACCGCTGGCGGCACTCTGACCCCATGGCAGACAAGGACAGACTGGGCGCTTGGGGTGAGGACGTCGCCGTCGGCTACCTGCAGGACGCCGGGCTCAGCGTGCTCGCCCGCAACTGGCGATGTGCAGAGGGTGAGCTCGACATCGTGGCGCAGGACGGCTCGACAGTCGTCTTCTGCGAGGTCAAGACGCGGTCGGGACTCGGCTTCGGGACGCCCGCCGAGGCCGTGGTGCCGACCAAGGTTCGGCGGATCCGCCGGTTGGCGACCGCCTGGCTGAGCGCGGCCGGCGGCGGCTGGCCCGACTTGCGCTTCGACGTGATCAGCGTGGTCAGGGGCCGCCCCGGTGCCGCGCCGACCGTCGAGCATCTGCGCGGCGCCTTCTGATGGCGCTCGCTCGTGCGCTGTCCGTGGCGCTGGTCGGCGTGGTCGGCCACGTGGTGGAGGTCGAGGCCGATCTTGCCTCCGGACTCCCCGGTCTGGTGATCGTGGGCCTGCCCGACACCTCCCTGTCCGAGGCGCGCGATCGGCTGCGCGCCGCACTCGTCAACAGCGGCTACCCGTGGCCGGCCAAGCGGATCACGCTGGGTCTGTCTCCGGCCACGTTGCCCAAGCACGGCAGCGGCTTCGACCTGGCAATGGCAGCGGCCATCCTGGTCGCCGCCGGCGCGGCTCCACCGGAGTCGTTGCGCGAGAGGGCAGTGGTCGGGGAGTTGGGTCTGGACGGCCGCGTCCGCCCGGTGCGCGGCGTGCTTCCTGCCGCCATGGCGGCCGCGCGGGCCGGGCTGCGCGGCATCGTGGTGCCCTCGTCCAACTGGCGCGAGGCCGCCCTCGTCCCGGGTCTGCAGGTGCGAGGGGTGCCCACCCTCAGCGCGCTGTTGGCATGGCTGCGTGGTGAGGACCTGGCCGACTCCGACGAGCCAGTACCCGCGGCCGGCCCCCCTGAGCCGGCCTGGCCGGACCTGGTCGACGTGGTCGGGCAGGCCTACGGCAGGGAGGCGCTCGAGGTCGCAGCAGCGGGTGGGCATCACCTGCTGTTCGTGGGGCCGCCCGGTGCAGGCAAGACCATGCTGGCCGAACGGCTGCCGGGCCTGCTCCCTGCGCTGGACCTCGACGCGGCACTCGAGGTCACCGCCGTGCACTCCGTTGCCGGGGTGCTGCCACCGGGTGAGCCGTTGATCCAGCGGGCGCCCTATCAGGCGCCGCACCATTCGGCCAGCATCGCCGCCCTGGTCGGTGGCGGCACGGGCCTGGCTCGGCCGGGGGCGTTGTCCCTTGCCCATCGCGGGGTGCTCTTCCTCGACGAAGCACCGGAGTTCCCGGGCGGGGTGCTCGACGCGCTGCGCCAGCCGATCGAGCGCGGGGAGGTCGTCCTGGCCCGTTCTGGCGGCATCACCCGCTACCCCGCCCGGGTCCAGCTGGTCCTCGCGGCCAACCCGTGCCCGTGCTCGAGCCCGCTGGGTGACCAGGCTTGCACCTGCACGGCGGTCTCCCGGCGGCGCTATCTGGGGCGCCTGTCGGGGCCGCTGCTGGACCGCATCGACCTGCAGGTGGAGCTCAACGCTGTGGGCCGGGCGGCGCTGCTGGCCGACGCGGCCGGTCTGGAGACCAGCGCGGTGGTAGCGCGGAGGGTCGCCGCCGCCCGTGCCGCCGCGGCTGAACGCCTGGCCGGCACCGGCTGGCGCACCAACGCCGAGGTGCCGGGCCAGGTCCTGCGCAACCGGTGGCGGCTGCCCAGGTCGGTGCGGCAGGCAGCCGACCTGGGCGTCGATCGCGGGGAGCTGTCGGCCAGAGGCTATGACCGGGTGCTTCGGGTCGCGTGGACCCTCGCAGATCTCGGTCGCCGCAGCCAGCCTGATGCCGGCGACGTCGGGGCGGCCTATCACCTGCGCACCCGTAGGGCGGCATGAGTGACGCCGCGGACCAGGTGCGGCTGGCCCGGGCGGCGCTGACGCGCATCTGCGAGCCGGGCAGCGCCGGCCTGGCCCGGTTGATCGCCCGGCGCGGGCCGGTCGGGGCACTGGAGGCGCTGTGGCACGACGGCGACGTTCCCGCTGAGATCGCCCGGCAGGTGCTGGTCAGACGTGGCCGCCTGGCAGCCGTCCTCGCCCAGGCCGCTCGCGATCTCGATCAGGCAGCCGGGTGCGGCGGGCGGCTGATCTGCCCCGAGGACGCCGAGTGGCCGCCACGACTCGCCGACCTCGCCGCTGTCGGCTGCACTGGTGACCCGGCGATGCCGCCGGTCGCCCTGTGGGCCCGCGGCCCCGGCGACCTGGCAGGCTTGTGCGCGCGTTCGGTGTCGCTGGTCGGCTCCAGGGCGGCGACGTCCTACGGGACCTTCGTGGCCGGCGAGTTCGGCCACGGGCTGGTCGACCGGGAGTGGACCGTGATTTCCGGTGGCGCCTACGGCATCGACGGCGCCGCTCACCGGGGGGCCCTGACCGCCGGAGGGCCGACCGTGGCAATCCTGGCCAGCGGCGTCGACCGGCCCTACCCGTTGGGACACGCGGGGCTCTTCGACCGGATCCGTGCTGACGGGATGCTGGTCAGCGAGTGGCCGCCGGGCTGCCCGCCGCAGCGGCTGCGGTTCCTCGTCCGCAATCGGGTTATCGCTGCCATCTCGGCCGGCACCGTCGTCGTCGAAGCGGCAGCCCGCAGCGGCGCCCGGATGACCGCCCGCCGGGCTGCCGAGCTCAACCGGCCGCTGATGGCGGTCCCCGGTCCGGTGACGTCGGCGATGTCGGTGGGGGCCCACCAGCTCCTGCGCTCCGGCGCGGTGCTCGTCACCAGCGCGGCGGAGATTCTCGATGCGGTGGGCCGCATCGGCGACGACTTCGCCGAGCCGCCCCGCGGTCCGACGACGGCTCGCGACGGCCTGTCGCCGGAGTTGACCACGGTCATCGAGGCGGTGCCGGCCCGGCAGGCACAGCCGATCCCGGAGATCGCCGCCCGGGCCGGGGTTCGCCTGCGCGATGCCATGCATGCCCTGCCGCTGCTGGTGAACCACGGACTGGTGGAGGAGGCGCCAGGCGGCTTCCGGCTCACCGTCGCCGGTCGCCAGTCGGCGGCCGCCGGCAACGAGCCGGCCCCGCTGCGGTAGCCCTCCGACGAGGCCGCCCACCGCTGCGCCAATGTGACAGTGGCGTGGCGAGCTTGACGCGCCCCGGTGCGCAGCGCACGGTCAGGTCATGACCCAGGCCCGCTCGGCCCGCAGCTCGGTGGCAGGCCTGCGAGCCGCTCTTCCCGGGCCGCTGGCCGACGCCGTGGACGCCTACCAACGCCACCTGCAGGTCGAGCGGGGCCTGTCACCCCACACCGTGCGTGGCTACCTCGGCGACGCCGTCAGCCTGGCCGATCACGCCGCCCGGATGGGGGCGCGGGAGCCCGACGCCGTCGACCTTGCGGTTCTACGGAGCTGGCTGGCCCGGTTGCACACGTCGGGCGGTGCCCGGTCCAGCCTGGCCCGCAGAGCGGCCGGCGCCCGCTCGTTCACGGCCTGGGCGTACCGGGCAGGACGGATGGCAGCCGACGCCGGGCAGTTGCTCGTCAGCCCCAAGCCCGGGCGCAGGCTGCCGGCGGTCCTGCGCCAGGCCGAAGCCAGGGCATTCATCGAGCTCACCAGCACGGACCCCGCCGAGCGGGCGGACCCGCTCGCCGTCCGCGACCGGGTGGCTGTGGAGTTGTTGTATGCCACGGGCGTCCGCGTGGGCGAGTTGTGCGGCTTGGACGTCGACGACGTCGATCGCGGCCGGCGCGTCATCAGGGTCCTCGGCAAAGGCGATAAACAGCGCTCGGTGCCCTACGGGGTGCCAGCCGAGCAGGCTCTGCAGGCCTACCTGACGCGTTCCCGCCCCCTGCTGGCGACGGCGACCAGCGGTCCGGCGCTGCTGCTCGGCGCCCGCGGAGGGCGGATGGATACGCGGGCCGTGCGCCGCCTGGTCCACCAGCGCCTGGCCGGGGTACCGGGTGCGCCTGACCTGGGTCCGCACGGACTGCGCCACTCGGCAGCCACGCACCTCCTGGAAGGAGGCGCTGACCTTAGAAGCGTACAGGAGTTGCTTGGTCACGCTACGCTATCTACCACGCAGGTCTACACCCACGTATCGGTCGAGCGACTGCGGGCGGCCTATGAGCAGGCACACCCTCGGGCGTGACGTGTTCACTCGGCACCGAGGGGGGTGGCGTGAGGACGAAGTACAGCAGTGAAGAGGAACGCATCGAGATCGAATCAGCCGTCGGCGAACTCTGGCGCGAGTTCAAGTCCACCGACGACCAGAAACTGCGAGAGCGGCTCATCCTGCACTATTCGCCGCTGGTGAAGTACGTCGCGGGGCGGGTCGGCGCCGGCCTGCCGTCGAACATCGAGCAGTCCGACCTGGTGTCCTACGGCATCTTCGGGCTGATCGACGCGATCCAGAAGTTCGACATCGAGCGGGCCATCAAGTTCGAGACCTACGCCATCAGCAGGATTCGCGGTGCGATCATCGACGAGTTGCGGGCCATTGACTGGATCCCGCGGTCGGTCCGGTCAAAGGCAAGGGATGTCGAGCGGGCCTACGCCACCCTCGAGGCCGAGCTGCGGCGTACCCCCTCGGAGCCGGAGGTCGCTGCCGAGATGAGCATCTCGGTCGGAGACCTGCAGGCGATCTTCGGGCAGGTGTCGTTCGTCAACGTCCTGGCCCTCGACGAGATGCTCAACGGTGGGGACAAGGGTGACCAGCTCAGCCTGGTCGACACGCTCGAGGACACCGGGGCCGAGGACCCCGTGATGGCGTTCGAGAACGAGGAGACCAAGCACCTGCTCGCGGGCGCCATCAACGACCTGCCCGAGCGGGAGAAGATCGTGATGACCCTCTACTACTACGAGGGGCTCACCCTCGGCGAGATCGGCCAGGTCCTCGGCGTGACCGAGAGCCGGATCTGTCAGATGCACACC
>JBDUBV010000071.1:0-12835 GCA_040003795.1 Pseudonocardiales bacterium | reverse complement strand
CCGCCTTGAGAGGGCGGCGTCCTAGGCCGCTAGACGACGGGGCCCTAGGTGTTGCGCTGGGGTACCAGGACTCGAACCTAGACTAGCTGAACCAGAATCAGCCGGGCTGCCAATTACCCCATACCCCAAGATTTGCACCGGACGCTGGCCGCGCCCGTGCCGGCAGCCAAGGTTACCGGACCGCTCCAGAGTGACCCAACCGGGCCGACGCGCCGGCGAGCCGCTGCAGGGTGCGCTCCCGGCCGAGCAGCTCGATCGACTCGTACAGCGGCGGGGAGACCGTCCGACCGGTCACGGCGACCCGCACCGGCGCGAAGGCGACGCGGGGCCTCAGCCCCAGCCCGTCGACCAGGGCGGCCTTCAGAGCCGCCTCCACACCCGCCGCATCCCACATCTCCAGCGCCGACAGCGCCTGCCCGGCGGCAGCCAGGACCGGCCCGGCGTCCTCGGTCAGCACCTTGGCCGCCGCAGCGTCCTCGACGGCAAAGGAATCGCCGGCGAACAGGAAGCGCAGCATGTCGACCGCCTCGGTCAGCACGACCACCCGCTCCTGCACCATCGGGGCAGCCGCGACCAGCAGCCGCTGCTCCTCGGGGGTCAGGTGGGCGCCGACCAGCCCCGCGGCGTGCAGGTAGGACACCAACCGGCCGGCGAGGTCGGCCGGGTCGAGCCGGCGTACCCACGTCGCGTTGATGGCCTCGGCCTTGCGCACGTCGAAGCGGGCCGGGTTGGCGTTGACGTCCTTCAGGTCGAACACCTCGGCCATCTCGGTCACGGAGAAGATGTCGCGGTCCTCGGCGATCGACCAGCCCAGCAGGGCCAGGTAGTTGAGTAGCCCCTCGGGCAGGAAGCCACGCTCCCGGTAAACGCTGAGGGAGGACGTGGGGTCCCGTTTGGACAGCTTCTTGTTGCCCTCGCCGGTGACCGTCGGCAGGTGGCCGAACTCCGGCACCGCCCCGTCGGTCACTCCGACCTCGCCGAGCGCCTCGTACATGGCGATCTGCCGTGGGGTGGACGAGAGCAGGTCCTCCCCGCGCAGCACGTGGGTGATCTTCATGAAGGCGTCGTCGACAGGGTTGACCAGGGTGTAGAGCGGCTCGCCACTGGACCGGACGATCACGTAGTCCGGAACGTGCTCCGGCGCGATCGACACCTCTCCGCGGACCAGGTCGGTCCAGGTGATCGTGCGGTCAGGCATCCGCAATCGCAGCACCGAGGGCCGCTTGTGCCGGCTGAAGCGGGTCATCTCGTCGATGGACAGGGTGCGGCAGTAGTTGTCGTAGCCCGGCGAACGGCCCGCGGCCTTGTTGCGCGCCTCGATCTCCTCCTGCGTGCAGTAGCAGTCGTAGGCGTAGCCCCCGACGACCAGGCGCACGACGACGTCCTCGTAGACCGATCGTCGCTCCGACTGGCGGTAGGGGCCGTACGGACCGCCCACCTCCGGGCCTTCGTCCCAGTCCAGGCCCAACCAGCGCAGCACGTCGAGGAGCGCGGTGTAGGACTCCTCCGAGTCGCGGGCGGCATCGGTGTCCTCGATGCGGAGCACGAACGTGCCGCCGGTGTGCCGGGCGAAGGCCCAGTTGAAAAGCGCGGTCCGGACCAGGCCGACGTGAGGGTTGCCGGTCGGCGAGGGGCAGAAGCGCACGCGGACGCTCATCGGGCACTCACCGCATTGGTCAGCGTCCCGATGCCCTCGACGGTCACCGACACCGTCGAGCCAGCTGCCATGGGCCCGACCCCGGCGGGGGTGCCGGTGAGGATCACGTCGCCCGGCAACAGGGTCATCACATGGGAGACGTAGGAGATCAGGGTGGCGACGTCGTGCAGCAGCAGGGAGGTACGGGAACGCTGGCGGACCGCCCCGTCGAGCACCGCACTGACCTCCACGTCGGCAGGGTCCATGCCGGTCTCGATCCACGGCCCGAGCGGGCAGAAGGAGTCGTGACCCTTTGCCCGGGCCCACTGCCCATCGGCCTGCTGCTGGTCGCGTGCCGTCACGTCGTTGGCGCATGTGTAGCCGAGCACCGTGGCTAGGGCGCGGTCCCTCGGCACGTCACGCACGACGGTCCCGATCACCACCGCCAGCTCCGCCTCGTGATCGACCCGCTGGGCATCCGGTGGGAGGCGGATGGCGTCGAGCGGACCGATCACTGCCGTCGAGGGCTTGAGGAAGATCACCGGCCGGTCCGGCGCCGGGCCGCCCATCTCGGCGGCATGGTCGGCGTAGTTCTTGCCGATCCCGATCACCTTGGTGGGCAGGATGGGGGCCAGCAGACGCACGTCGAGCAGCGCCCACCGCCGCCCGGTGAGCTCGATCGGCCCGAAGGGATGTTCGGCGACCTCGGCCACCGTCATGGCCTGCGGCTCGGGGTCTCCAGCACCGTCGCCGGGGCCCTCAACGATTCCGAAAGCTACCCCTTGCGGGTGAGCGAAGCGGGCGATGCGCACCTGGCGAGGCTACCGCTGGCCTTTCCAGTCGGCGGCCAATAGTCCGAGCACCGTCTCGTCGATGTACCGCCCGGAGCGCCAGCCGGCCTCCTGCAGGTGACCCTCGATGCCGAAGCCGGCCGCCTCGGCGGTGGCCACCATGGCCGCGTTGTCGGAGTGGGTTTCGCACTGCAGGCGGTGCAGCCCGCGGATCCGGAAGGCGTAGTCGACCAGCAGGTCGACAGTTTCCCGGCCGATGCCGTGCCCCCTGGCCTCGGCGATCAGCGTGAGCCCGATGTGGGCCGAGCGGGCATGCAGGTCGACGCCCCACAGACACGCGTCCCCGACCACCCGGCCTGCCGCCAGGGTGTCGCCGGCGTTGACCAGCATCTCGACGGTGAAGTCCACGAAGCGCGTCTGCTCCTCTTCCTGCCGCTTGTCGAACTTGGCCAGGGCCCCGTCGAGTGACTGCGGGGTCCAGGGGTCGTTGTCGGTCAGCATCCACAGCTCAGGGTCGTCGCGGAGCGGCTCGTGGAGAACCTCGATGTCACGGCGGAGCCGTGCCCTCAGGCAGATCTGCTTGCCGCGCAGCATCGGCGTTCTCCCGTCGTAGCAAGCCGTACGTCACGGCCTCCACCAGAGCGTCCCACGAGGCAGCAACCACATTCTCGTGTACGCCGATGGTGTCCCACTCCCCCTCGCCGTCGGAGGTCTCCACCAGCACCCGGGTCACTGCCGCGGTTCCGTGGGCGGCGGAGATGATCCGTACCTTGTAGTCCACCAGCTCCAGGCGGCCGAGGTCGGGATAGGTTCGCTCCAGCGCCAGCCGCAGCGCGGTGTCGAGTGCGTTGACCGGCCCGTTGCCCTCGCCGGTGGCCACGATGCGCTCCCCCTTGGCATACAGCTTCACCGTCGCCTCGCTGACCACCGCACCATCGGGGCGGGTCTCGACGATGACCCGCCAGGACTCGACATCGAAGTACGACGGCCGCGCCCCGGTGACCTCACCGCGCAGGAGCAGCTCGAAGCTGGCCTCGGCCGCCTCGAACGACCAGCCGCGCGACTCCATGTCCTTGACCCGCACGAGCACCCGGCCGGCCACCGCACGGTCGGCGGAAAGGCCGAGGTCGCGGCTCTTGAGCTGCACCGTCGCGCGCCCGGCGAGCTCGCTGACCAGCAAACGCATGTCGTTGCCGACGGCGGCAGGGTCCATGTGCTGGTACAGCTCAGGTGCGACCCTGACGGCGCTGACGTGGATTCCCGCCTTGTGAGCGAAGGCCGCGGCCCCCACGTAGGGCTGGTGGGCGTCGGGGGCGATGTTGGCCAACTCGGCGACGGCGTGGCTGACCCGGCCCAGATCCCCCAGGCGGCCGTGCGGCAGCACCGCCCGGCCGAGCTTGAGCTCGAGCCCGGCGACGACGCCGAGGATGTCGGCGTTGCCGCAGCGCTCGCCGTAGCCGTTGGCGGTGCCCTGCACGTGGGTCGCCCCCGCCTCGACGGCGGCCAGGGAGTTGGCAACCGCGCAGGCGACGTCGTCGTGGGCGTGGATGCCGACGCGCAGGCCGGTGCCGGTGACGGTCCCTACGATGTCGGCCAGCCGGGAGGGCAGCGTCCCGCCGTTGGTGTCGCACAGCACCACCACGTCCGCGCCCGCTTCAGCTGCCACCCTGAGCACCTCGACGGCATAGGCCGGGTCGAGGACGTAGCCGTCGAAGAAGTGCTCGGCATCGAGGAACACCCGCCGGCCCTCGCCCCGCAGGTGAGTCACGGTGTCGCGGATCATCGCGAGGTTCTCCTCCGGCGTGGTCCGCAGCGCCCGGGTGACGTGACCGACGTGGGCCTTGGCCACCAGGGTGATGACGGGGGCGCCGGACTCCCGCAGGGCGGATACCTGCGGGTCGTCCGGCGCCTTCGCGCCCGCTCGGCGGGTCGCGCCGAACGCGGCGAGCTGTGCGTGTTGGAGGTGCAACTCGGTCCGGGCCCGCTGGAAGAACTCCACGTCCTTGGGGTTGGCCCCCGGCCACCCACCCTCGATGAATCCCACCCCGAGGTCGTCGAGGTGGCGGGCAACGGCGAGCTTGTCGGCCACCGAGAAGGACAGGCCCTCTCGTTGGGCACCGTCACGTAACGTCGTGTCGTAGACGTGGAAGCCGTCGTCGCTCAAGGTTGTCTCCCAGCACATAAAAAAACCCCCCGCTATTGCGGGAGGTCTGCGCGCGGTCGTGCGGTAGCTTGCGCGCTAGGTCTCGATAATGAGCAGGCCGGTCACGCGGCTGATTCTGGCACGGCTCCGACGGGCCCGGGACGATCGTCCCGGATCCTGGGATTAGGAATCGACGGTGGGACCGGTCGGACAGCCATGCCGGGCGCGGTAGGCCGCCACTGCCGCTGCCGGGCTGAGCGCGCCGCCGGCCCGCCACGAGTCCAGGAACGGCCAGGGATAGACCAACCCCCGGCGGTTGTACCAGTCGGCGTAGCCGCCGCAGAGCGGGCTGATGCCGAAGTGCACGTGGCAGGCGGTCCCCCGCGCATCGCCGGTGTTGCCCACCTGGCCAAGCACCTGGCCGGCCGCCACCCGGGCGCCGGTGACGACGGCCGGCAGCACCGACCGCAGGTGACTGCCGTAATAGCGGACCCCGTCGTCGCCGAGGAGTGTCACGGACAGCCCGCCGCGGGTCGCTCCGGCGTTGACGATCGGGTTCCATGCATCGACCCGCTGGGCACCCAGGACCCGGCCCGACGTCGGTGCGCGGTAGGTGGACCCGCACGGGGCGAAGATGTCAGTGGCCGGGTAGTCGTGGTGGGAATGGCCGAAGTGCGCCGCGGCCGGCGGGCTGATCGGGAAGACGTACCGGCCGGGGGCCGGGACAGCGGGTGGTGTGCTCTGCGAAGGACGCGGCACGGGTGTGGGCGAGCCGGCCGGGGAAGGCGAGACGGATGCGGAAACCGACGGCCGGGGCGATACCCGAGGCCGTGCACGCAGGTGTGTTGGCCCGCAGGCGGTGAGCGTGAAGACAGCGGCGGTGGCGAGCAGCAGAGCCCGCCTACTCATGGGCCGCGGCCACGATGGCGCGGAACAGGCGGGGGTCGGTGCCCACCTCGGGATGCCAGAGCACGCCCACGGCGAAGCGCGCATCGGGTATTTCGACGCCCTCGATCGTGCCGTCGTCGTCGGCGTAGGCAGCCACCGTCAACCAGCCGGCATCAGCGACTCCCTGGTGGTGGTAACTCGGTACGGCGGTCGTGGAACCCAGTAGCGCTGCCAGCCGGGTCTTGTCGACCGTGTGCACTCCGTGCTCTGCATACTGCCCGGGAGCGGCCCGGTGCCGCTGTGACCCGACGGCGCCAGGCAGATCCTGGATCAGGGTGCCGCCGCAGGTCACTGCCATCATCTGCATGCCGCGGCAGATGCCGAGCACGGGCAGGTCGGCCGCGATGGCAGCTTGCAGAAGGGCCTGCTCCCCCGCGTCGCGCAGGGGGCGGGCGGCCTCGGTGGCCGGGTGGCGCGCCGCGCCGTACAGCGACGGGTCGATGTCTGACCCGCCGGCCAGGATCAGCCCGTCTAGCGCGGCGACGACGACATCGGCGGCTTCCGGCGCGGGCGGGATCACCACGGCGCGGCCCCCGGCGGCGCGCACCGCGTCGACGTAGCGCTGCGGCAGCAGGTTCGCCGGGGCGGTCCAGACACCCCAGTGCGCCTCCTCGACGTATGAGGTGATCCCGATCAGCGGCGTCACAGAACTACGACGGAGCGCAGGACCTCGCCTCGCTGCATGCGGGCGAAAGCCTCCTCGACATCGTCGATCGTGATCGTCTCGGAGACGAAGCCGTCGAGGTCGAGGCGGCCGGCGAGGTAGAGGTCGATCAGGACGGGGAAGTCCCGGGTGGGCAGGCAGTCGCCGTACCAACTCGACTTCAGCGCCCCGCCGCGGCCGAACAGCTCGATCATCGGCAGCTCGATCGTCATGGTGGGGTCGGGCACGCCCACCTGTACCAGCGTTCCGGCGAGGTCACGGGCAAAGAACGCCTGCCGGTAGGTCTCCGGTCGGCCGACCGCCTCGACGACGACGTCGGCACCGACCCCCCCGGTGAGCTCCTTGATCCGCTCGACCACGTCCTCCGACCCGGCATCGACCGTGTCGGTGGCGCCGAACCTGCGCGCCCACTCCAGTTTGCGCTGGTCGATGTCGACGGCGATGACGGTACGGGCACCGCTGAGCGAGGCACCGGCGATGGCGGCGTTGCCGACACCGCCGCAGCCGATGACGGCAACCGTGTCACCGCGGCGCACCCGCCCGGTGTTGACCGCGGCGCCGAATCCGGCCATGACGCCGCAGCCGATCAGACCGGCCGCCTCCGGGCGGGCCGCCGGGTCGACCTTGACGCACTGCCCGGCCGCGACCAGCGTGCGGTCGGCGAAGGCCCCGATGCCCAATGCCGCAGACAGCGGTGTGCCGTCGGCCAGCGTCATAGGCTGGTAGGAGTTGAGGGAGTCGAAGCAGTGCCACGGCCGGCCACGCAGGCACGACCGGCACCTCCCACACGGTGCTCGCCAGGCGAGGACTACATAGTCACCGGGGACCAGGCCGGTCACGCCGGCCCCGACGGTCTCGACGGTGCCGGCCGCCTCGTGGCCGAGCAGGAAGGGGAACTCGTCGTTGATCGCGCCCTCGCGGTAGTGCAGGTCGGTGTGGCAGACGCCGCAGGCCAGCACCTTGACCACGGCTTCCCCCCGCCCGGGGTCGGGGACGAGCACCGTCTCGACGGTGACCGGGGCGCCCTTGCCCCGCGCGACTACCCCGCGGACCTCCGTGCCGCCGCCCTCCGAACTCACCGGCCGCCCCCGGCGACCAGCGTGTGCATCCAACCGTGCGCGTCGGGCGCCGAGCCGTGCTGGATGCCGAGCAGCGCCTCGCGTAGCCGCATCGTGACCGGGCCTGGCTCGCCGTCGCCGACCGACCACTGCCCGGTGCGCGACTTGACCGAGCCGACGGGAGTGATCACTGCGGCGGTGCCACAGGCGAAGACTTCCGTCAGGGACCTGTCGGCGCAGCCCTCGCGCCACGAGTCGATGTCGATGCGCCCCTCCTCCACCTGGTAGCCCAGGTCACTTGCCAGGGTGAGCAGCGAGTCACGGGTCACGCCGGCCAGCAGGGTGCCGGTAAGCGCGGGCGTGAGCACGCGGGCGGCGGGGCCGGTGCCGTAGACGAAGTAGAGGTTCATCCCGCCCATTTCCTCGACCCACCGGCGTTCTGCGGCGTCGAGCCAGACCACCTGGTCGCAGCCCTCGTCGGTGGCCTGCGCCTGGGCGATCAGCGAGGCGGCGTAGTTGCCCGCGCACTTGGCCTCGCCGGTGCCGCCGGGCGCGGCGCGCACATAGTCCAGGGACAGCCAGACCCGCACTGGCTGCACGCCGCGGGGGAAATAGGCGCCCACCGGAGAGGCGATCACCAGGAAGAGCACCTCGCCGGCCGGCCGGACCCCGAGCCCGACCTCGCTGGCGAACATGAACGGCCGCAGGTAGAGGCTTTCCTCACCGCCGCGGGGCATCCACTCGCGGTCCTGACCGACCAGCACCTCCAGGGCCTCGACGAAGGTCCGCTCCGGCAGCTCCGGCAGGGCAAGGCGGCGGGCCGAGCGCTGGAAGCGCCGGGCGTTCTGCTCGGGGCGGAAGGTCGCGATAGATCCGTCAGGCTGCGGGTAGGCCTTGAGCCCTTCGAAGATCGACTGGCCGTAGTGCAGCGCCATCATCGCCGGGTCCATCTCGAGGCTGGCGTAGGGCACCAGTTGGGCGTCGTGCCACCCCCGGCCCTCGGTCCAGGGGATGCTGACCATGTGCTCGGTGAATACCCGGCCGAATCCGGGCGCGGTGATCCGCTTCGTGCGCTCGTCGTCACCGAGGGGGGCCGCGTTGGGCTTGAGCTCGAAATGGATCGGGCCGGCTTGCGGCGCAGAATCCCGTGGAACCTTCATGGCCGTCCTTCCAGCACGTCTGCGGGCCGGGCGCAGCCGACTTTACCCGGCCAGCGCCGAGGCCAGACGGTCACCGACCTCGGCGGTCTTGGTGTCGCCTGAACGGTCGCGAGAGAGCAGGTCGGCGGCCACCGCCTCCTCCACCCGCCTGCCCGCGGCGGCGTCGCCGAGGTGTGCGAGCATCAGCGCCACCGACAGCACGGCGGCGGTCGGGTCGGCCCGCGAGGTACCGGCGATGTCGGGGGCGCTGCCGTGCACCGGTTCGAACATTGACGGGTTGCTCCTGCTGACGTCGAGGTTGGCGCTGGCGGCCAGGCCGATCCCGCCGGCGATCGCGGCACCCAGATCGGTGAGGATGTCGCCGAAGAGGTTGTCGGTGACGACCACGTCGAAGCGGCCCGGATCGGTGACGAAGAACATCGCGGCAGCATCGACGTGGCTGTAGGAGGCGCCGACGGCCGGAAACTCGGCACCGACCGCGTCGACGGTGCGCTGCCACAGGTCACCGGCATGGGTCAGCACGTTGGTCTTGTGCACCAGGGTCAGGTGCTGGCGGGGGCGTTCGGCGGCCCTGCGGAACGCGTCGCGGACCACCCGTTCGACGCCGTATGCGGTGTTGAGGCTCTCCTCGGTGGCCACCTCGTGCGAGGTGCCCCGCCGCAGGTTGCCCCCAGCCCCGGCATAGGGGCCCTCGGTGCCTTCGCGTACGACGACCATGTCGATCCGCGGCTGACCTGCGAGGGGTGAGCGGACGCCGGGATAGAGCCGCACGGGGCGCAGGTTGACGTGATGGTCGAGCTCGAAGCGCAGCCGCAGCAGCAGACCGCGTTCCAGGACGCCCGACGGGACGGAGGGGTCGCCGACGGCACCGAGGAGGATGGCGTCGTGGCCGCGGATCTCCTCCAGCACGGAGTCCGGTAGGGCCTCACCGGTCTGATGCCACCGCCGGGCCCCGAGGTCGTAGTCGGTGGCGTCGATGTCGGGCCGTACGACGTCGAGCACCTTCAACGCCTCGCCGAGCACCTCGGGGCCGATCCCGTCCCCCCCGATCACCGCCAGCCGCAGGCTCATCCGCGCTGGCGGCCCGCCGACCAGGTCGCCGTAGCCGCCTGCCCGGCATCGCCCCCGCGGTCACGCCGGTCCAGCGAGCGCTGCACGGCACGTTGTGCCTCGCGCTGCTCGGCCTCTCGGCGCTGCTGCTCATCGGTCTGCATCTGCGTCCACCTCTTCATGGCTTGTCCGTGCGTCGTGGCAGCGCGGTGCCGCTGACCACCTTGTTGACTGCGTGCAGGAAGGCCCGGGCGCTGGCCTCGACCACGTCGGTGGAAACCCCCCGGGCGGTCACCCGGTGGCCGCCCATCTCGACCTGGACGGAGACGTCACCAATGGCATCGGAGCCCGGCGTCACGGCCGCGACCTGGAAAGCCAGCAGCGTGGCATCGACCCCGGTGGCCTTGGCCACCGCATTGCAGGCCGCGTCGATCATCCCGTCGCCCGTGGCCTCGGCCTCACCGGTCTCGCCGTCGCGGGACAGCCGCACGGTCGCCCTGGGGGCGGTGTGCGACCCACCGGATACGGCGATCGAGTCGAAGGCCCACGCCCCGCCGAGCGCCCCTGAGGTGTCCTCCTCGGTGGCCAACGCGACCAGGTCGGAGTCGGTCAGCCTCCCCTTGCGGTCGGCCATCTCCTTGAAGTGGGCGAATGCCCGGTCGAGCGCCGCTGCAGGCAGGGCGAACCCGAGCTGGGCCAGCGCGTCGACGAAGGCATGCCGGCCCGAGTGTTTGCCCAGGACGATGGTCGAGCCACCGGTGAGGCCGATGTCCTCGGGGTTCATGATCTCGTACGTGGTCCGCTCCATGAGCACACCGTGCTGATGGATGCCGCTCTCGTGGCTGAAGGCGTTGGCGCCGATGACCGCCTTGTTGGGCTGCACCGGATAACCGGAAAGCATGGAGACCAGCCGCGAGGCGCGGGTGATCTCGCGGGTGTCCACCTGGGTGGTCAGGCCCAGAGTGGCGTAATGAGTCCGCAGCGCCATCACGATCTCCTCCAGCGCTGTGTTGCCGGCCCGCTCGCCGATCCCGTTGATGCAGACCTCCACCTGGCGGGCGCCGGCGCGCAGGGCGGCCAAGGAGTTGGCAGTCGCCAGGCCCAGATCGTTGTGGCAGTGCACCGACCACACCACCTCGTCGGCCCGCGGCACCCGCCCGCGGACCGCGTCGAGAATCGCGACGTACTCCTGCGGCATGGCGAAGCCCACCGTGTCGGGCACGTTGATGGTGCTCGCGCCGTTCTCGACGGCGGCGGCGAAGACGTCGACCAGGAAGTCCAACTCGGTACGCGTGGCGTCCTCGGCGGAGAACTCCACATCCGGGCAGTAACTGGCTGCCTGGGCCACCGCGCGTACCGTCTCGGCGAGCACCTGGTCCGCGGTCATCCGCAGCTTCTTCTCGCGGTGGATGGGCGAGGTGGAGATGAACGTGTGGATCCGCGGGTGATCGGCGTGCTTGATGGCCTCCCAGGCCCGCTCGACGTCTGCGGCCTTCGTACGGCACAACGCCGCGACGACCGAGCCGTGCACGGTCCCGGCGATGGCCTCGACACCCTCGAAGTCGCCCTGGCTGGCCGCGGGGAACCCGGCCTCGATGACGTCGACGCCGAGGCGCGCCAGTTGCTCGGCGATCTCCACCTTCTCGTTGACCGACAGTGCGATCCCCGGCGCCTGTTCTCCGTCGCGCAGGGTGGTGTCGAACACGACCACGTGGTCGTCGGTCTGCGGCATGCTGGCTGCTCCTCTTAGCTGGGGCGGACTGCGGCCAGCACCTCGTCCCGCGACGGGGAGCCGGCCTGTCTGTCAGGCCCCGCCGCGGCAGCTAAGGATGAGTACCTCGCGTCGCATGATCTTCGAAGGCTAACCTCTGGTTTCAATGGGGCAGGCTGTTTGCCCAGCATGTGGGACGCCGACGCCCAAGCGCGCCCGCCCAGCCCGTCCCGCCCCGGGCCGTTTCCGGGCCGTCAGCCCAGCCAGCGCCCACGCGCGCCTCGCGGCGCGCCAGCGCAGAGAAGGCGCCCAGTCCGCCAACGCGCAGAACGCGCCCTCGGCCGCCAACGCGCCGCCCCTGGCGTTAGTCGCGGGTGAGGTCCACCTGCGAGGACGACCGGGCCTCGATGGCGGTGGTGATCGCGGCGAGCAGGTCGGCGGGCACCGGTGAGTCGACGGTGACCACCATGACGGTTTCGCCACCGCTGACCGCGCGGGCGACCTGCATCCCGCCGATGTTGATCCCGGCCTGGCCGAGGATCTGCCCCATGGTGCCGACCACACCGGGGCGGTCGGCGTACCGGAAGAACAGCACGTGCGCCTCCGGGGTGACGTCGATGGCGAAGCCGTCGAGCTCGACCAGCCGCTGCACCTGACGCGGGCCGATGAGGGTGCCCGACACCGACACGCTGCCGCCGTCGGCGAGCGCACCGCGCACGGTGATCAGGTTGCGGTAGTCGGGGCTGGCCGACTCGGTGACCAGATCGACGGCCATCCCCCGGTCTGCGGCCAGCAGCGGGGCGTTGACGAAGGTCACGGGGTTCTCGACCACGTCGCGGAACAGCCCCTTGAGCACGGCCAGTTGCAGGACGCTGACGTCGTGTTCGGCGATCTCGCCACGTACCTCGACGGTCACGGACGCCGCGATGCCACCTGCCACCGCGGTGAAGACCCGGCCCAGCCGCTCGGCCAAGGGCAGCCCGGGCCGCACGTCCTCGGCGACGATGCCGCCCGCCTGCACGTTGACGGCGTCGGGAACGAACTCCCCTAGCAGGGCCAGCTTGACCGACCGGGCCACCGCGAGGCCGGCCTTGTCCTGCGCCTCGACAGTGGATGCGCCCAGGTGCGGCGTCGCGACGACGCTGTCGTAGGCGAACAGCGGCGAGTCGGTACATGGCTCGCTCACGTAGACGTCGACCCCGGCACCGCCAACCCGGCCCTCCTTGATGGCCAGAGCGAGCGCGTGCTCGTCGACCAGCCCCCCGCGGGCGGCGTTGACGATGATGACGCCCGGCTTGACCAGGCCTAGCTCCCGCTCGCCGATCAGGCCTACCGTCTCAGCTGTCTTGGGCAGGTGGATGGAGATGAAGTCGCTCTGTGCCAGCAGCTCGTCCAGGGAGACGAGGCGGACGCCGATCTGAGCGGCCCGGGCCGGCTGCACGTAGGGGTCGTGGGCGATCAGGCGGGTGCCGAAGGCTGACATCCGCTGCGCGAAGAGCACCCCGATCCGGCCGAGCCCGACTACCCCGACCGTCTTGTCGGCGATCTCGACGCCGGTGTATTTCGAGCGCTGCCAGCTGCCCTGCTTGAGGGCCGTCGCGGCGGGCACGAGGTTGCGTGCGGAGGCCAGCAGCAGCGCGACCGCCTGCTCGGCCGCGCTGACGATGTTGGATG
>JBDUBV010000208.1:0-3851 GCA_040003795.1 Pseudonocardiales bacterium | reverse complement strand
GGCAGGAAATCTTCCTGTGAGTCGCATTCAGCAGGTCGGGCACGCCTCGGCCTCAGCACTCGGCACGCCCACTGAGCAGGCGGAGTCCGGGGAACACTGCAGCCGTCGCAGGGAGCTGCTCGGCAGGCAAGGGGTGAATGACTTGGGCCCACAGCGGCGTACGACGAAATCGCGTATTGGTACGAGCGAATTCCTCGGCGGGCAGAACACAACCGTCCCGGGTCAGGACCGTGACGTACTCTCTAGCGAGGCTTCGCCCCGGACCACCAAGCATCCGGGCGCCTAAGCCTCCCCGCGGCTGCTTGAACGCAAGCTGCCGCAGGGACGCTCGGTCCGACGGCCGACCATCGCCATCCGCTGCGCCGGGTCAGGCGACCGAAGTCGCCGTCGTTGTGCCACATCGTGGCTGGTCAGGCGCGTCGCAGTGCCTGTGTGGGAGAGGACAATTGAGCCGGTACGCGTCGGCAGAACTCGGCTCAAGTTTCAAGCCCCTAGGCTGGGATCATGCCGTGCGGGTTGAGCACGAACTTCTTGGCCGCGCCCCGGTCGAAGTCCCGGTAGCCCTGCGGTGCGTCGTCTAGGGAAATGGGCGTGGCGCCGACAGCCTTGGCGATCTGGGCCTTGTCGTTCAGGATCAAGTTCATCAGCCTGCGGTTGTATTGCTTTACCGGAGTCTGGCCGGTGGTGAACGAGTGCGATTTCGCCCAGCCCAACCCGATGCGAACCCCGAGCTGCCCGATCTTGGCGTTCTCGTCGACCCCGCCGGGGTCGCCGGTCACGTACAGGCCGGGAATTCCCAGCGACGCCCCGGCGCGCGCGATGGTCATGACATCGTTCAGGACGGTGGCCGGCTGCTCGCCCGCGTCCGGGCCATGACCGCGGGCCTCGAACCCGACCGCGTCCACCGCCGCGTCGACGACCGGCTCGCCGACGACCTGCTCGATCATGTCGGGCAGCTCGGCCGATTCGCGCAGGTCGACGGTCTCGCAGCCGAAACTGCGGGCCTGCTCGAGCCGCTCGGGAATCAGGTCGCCGACGATGACCACCGCGGCGCCCAGCAGCTGGGCGGCATGCGCGGCCGCCAACCCGACCGGGCCGCCGCCGGCCACATACACCGTCGAGCCGGTGGTCACGCCCGCCGTGTAGGCGCCGTGGTAGCCGGTCGGGAAGATGTCCGACAGCATGGTGAGGTCGAGGATCCTCTCCAGTGCCTGGTCGCGGTCGGGGAACTTGAGCAGGTTGAAGTCGGCGAATGGCACCATGACGTATTCGGCCTGGCCGCCGATCCAGCCGCCCATGTCGACATACCCGTAGGCCGCGCCGGGGCGGGCCGGGTTGACGTTGAGGCAGATGCCGGTCTTGCCCTCGTGGCACATCCGGCAGCGGCCGCAGGCGATGTTGAACGGCACCGAACAGATGTCGCCGACCTTGACGAACAGCACGTCGTCGCCGACCTCGACCACCTCGCCGGTGATCTCGTGGCCGAGGCTCTGGCCAATGGGCGCGGTGGTGCGGCCGCGCACCATATGCTGGTCGCTGCCGCAGATGTTGGTCGAGACGGCTTTCAGGATGGCGGCGTGGGGTGCCCTCTTCTGCACGCCCAGACCCCTGACTACGTCGTCGGGGAGTTCCAGCTTGGGATAGTCGATGGACTCGACGCTGACGTTCCCCGGCCCTTGATAGACAACTACGCGGTTATCGGTCATTTCTCTATTCCTTTCCTGACCTCACGGGGGGATTGAACTGGGCGCATCCGCTGCGGCAGCGCGGAGGACTCATGGCTACCTGTGTTGGCCGGGAGGCGCGCTTTCGGCAGGTGTCTCGGTGCCCGCCGGGACAGCCGTCTCGGCGGGCGTAGCCATGCCGACCTGACGAGGTCGCGCCACGAGGTCGTAGACCAACGCGGCCGCCGCAGCACAAGCACTATACCGGTTTTGATCGATGCGAGCTATGGGCCGATCAGTCAGGAACGCTTTGACCTTCGTCACACCCGGCACTTACGGTTTGGTCATACGGGGCCCGCGATAACCGCTCTTCCCAGTCGCCGCGGAGCTGCCGATGATATGCGAAGGAGATCTCACCATGGCGAAGGTGCTGTGTGTGCTCTATGACGACCCGGTGGACGGGTACCCGAAGACCTACCCGCGGGCCGGCGTTCCAGCGTTGGAACGGTATCCCAACGGGCAGTCGATGCCCAGTCCGGAGGCGATCGACTTCACCCCAGGTGACCTGCTTGGCAGCGTGTCCGGCGAGCTCGGCCTGCGACGTTACCTGGAGGGTGCGGGGCACCAGCTGGTGGTCACCTCGTCCAAGGACGGCGAGGGCTCGGTGTTCGACCGGGAGCTTCCCGACGCCGACGTGGTGATCAGCCAGCCGTTCTGGCCCGCCTATCTGACCGCCGAGCGCATCGCGAGGGCGCCGAAGTTGAAGCTGGCGATCACCGCCGGGATCGGCTCCGACCACGTGGACCTGGATGCCGCGATCAAGCACCGGATCACCGTCGCCGAGGTGACCTACTGCAACAGCATCAGCGTCGCCGAGCACGTGGTGATGATGATCTTGTCGCTCGTGCGCAACTACCTGCCGTCCCACCAATGGGTGCTCGATGGCGGCTGGAATATCGCCGACTGCGTCGCGCGCTCCTACGACCTGGAAGGCATGACGGTCGGCACGGTGGCCGCGGGCCGGATCGGCACCGCCGTGCTGCGCAGGCTGGCGCCGTTCGATGTGGAGCTGCACTATACCGACAAGCACCGACTGCCGGCGCAGGTCGAGGACGAGCTCGGGCTGACGTTCCATCCGACCGCGCACCAGATGGTGCCGCACTGCGACGTGGTGACCATCAACGCGCCGCTGCACCCCGAGACCGAGGGGCTGTTCAACGACGAGCTGTTGTCCACCATGAAGCACGGCGCGTACCTGATCGACACCGCGCGGGCGAAGATCTGCGACCGGGACGCGGTGGTCCGCGCGCTGGAGAGCGGCCAGCTCGCCGGGTACGCCGGCGACGTGTGGTACCCGCAGCCGGCCCCGGCCGACCACCCTTGGCGCACGATGCCGCACCACGGGATGACGCCGCACATCTCCGGCTCCAGCCTGTCGGCCCAGGCCCGTTACGCGGCGGGCACCCGCGAGATCCTCGAGTGCTTCTTCGCCGACCGGCCCATCCGGGAGGAGTACCTGATCGTCCAGGGCGGCGCGCTGGCCGGCACGGGAGCGCACTCCTACAGCGCTGGCGGCTCCGCTCGGTCCTGATGACTCCGCCCCGGCGCGGCGTCGTCCGCGCCCGGCGGGTACCACGGGGCAGCCCCCGCACCCGCCCGCGGCGGGCCGTCATCCAACGACCCGCCGAACAACTATGACCCCCGGAGGTACGCCGTGATGGCATTGTCCTTCCTCGACCGCGAACACACGGTGGCCGAAGCTGGCTACAGCCGATGGCTGATCCCGCCCGCCGCGCTGGCGATCCACCTGTGCATCGGCCAGGCGTACGCCACCAGCGTGTACAAGACCGCCTTGGTGGCCCGTTTCCACACGAGCCTCACCGCGATCGGCATCATCTGGGTCTGCTGCACGGATAGGTGACTCTGACGTGTGGTGGCGCGCCGGTGGGCGCTGCGTTGGCCTCGGGTTTGCGCGTCCGCCTCGGCTTCGCCGCCGTCGATGACGTGCGCCGACGCGTGCGACGAGACTCGCTCGGGCATCGCGGCCGCCGCGACGATCCGCTGTTCCGGGTCCGCCGGCTGCTGCGCCGCCGCGCCGACCGGCTCACCGACCGCGACTCGCAGCACTCGGCGCCGGCGACGTCGACCAGCAGATCGGGCTCACCTGGATCGCCGCCCAAGACCTCC
>JBDUBV010000207.1:0-3874 GCA_040003795.1 Pseudonocardiales bacterium | reverse complement strand
CCTACTTTGTCCAGTAGCAGACTGAGCGTGCGATCTCGTCGCCGCGGCCCGATCCGGCAGATCCATACGCCACACTATCGGGTGCTGTCCAACGGCGTTGTGCGCCGTCTACCGATGGCCCGTGCCCCGCGCCAGTCACCTCACGGTGGGCTTGATCCGGTTTGACGGACAATTGGCATAAGTGGTCATGCTGCCTGTTGCCGGAGATGGCCGGCGAGAGCGACTTCGTATTGGGCTGGGCTGCGGTACCCGAGCGAGCTGTGCAGGCGTCTGGTGTTGTACTTATGTGGGTGATCGTGTCAAGGCCTCGGTGCAGGATGTAAGTCATGAGACCTGCTCGTCGAGTCGGGCAAGCAAGCCGTCGAAGATCTTCTGACGGCCGACCTGGCCCTTCCGCGCCGCATCGTCGCGCTGGAGTTGGAGGGTTGGTCGGAAGTCCAGGGTGGTGACGAAGAACGTGCAGGATTCGCAGATCGATTCAAAATAGCAGTCCATCTCAACCGGCCGGGCGCAGTAGCCATTGCCGAGCATCCGGCGGTGCATCTCGCTACGGAGCTTGCGCATTTCGGAGCCTTCGTCGCCGGCAGGCAGTTGGCGTGGCTTGTCATAGAGGGCTTCAACCTTCTCTGTAACGGCGAAGTACTCGTTCGCGACGGTCTTATCGGCGATACGGGCGTAGACCATTGTCATAGCCAGGGTCTTATGGCCGAGCAGTGCAGCGATGGCGTCGAGGCTCATGCCGCGATTGATGGCCTGGGTCGCCAACGTGTGCCGCAGCTGGTGAGCAGTGACGTGTCCAATTCCCGCGTTTGACGCTTGTTGACGAAGGATCTTGGCAATGCGATGAGCGGTGACCGGACGGTTCCGTTCGATGAGCAGGCGGTTGGAGCGGACGTCGGTGGCTCGGTGGTTTGCAATCCAATCGTCGAGCAATTCTTTGAGTTGCGGATGCAGGGGGATATAGCGGTCGTTGTGCAGCTTACCGAGCGGAATCCTCAGCCAGTACGCCGAGCCAATCTGTACGACTGCATCGACGGTCAGGTCCAGGAGTTCACCGCGACGCATGCCGGTGCGCGCCAGCAACTCGGTCACCAGCCGAGCAAGTGGGTCCGCATCCTGGCGGGCGGCGCGTAGCAGCTTCGCTGCCGCCGCATCGTCCAGGAATCGAGGAAGCGGTTTGTCAACGATCGGGAGGTCACCCGCGAAGACCAGCGGTCGCCGTGGTGGATTGGGATAGCCCCACTCGGTGATTCGGTCGAAGAAGCAATGCAGATTGATCAGCGCGTTTTTGATACTGACCCGATTCAGCAGCTTGCCACGAGCACGCTTTCTGGGTGTAGTCACCAGCCAGGTCTTGTAGGCCTCGATATGGTGTCGCTCGAGATCGGCACAGCTCGCCACCGCGGGATAGCCGAGCGCTAGCCAGGTACCCAACTCACGTAGATCGCGCTCGATACACTTGACCGTCGAGGGGCGCAGGCTGAGTGTTACCTGGGCCACGTAGCGACGCGCCGTGTCGGCGAATGCCGGCGTGACCGCCGCCCAGCCAGTGATCGACACGGGTGCGTGGCGGCTGGGATGACGGTATGTCTCGAGCCGGCCGGCGTGGAAGAGCGTCAGCCGCAGGCGGTGGAAGACCGACGTGATGTTGCGCCCAGACGCTCGCAGGCCGCGGGCCACATACGCTTCGACAAGGGCGGTACGAGCGCGCTCGAACTCCCGCTCCGTGATCTGGTCGGGTGCAGTTCCCGTCATCGCCGTCACCTTCGCCAGGGTGTTCCACTGCAGCGCCACGTCGCCAGGTCGCGTACCGAGCCGCTCACGCGATTGGACAAACCACGCGTGGCTGGCGGGGCAGAAGATCCGAGCGGCACCGCCCAGCCACAAATCCACACGTCCGAACACCTCAGCCGAGACGGTGAGCTGACCCGTCACCATAAGCCACGACGCAAACGACCGAGCCTTGCTAATCGCGTCGACCTGCTGTGTGCGACGTAACTGCTCCCATCCACCGGCCCGCTCCAACTTCGCGCAGAAGGTTCGAGCGGCCTGCACAGTGGAACGGCCAGTTTTCCGCCGTGCAGTCCGCATCGCTGCTACGTAATCGGCGACGGCGTCGACCTGCGCGGGCTGGAGGAGGACTGCGGCTGGCATCAGCTGCTCGCCATCGCTTCAGCGTCGATCGCTTCGGCGGCCCGCCGGTACTCATTGGCGAGCCAGTCGTTCGCAAGGTGCAGGTAGATACGGGTCGACTCAATCGAGCGGTGGCCAGCCTGAGCCTGGATGGCCTCGAGCGCCATCCCTGCTTCACGCAGCCGAGTAAAGCAGGTGTGGCGCAGTTGGTGGCAGGTAAGGCGCGGGAGGTTCGCCCGCTGGCACGCGCCCGTCATGATCTCGTCCACACCGGCCGCGGTCAGCGGCCCACCGCGGCGCGGACCTTTCAGCACAACGAACACCCGGTCCGTCGTCGAGGTGTGCGGACGTTCAATCCGCAGGCAATCAGCCACCGTGCGGAAGAACCGGTTGGAGATCGGCACGATCCGCTGGTGGCCGCCCTTGCCCTCGGCGATGAACAAGCGACGCTCGCCAGGTCGCAAATCCTCGAGCCGTAGGCCGAGGACCTCGCAGCGACGGAGTCCACCGAACAGCATCGCCTCCACCATCGCTCGATCGCGATGGGTCCGAAGTGCACTCATCAAGCGGTCCACGTCATCCGGATCGATCACGCGGGGTAGCGTGCGCGGCGCTCGAATCAGAGGCACACCGCGCACGGCCCTCTGGCCTGCCCGTTGCATCGCCAGACCACGCGGAACTGGATTCCGCGCTACTCCCGAGTCGCCACGGACGAGCAAGTACTCGTACAAACTGGCGATCGTGGCCAGCCGTCGCTTGATCGTCCGTGCTGCCAGGCCGACCTCACGATCCTCGATGCGCACCACCTTGGCGCCACGCCGTGGTTGGCGCTGAGTATTAATGAACGCCAGCACGTCCGCGGTGGTGACGTCGCTCGGGTCTTTTGCGACGAGCGAGAAGAACACCTTCAGATCGAATGCTTGTGCCAGCAGCGTGTTCGCCCTCGCTCTGGCTGCAACCAACTCCAGGTACGCGTCAACGAGCGGGTGGCCCAATCGAATTACACCGTCGTCCATCGTCCCCGTCATTCGTGGTGACCAGGTCACTCCACCCTCCCTGGAACGGAGCGATGCTCCACTGTTGGCCGCTCCCGATCGACGAGATCGCGCAAGACGGCAAAGAAATACGGCATCGCTGTGCGCCGACCCGGCTCACCGTGTTGAACGACGCCGAGTGAGATCCGCTGCCGCGTCACGTCGCGCGCCTGATACACAAGTTGGGCGAAGCGCCGGCCGCGTAGACGGCTGGTCCACCATAGACGAACCGCTGTCGCCACCGACGCTTCGACGTCGTCGTCATGCAACTCCACCGCTGCGCTGCGCACGCCCATTTCGATCTCACTTCGGAAGAGCGACGTCCGCTCACGCTGCCGCCGGCTCATCGCGCGCTCCCACAACGTGGGGGCAGGGCGGAGCCCCGCCCCCACCGCCCCCACCCAGCGCCTACGGCGCCCGATACCCAAACATAGATGATTTCCGCCACGGCCCAACGGTATCCGGATCACCCGCATATCGTGACCAGCCGGCGATGAACTCAAAGATGGCCAGTTCCGCGTGGCGACGCGTGGGGCCAGACGTGGCGGTAGATCAACTCACTCTTGAGCGTGGCGAAGAAGCGTTCGACCACAGCATTGACGCTCTTACTCGAGGCCCGCTCGAGGAGAGCCTGCGTCTGCACCAGGAGCTGGGGAAACGAGCCGGGGGCCGCGCGGGCGTCGGCAGTTCTCGGGCTAAACCTGGTT
>JBDUBV010000206.1:0-3885 GCA_040003795.1 Pseudonocardiales bacterium | reverse complement strand
GACCTGATCGACACCTGGATCGACTGGAAGACCGAGAACGAGGTCGACGCCGTCCGCCTGCGCCCCCACCCCCACGAGTTCAACCTGTACTACGACATCTGATGCTGGGTCCCCGCTGACCTGTTGACCGACGCCGAAACGGCGGCTGCCCTCGGCTTTCGTCTCGCGACGTTGTCCGGCGTTGGCCGCCGTTTCGCGTTCGCCTGCGTACTAGATGCGTACCACCGGGCTTGCGGGCCGCCGTGCTCATCCGCGCGATGTCGCTGACGCGCGACTGCCCGCGCGCTGCCCACGCCCTCACGACACGCCCAGACCGGCTCGGTGCCTTGTTCGTCTTCCTGGCCCGCGTCTAGCGTTCGGGGATGCCCTCTCATCTGCTGGCCCTGACCCTCGACGCCCACGATCCACCTCGTCTGGCGCAGTTCTGGTCCGGTGTGCTCAGCCGGGAGATCGTCGAGGACGCCGGTGGTGCGCTCCTGCCCGGCGACGACACGCAGCTCGGCCTCCGGTTCGTCCCGAGCGTCGCGAAGAAGGTGGGGCCGAACCGCATGCACCTCCACCTGACCAGCGCCAACCCCGCCGACCAGCAGCAGACGGTGGCGACGGCGTTGAAGCTCGGCGCCCGCCACATCGACGTCGGGCAGCGCCCCGAGGAGGGGCACGTCGTCCTGGCCGACCCCGAGGGCAACGAGTTCTGCGTGATCGAGCCAGGCAACGCCTTCCTCGCCGGGTGCGGCCTCCTCGGGGAGCTCGCCTGCGACGGCACCCGGGAGGTCGGCCTCTTCTGGCGTGAGGCGCTGGGCTGGCCGCTGGTATGGGACCAGGACCAGGAGACCGCAATCCAGTCACCGCACGGCGGCACCAAGGTCGCGTGGGGAGGCCCACCCGTGGCCCCGAAAGAGGTGAGGAACCGGCAGCGCTTCTACCTCGCCCCGGCCGACGGCGACCAGGGTGGGGAGGTTGACCGGCTGGTCTCCCTCGGGGCCACTCGGCCCGAGGTCGGCGAGGACGGCATCGTCGCGCTGGCCGACCCGGACGGCAACGAGTTCTGCGTGAAGGCGCGCTGACCCGCACGCGAGCGAGTCGGTTAAGCCGTGTCGCCAGGCGGCCAACCGCCGCCCGGATCGAGCGCAGCCTGGTCACGTCCGCGATGCACCCGACTTGGCAGCACTCCCAACCCCACCGGCCGGCCTTCATAGGCGCCAAGACCCTCGGTCGTTCGGGCGGGTCCAGGGTGAGGCGGAGCGTCATCGCACAGCGACGCCGCAGGCGCCCTTGACGCGACGGGGCGGCCGTGGACAACCGGGCGGAGGAGGACGGCTCCTGGCGCGGACCGACATCCAGTGATCAATGGCTGCCCCTGCGGGGACGCCGGCGCGTCAGCGGCGCCTTGATTCATAAGCCGGCTAATTCAGCAGAACATCGCCCTGTGCCGCGGACCGGCGGGCGGGGGGGTTCGGCTTAGTGCAGGGCGCGGAGTAGTTCGCGGCAGTCCGTGGCTTGCTCGTCGGGTGACCGCTCGCTGAGTTCGCCGTCTAGTTCACCAGCGACCATGAGGAGCGACGGCAGGGACTTACGCGGTCCGGAGAACGCTTGGCGTCCGAGCCCGGTGGCCGGCTCAAGATCACCCTTGCGGGCGGCGGGAACTGGTTGGGTACCTGGTGCCCGCGCTCGAGGACGGCGCGCAGCTCGGAGACGTTGCCCATGCGCCCGAGTGCCTTGGCCTCCTGGGCCATGAGCTGGACGACGACGGAATGAGTGCCGTCGATGGCTTGTCCGGCCCTGGCGGTGTTGACGACATCGGCGTATCGACGCTGGATGAGGGCGAACCACGCGGCCCTCTCGTGCGTCCAGCCGAGGATCTCGGAAGTGGTCAGCTTCTTGCCCGAGCGAGCGGGCAGCGACACGGGTCGCCTCGGCCCGAGATCGTACTCAACGCAGCCGATCAGCAGGGCGCGCCAGCCGGCCATGCCGACGGGTAGCGGGACGCCGATGCAAGGCGGTCACGGATCGATGGGCCGCCGATGTCCGTCCACAGCGACAGCATGCGCCGCGTCGTGGTCGGCCTCGGGACCGAGTCGCTGCCGGATTCTGTGCCGCGAATGCCAGGTACCTCGGTGGGAGGAGGGGCCGTTCAGCCCGACCCCTCGACCATCATGTCGAGATTGGCCAACACGCGCCCCAGGAGGTCATTCAGGAGTTCGACGTCGGTGGCGGACAAACCCGCCGTCGCGGCAGAGACCGTCTGTTGACGAAGGCCCAGCGCCTCCGGCAGGAGCGCAGCGGCGCGAGCGCTGAGACTGATCCGCGTGGACCTGCGATCGCTCGGGTTTGGCGAGCGGTCGGTCAGACCTGCCGCGTCCATGCGCTGGAGCAACGCAGCGGCCGTGGGCTGCTCGACGTGCGTACGCTGAGCGATCTCCTTCTGCGTCAGTGAGCCCTCCCGGGCCAAGGCGATCAGCACAGGCATGTGCGCCACCCCGAGCCCCAACGGACGTAGTCGCGCCTCGGCCACCCTCATGAAACCTCGTGAGGTCAGGACGACGTAGTAACCGGTGTCGTGCTCTAGTTCCATGGCTTGTCTCCGCTGTATAGCATGCTATCCATAGGGATTGCCGACTATACGCGGAGGCAGGAGTCGCCAGATGATGCTCGTCACCGGAGCGACCGGACAATTGGGAGCAGCTGTCGTCCGTCGGTTGCTCCAGCGCACTGACCCGGCAGACGTGGCCGTGCTCGTGCGAGACGAGACCAAGGCCGTCGACCTGGCCAGCCGCGGCGTCGACGTCCGGGTCGCGGATTACGACGACATCCCAGCACTGGACCGGGCTCTGGGCGGCGTCGACAGGGTCTTGCTCATCGCTGGCAACGACCCCGAGCGCCGCGTGCAGCAGCACCAGAACGTCATCGATGTGGCCGTCCGCGCCCGGGTCGACCTGATCGGCTTCGCCAGCCGGTCGCTGCGGAACATTGAGGCATCGCACAACACACTCATGGGTGACTACTTCCAGACGGAGGACGGGATCCGAAGCAGCGGCCTGCCCCACGTCCTTTTCCGTAACGCGCTGTACCTCGACACCGTCCCGCTGTATGTGGGTGGGCAGCGTGTGTTCGAGACCGGCATCCGACTGCCCGCAGGCCACGGAAAGGTGGCCTACGCGCTGCGCCGGGAGTTGG
Source organism: Pseudonocardiales bacterium (assembly GCA_040003795.1). Taxonomy (GTDB): domain Bacteria; phylum Actinomycetota; class Actinomycetes; order Mycobacteriales; family QHCA01; genus QHCA01. The sequence goes on along the minus strand of JBDUBV010000206.1, from coordinate 708 downwards.
GTGAAGCCCTGGCCAATGGAATGCTCGACCACGCAGGCTCGGACCGGACGCATGTCCTCGCCGCGTCCCGGGCGTACTCCTTCGGCGACCTCGCAGCCGCCCTTACTGCGATCGCCGGCAGGACCGTCGACTACGTGCCGATCTCCGATGACGACTACATCGCGCGGACAGTTCGAGGAGGCGTCCCCGAGCACCTCGCACGCCGCTTCCTCGGGTTCTTCTTCGACATCCGGGACAATCAGCTCGACGAAACCGGGAGCGACCTCCAGACCCTGCTCGGCCGCGAGCCCGCCACCTTGCAGCAAGGCTGTGCTGAGCTCTTCGGGCTCTGAGCAGCGCTCCCGCGCCCTTCTGCGGGCCGCCTGCTCAAGCGTGACCTAGGTGAGGCTCCCAGCGGTGCAGGTGGAGGACGTCATACAAGTAGTCATGGCCGAGTGTGGGTCCCGGTGGTACCGCGAGCATCAAGGCGTGATGCCGCAATACAAGATCAACGGGGAGTCGCGGTCACTTGCTCGCCCGTAGTGGATCAGCATGCGCTCACCGGCTAATCGACCAGCCATCGCAAGCCGGTGAGCTAGTGAGGTCACTGCTAGCACGTCACTCCCCCATCACAGCTTCCCGGGTGGGGTGCTGCCCAGCGCATCAGGCGCGTCCTACCTGGATAGTCGCAAGTCGCAGGGGACGGGCCGCACTGCCATTGGCCCTCCC
>JBDUBV010000070.1:0-13231 GCA_040003795.1 Pseudonocardiales bacterium | reverse complement strand
CGTCAACCGTTGACGGTCTGCACCTCGTCGAGGACGACCGGCTTGCTCACTGTCCACGCGATCGGGGTATCGATAGTGGTGGGCGGCCCACCCCCCACGGTGTAGCTGCCGGTCCACGTCACCTGTGCCGTGATCGTGTGATTGCCCGCCCCGGGGAAGCGGTAGCCACAGGTCGGCGACGCGGCGCTGGGGTCCGATACACCCGGCTGGTACGGCGTCCCCGCTCCCTGGCACGGTACAGCTGATCCGTCGACCGACCAGTCGACCGTTTGCTTGGCAGTGATGCTGATCCCGTCCCGGCTCGCGTGCTGGTCGGAGGTGGCACCGTCGATCCACAACCAGGTGGGCAGGCTGACGATCAGGTGGTGTGAGGCATCGGGACTGGTGTGGATGTTCGGCTTGGACAGCTTCAGGCTGGCGAACAGATCCCTGGCGATCTGAGCCGGTGACGGCGGCGGGTTGTTGACCCACACGCCGTAGATCATCGTGCACCTGCACATCGTTGAGGGGTCGGACGTGCCGAGCGCAGCGTTGACGTCGGCGGCCCGGCCACACAACTCATTCATGTTCTGCCCACCCGGCTTCGCACCGGTCGGCGGCTTCGCGGTGTTGTAGACCGGGTCCTGGTTGGCCGGCGGCGTGACGTACACGCAGATCTGCGCGTTGGGGTCGTAGGCGACGGAGCTGGACCCCCCGGGGGTCCCCGGTGTGCCGGAGCCCGGCTTGTGAACGTTGAAGGACTTGTCGGTGGGGCCGTTGTCGTTGTTCGGGTCGGCCCCCCCGGCCTGGGCAGTGCCGGTGCCGGTCGTCAGGATCAGCGCTGCAGCCATCGCGATCAGGCAGATCGGGGTACGACGCCGAAAATGCCGCTGCCTCGCGACCGTCGATCCCATCCGAGTCTCCCGTGTCGCCCGTGGTGACCTCGCCGTCAGCCGAAGTGCCCATACCCTAGCGGAGCACCCAGGATGCCGCCATTCTCCGCCAATCTGTGCAGACGGTGCTTCACGTCGCCGGCGGACAGCTCGGCACATCCTTGACGTCGGCGCCGTCGACATGCCAACCGTCAGCCATCAGGACCACGACCACGATCCACATCGCGGAATGCGCCGGCTGCGAGGCCCCGGGCGGCGGGCGCGGCTCGCCGGTCTTGGCGTCCACGAGGTCGTCCGCGGGCTCCGTCGTGCACGAGGTCACCTCCGCGACCTGGTGGCCCTTGTCGAAGCCCCGGCCGGTAACGGCGGGATTGGCCACCACCTGCGGCTTGGCCAGCCGCAGCCCTTCGGACTTGAACCGGTTGACCCGGGTGACGATGTCAGCAACCGCGCCACCCTGGCCGTATGTGGTCAGACCGGGGTAGTTGGGGTCCAGGGTCTCCTCCGCCTTGGCCAGGGCGTAGGCGAACCCCAGCACCGCCTGCACCGGGTCTTGACGCGAGAAGGACGGGTCCGGGCTCGGGGATGCGCTGGCCGAGGGGAAGACCAAGGGCTCTGCCTTGTCCTTGCTGCAGCCGTTTGCCGCCAACAGCGCCGCGAGAGCGACGGCGATCGAGCCACTCAGACCTCGTCTGACCACGGCGACTCCCCTCGCCCCCGACGGGCTGACTCGCCATATTAGTCAGCGTGGTGCCACGTTGGCAGGTCGCGGGCAGCCATGCGGTGCTCGTCCGCGCGCACCTGGTCGGGGGCAGGCGACAACCTCCGCCGAGGGGCCCCGGCCCTCCATCAGGCAGGCGGTCACGCTGGCCACCTGGGTGCCCTTGACGACGTTTCGTCGACTCGCACGATCAGGGCCGTGCCCATACTCGGTCAGGCGTCCTGCGCCTGCACGACCCTCGGGCGCAGCAGGGCCTGGATCACTGCCTCGCTCTCGGCGCTCACCTGGTCGAGACCGCCACTGCGCTGCAGGGCAGAGACCATGTCCTCTGCGGCCGAGCGGGCCGCGTCCGTGCCGCCTCGGGTCTGCTCGGCCCGCACCAGGTCGCGCCACAGCGTCTCGGCACTGTCGTCGATGCGCAGCCCCAGCCGAGCCGCATTGGCTGCACCTGCGGCATCGCCCCGCCCGAGGTAAGCCGCAGCCAACCGATGGGCCGTGTCCACGATGAGCGGCGGTGCCTCGTAGGGCAGAGCGGTCTCGGCAAGCCAGCCGTAGCGGTTGGCAGATGCACCCTCGGCGACGGTGCCCCGGACCAGTTCGAGAGCGCGCCGCAGGTCACCGCCCTGGCCGCGGGTGGTCAACGCGACGAACTGGTGCCAGTCGAGGCGCACCTGCGGGGACAGCCGCAGCCAGCCGGCATCGTCCTGCATCAGGCGGGGCCGGCCGGCGTCGTCGTCAGCGAGCCATTCAGCAAGCTGGGCCAGGGCAGCCTCGCGCTCGCCGGCTCGCGAGCCGCGCGGCCAGATGGCGGCAGTCAGGGCAGCCAGTGACACACCCTCGCGGAAGACCGCGAGGTAGGCGGTCATCTCGACGAGCAGCGGTGTTGGCGCCGCGTCCTGCGGCCCGCCGAAGATGTCCGGGGAGCCGAGCAGGCGGACCAGCCGCACCGGAGGGAGGTCGGGATCGAGCCCGCTGGGGAACTCCGGGACCAGCTGACGCGGCGGCAGCACCGAGCGTAGGTGCCGGTCGGCAGGACCCGGGATGCCCAGGGCATCCGCGGGCGCCTGGGGGCTCGACGGGTCAACATCGGGGTCCTCAAGACCGAGCGTGGCCGAGCCGAGGAGCTCAGCGAGGGCCAGGTATGCCGGCTCGCCCAGCTGAGCGGCTTGCACCTGCAGCCCGAGCGGGCCGGTGTTGAGGATTCCGGAGGCATCGATGGTGAAACTCCAACGAGCACCGGGAACCGCCCCTGCAACCAGCACCCCGACACCTCGCCGGGATCCGGTCGCGAGCGCTGACAGTCGTCGCAGGGATTCATGGTCAGGCGGCTCGGCGAGCAACACGTACTCGGGGACCCTGACCTCGCGATGACAGCCGGTCAGTACCGCGTCGTCGGCGGCTGCGCCGGGAACACTGGTGGCACGGGCCTCGATCTGCGGCAGGACACCGGCGACGTCAGCCACCCACCGCACCCGGCTCGGCGCCAGGGCCACCAGCTCTTCACCGAAGCCCACCAGGGTGACGCGGACCTCGTCGGACCAGGCGTTGGTAGCGAGCTCGGCTGCGGCAGCGGCAAGCAGCGCATGGCTCCTGGCCGCCGGCCCGTCGACGCTGACGATGCCATCGGCGGACTCGAAGTCAATCATCAGTGGGCCGCTGCCGTCATGCCCGACACTGACCAGGCCTGGCATCGGCGCGCCGACATCGGCGACAGCCGGCAGGCCTGCCTCGCGGGCCGCGGCCCAGACCCGCCCGCCGTCCTCGACGGCGAACGGTGAAGGAGCGTCGCTCCGCGGGACGGCCAGCCACAACTCGAGGCGGTATTCGGTCAGCCGGGCGGCGTAGATGTCTGGCACGGTGGCGCCGCCCAATGCCAGGGAGCGCAGCGCGTGGTCGAGGAAGAGGGCGCCCTGACTGTCGGCGCGGGACCGCAGAGCCGTCTCCAGCGCCGCCGCGGCCGGTGCCGGGCGAGGCAGCGGCTGACCTGTCTCGCGCCGCCTGGCCTGCCGCTTGCGCAAGCCGAGCAGTGCTTCGAGAACGCCTACGGCCAGCAACTCGACACCGAAGAGCCCCCATAGGGCCGCCGCGGGCCACTGTGCCGGCGGCCGCCCGACAGGGGCAGAACTGACAGAGCTCCGCGTGGGCACGACGGGTACCGTCGCGCCTGCCGGGGTAACCTGCCCGGCAGCAGCGGCCACCGTGGGCTCGGCCACCCGCGCAGGGTCGGAGCGGCCACCTGCCCGAGGCTGGGCGGCCGCAGCGGAGGGCGGCCCGAGGGCCCCTGATGCGGCCTGGGCCGCAACCTCGGGCGGCGCGTGGGGGGCCGCCGCGGGGAGACGCTTGGCGTCGGCGGGCATGAGCAACTCCCAGCCCGGCTGGATCAGGCTGGCGTGGGTGAGCTTGCGGCCGTCGGGCTGAACCCGGCCCTCGTTGAGAGCGAAGATCTCCTTGTAGCGCAGGCCGTCGCCCAGGTGCCGCTCGGCGATGTCCCACAGGTTGTCGTGATAGCGGCCCCTGGGCGGCATGACAACGCACATGAGCGGGCCGTGGGCGCGAGGTGAGGCAACAGCGGGGGGACTGGAGGACAGCAGCCGGTGCTCGGCGGGGCCGGAGAGGGAGCCCTGCGGCGGGACCGGGGTGGCCAGTCGGGGTGCTGGGGTCTGCCTGCCCGCCACAGCGGTCGGCTGCGGGGCGTGATAGCTGCGGGCAGCTGTTGCCGAGACCGCTGCTGAGGCGGTTGTCAGCAGCAGCACCGCTGCGACCAGTCGGCGGGCCAGGTCCTGACTGAAACCGGCCATCGGGATCCGGCGCGACAGACCGACGCCCCGGCGGCCGGCTCGCCACTCGACGAACAGGCACACCAACAGGTGCAGCCAGGCCAGCCAGACCAGGCAGGCGATGGCATTGAGGATGATCTCGGAGGTCACCGGGGCGGTCAACACGTCCTGCGTCGGCACGCTCCTGGGCAGCGGCCAGCCGAAGAGCGCGACCAGCGCCAGCGGGATACCGACGACGATGACTGCCATGAGCAGCAGCGCGAGCAGCCCCACACCGACCTCGCGTCGCCGGCGCGCCCGGATCTTGTCCAGGTCGATCCAGTGCCGACGCTGTCGCTCGGTGATCTGGCTCATCGGAGCCTCATCGGTGGCTTCTCCCGTGGCGGTCGGCTCACTTCGAGATGGGTACGGCGGTCGCGGTGGCGGTATAGGTCCTGCCGAGGAACGGCAGGACGATCGGAGCGTAGGTCAGATTCACCGTAACGGTCACCCTGTCTGGACTGACCTGGGGCCGGTAACTCCCGGAGTTACCGGGCAGGGCGAAGTAGTCGGCGATCGCCTTCGTCGCCAAAACCGGGTCGATCTTGCGGGCCCCGGAGCTGCTCCGCACCGACGCGAGGTCGAGCTGGTTGGCACCTGCCCTGGCGGCCTGCCCGGCCTCGTCGGCTGCGCGCTGCTTGGCGACCAGCGCGCCACCGCCGTCGACGACCAGTCCGGCGATCATCAAGAATGGGACGGCGAGTACGGCGACATAGACCGACATCGATCCCCGGTCGGCGCGCCGCCACGTTGCGCGCCTCATCGCGGGGCCGTGTACTGGTCGACCGGCGCCGCGACACTCCTGGTGACTGTCGTGTTGGGCAGCGGGATACCCAAATTGACGTCCACCATGCAGGTGACCGTCGCGATCAGCGTCTGGCCCGGCGTCGGGGCTCCGTTCAGCTTGACCGTGGGGCCGCCGACGCAGCCGTGGTCGGTGGGGCCGGCGAATGCAGCGATTGCCGCGCTGCGAGCCGCCGCCTGCGGATCGCCGACCCGGGTGATGGACGCGGCCCGGGCAGCGTCGCGCGCCGCGCCCTCCACCTGGCCGTGCGCGGCGGCAACCCGGCCGCCGAAGGCGGTCAGTCCCAGGATGGCCAGGACAACCGGAGCGATGATCGTCAACTCCAGCGTGAACGACCCGCGGTCGTCGGCTCGGCTGCCGCTCATGGCGCCACAAACTGCTCGATGGGCCCGCCGGCCGTGACATTGACCGGGATGTTCATCCCGGGCAGCAGGGCGACGCTGTGCGTATGCAGGTCCAGGGAGATGTTCGTCGCCGTCCGTGACGGGTCGATGCGCACAGCCCCATCGGTCACGTTGGGCCCCCCCAGCGTGTCGAACATGTCGCGGGCAGCCTTGGTGCCGTCGGCATCGGTGGCCTGGTATGCGCGAGCGGCGCGCGCACCTGCCTCGACGGCTGCCTGGGCAACGTTCTGAGCGTGATACCACAGCGCGAACTGGACGACGATCAGGCTCAGCGCGATTACTGTCGGGCCGAGCACGGCGAGCTCTAGGCTCGAGGCACCCCGATCACTGCGCGAGCGTCGCGCACCCAGACGCGACACAGGGTCACTTGATGAGCTTGGAGTGATTGGTCACCGCTGTGCCGATCACGGTGGCCAGGACCGTGGCAATACCGATGATGATCGCGGTGATGACCGCCCACTCGATTGCTGAGGCTCCACGGTCGTCTCGTGCCGAGCGGCCAACCTGCTCGCGCAGCATGGCCACCAACAGCCGCAGATACGACAAATGTAGCGACATAATGAGAACCCCTCTTCACATACCAAGTTGCGCAGCGAGAGCATAGCCCAGCGGGTCCGAGATGTCGCCGTGCGCCTCAGGAGCTCAGGATCCTGACGGCCGCGGGGAAACTGAGGAACAACAGAAAGGCCGTGCACAGCAAGAGTTGCGCTACAAGCATTGTCTCCGAGCGCTCCCCGGCCTCGCCCTCAGCCTCTGAGAGCTCGCGGCTGCGCATGGAGGCGGCTCGTGCCGACAGCGACTCGCGCACCTTGGCGCCGTCGTCGGCCACCAGAAGGAGCGAGGCCGACAGGTCCACCAGCTCCGTCATCCCGATCCGTTCGCCGAGTTGGCCAAGGGCGGCCCACGGCGTGAGTCCTTGTAGTCGGGCGAAGGCGAGCGTCTCGCGCATGCGTTCGATCGCCGGACCAGAGCCGATCTGGGCAGCGGAGCTGAGCGCCTCGGGCACGCCGCGGCCGCCCGACAGATTCATCGACACCAGGTCGAGGAACGAACCGATCGCATGCCGGAAGTCCTTGCGCACGGTGCGCGCCTCGGACTTCAAGGTCAGGTCGGGCAGGAAGAAGAAGAATGCGGCCAGAGCAAGGGTCGCGACGACCGGAACGCCGAAGGGCAAGGCGATGCCGGCGACCAATAACACCGCCGACATGGCGGGAATGAAGACCAGGCCCACGCAGCCCAGGAGCACCTTGTTGGCCAGGTGTTCCTCGAGCGACTTGCCGGTCACTGCAAGATCCTGTTTGAGACTGGTCAGCCGCCAGCCGCGCTCTGCGGCCAGCTGGACGAGTTGCCGACCCAAGGTGGCAGCGAAGCCGGTGGCGGGAGGCTCGCCCTGCCGCAGGGCGAAGCTCGGGTCGGCGGCTTCCCGAGCTGCGTCGAGCTGGCGCAGTGTCGCTGCCAGGCCGGGCCGGCGCGGCCGCACCGCGATCACGAGGAGGAGCAGCCCGAGTCCTGCCAGGGCGCCCCCGGTGAGCGGACCGGTCACGCCTCGGCCGCCTGGTCGCTGTGGCCGGCACCCCGCAGGAATCGGCTGGTGGCGCTGAACTTGGCAAGCCGACGGAGCCACAGGAAGCCGGCTCCGTAGATCGCAATCACTACGGTGAGGACGATCTGCCCGAAGAACGTGTCATAGACGTCCACGAACGCGTGATTGATCAGCGTCAAGAGCAAGGACACGCCGAGGCTGACCGCAACCACGATGCGCACGCTTCGTCTGGTTGCCCGCCGGGCGGCTTCGACCCGCCGCCGCATGTCGAGCTCGGCCCGGGCCGACTTGGACAGTGCACCGAGGAGATCACGCAGACCGGGCCCGCGCAGCCGCGAATTGAGGATCAGCGCCGCGATGACGAGGTCCGCGCTGGGATCGTCAAGGTCGTCGGCAAACCGGTGCAGCGCCATCGGCAGGGGTTGGCGGGTGCGCAACCGGTCGACGAGCAAACCCAGCGGGCGGCTGATGGCGGGACCGGCGGCGGTGTATGAGGCTGGGATGGCTTGCTCGAGGCCCACGGCACCGGCAATGGTGTCCCGCAGCGACTCACACCAGCCGGCCAGCGCCTCCACCCGATCAATCGCACCTGTCGCTGGAGCGCGGGACAGCGACGGTCCGAAGAAGTACACCAGCATCACGGCACCGGCGGTGGCCGTCAGCCACCTGGTCGCGACGAGGGTCACCAACCCGGCGGCCGCTGCCAGCCCCAGCTTCTTCATCCGCTCGTCGTCGGTGATGCCACCGCCCCTCTTGGCCTTCTCGGGCTTGACCTCTGTGCCGCGGATAGCGATTAGCAGCAGGACGAGACCGCCACCGAACGCCGCGCCGGTCAGCAGCCCGGAGAGCAGGTCAAGGCTGATCACCCGGACCACCTGCCGTGAGAGTTCGGGTGGTAACCGGCCCGCACCAGGTCGTCCAAGCAGCCGATGGGTGCGTTGGGCTGAGCCCGACCGTCAGGGCCGGGTGCCCACACCTCGCTGGAGAGCACCCGTCCGTCGACGCCGTTGATCTCCCGCACGCTGGAGATGAAGCGCTGCAGGCGCCCGCCCTGGCCGTACTGGTTATCGCGCTTGACGAAAACGACGAAGTTGATGGCACCGGCGATCAGCATCATGGTGGCTTCCTGCGGGAGCCGTTCGATCGCCTGGATCGCATAGGTCGCGATCCGGTTGAACACCTCCTGGGAACTGTTGGCGTGGATCGTGGACAGGGAGCCGTCGTTGCCCTGGCTCATCGCGTTGAGCATGGTGACGATCTCGTCGCCGAGAACTTCCCCGACGATGACGCGGCTGGGGTTCATGCGCAGGCTGCGGCGGACCAGCTCCGCCATAGTGATCGAACCCAAACCCTCTGAGTTGGGCAGCCGCTCCTCGAGGCCCACAACGTTGGGGTGCAGCTCCGGCCATTCCCCCAGACCGAGCTCGAGCGCCCGCTCGACGGTGATGAGTCGCTCCTCGGGCGGGATCTCGTTCGCCAGGGCACGCAGCATGGTCGTCTTGCCGGCGTTGGTGGCACCGGCGATCATGACGTTCTTGCGAGCGGCGACACAGGCCCGCAGGAAGGCGGCGAGCCCCTCGTCGAGGGTGCCGTTGCCGACAAGGTCGGACAGGAACACCTTGGACATGCGGTTGCGGCGGATGGACAGCACCGGCCGCTGGGTGACCTCCATGACGGCCGAGAGGCGGGAGCCGTCGGGCAGCCGGATGTCGAGCATGGGGTTGGCCGAGTCGAACGGGCGCGACGACAGCCCGGAATAAGCACCCAGGGTCTGAACGAGCTCGACGAGCTCCTCGTCGTTGTCGGCGACGGGGTCGGTAACGATCTCCCTGCCGTCGGCATAGCCGACGAAGACCTGGTCACAACCGTTGATGTCGATGTTCTCGATGTCGTTGTCGTCGAGCAGGGGCTGCAGCCGGCCGACGCCGTAGAGGGCGGCGTGAATCGCGCCGGCGGTCAGCTCCTCCTCCTCGGCGTCCGGCGGGGTGCGGCCCTGCTCCAGCTCGACCCGCATGTGCTGTTCGAGGGCACGGGCGATGAGCGATCGGGCGTACATCCGCTCGTCCTCGGGCGTCAGCGTCAGCCCGACGGCGACGTCCGCCCGCCGCCGATTGGCAATCGCATCGGCGACCTCGGTGCGCAGCCGGCGCACCAGTCCGTGGTCAACGCTCAAGGGGCACTCCTACCGGACCGCGGTTGTCGAGGGAGTTGGTCAGGACGGTGGCAACCTCCCGGGCGGAGCGTATGAGCAGGGACCTGCTGAGGCGGCCGCCCCACTGTCCACGCAGCATCCCCGCGGCTCCTGCGTCGTGGGCGATCCGGCCGAGCACGCGGGCCGGCACGGCGCTGCTGGACAACACCGTCTCGACCTCCCGCGGGCCGTCGACGTCCCTGGGGTCGGCGACGACCAGGACACCGACCGGTACGCCCTCGAAACCGGCAGTGCCCAACTGCTGGCACAGCGAGGTGGCCCGCGCCCGCAGATGAGCGACAGCGTCGACATTGACAGTGGTCACCAGCACCGTCAGGGCAGAGCCCTTGAGCACGTCCATGACGGGGGTGCCCGGGTAGAGCCGGCCGCAGTCGGCCAGCACGTCGACTCCGGGGACCCCCGCCAGCAGGTCGGTCAGCGGCCGCCACAGCGCCCCGAGACCACCTGCCTGCTCCGGAGTCGCGAGCCCGATGAGCACCTCGAGACCGCCGTCGAGGGTCTGGACGTGCTGCCACAGCGACTCGGTGGTGAGCGTGCGGCGCGCCGCGACCGCCAGCGACAGCAGGCCCCGCTCCGGTGACAGCAGGGATTGGCGGGGACCTCGCAGCCGCAGCACGACGTCGCCACCCGAGGGGTCGAGCTCTGCCAACAGGGCCCGGCGCGGCCAGACGGCGGCGAGGGAGAGCGCCGTGGTCGTCACACCGGGCGAGCCCTTGTCCGCCGCGAAGGCGATCAGGGCCACGGATCACGCTCCTTGGTGCAGCTTGACCACCGAGAGCGACTGCATGCTGGCCCACCGGGTGAAATCGGTCTGCCGACCTTGAGGGATGTTGAGGATCAGCAGGACGAGGCCGTCGCTGCGCACCCCGGAAACCGCTATGACGACCGCCCGATCGACCACAATCCCGTCGCGTGGCGGCGTGGGGGCGTTGGCGAGGTTCTGCCCCTCGTGCGGCGTCCACAGGACCCGGACCGACTCGCCAGGCGCCACGGGCGGTACCTGCCCCGGCTTGAGGGACACTGGCGCGTTGACCGTGTCGGCTCGGGGCAACGGGTCGTTGCCCAGCAGATTGGTGTTGAGCAGGGTGCCGGCCCTGAGGTCCACTGCGGCTGTCTTGCCCACCACCTGCGACCGCTGCGTCCACTGGATCACCGCGAGTGCACCGGGGGCCACCTGCTGCTGGGCGAGGTCGGTCGCGGCGATCCGCTGGCCTTGCTGAACGTCCTGCCGCAACACCACAACACTCACCTTGGCGCCGCTGCGCACGACCAACGCGGCACTGAAGAGTGCGCCGCCAAGAATCAGCACGACCGCCAGGATTGCAAGGCCGGGCCGGCGCTGACGGGGGGCGACCGGCAGCCGATCACCACCACCGTAGGGCGTCGCGGCCCGGCTGGCCGGCGCGTCGGTGCTCGTGGCCATTACCGCCTCACTTCACGCATCAGCCGAATGCCGGATATCGGGAGGTTCTCGTGGCGGACATCATACGTCCCTCCCGAAGGGGCCCTGCCGCCTGCGAGCGCCGGTGAAGTGACCCTCAGTCCGCGAGGGGTCGGTCCTCCTGCGGGGGGTCGGGAGTGCGGCAGGACTGCTCGAGCCAGATGGCGGCGGCTACCAGCACGAGGCACACCACCAGGCCGATGGCGCTGACCTGCGCGTCATGACCGGCCGCGGCCAACCGGTCACGGACCAGGAAGGCGTAGATGAACGCGCCTGCCCAGAAGCCGGCGAGCACTGCGCCGACGACGGCGGTGGCCTTGGCCAAGGCCACCAGGCGGGCGACCCCGAGCGGCTCGACCGGTTTGGTGCCGGGCCGGCGGGCGATCCTGGACCGGGTCGTTCGCGCCATACCGCCCTCGAGGACGGCCAACCCGGCAAGAGCGACAGAGGGGGTCCACGGCAGCGCCGGTAGCGAGCCGTAATAGTCGCGGACCAACAGGTAGCCGACGCCGACGGCCACCCCGGCCAGGAGCAGCAGGTCGCGGACGCGGGTGGGCTGGACCGGCCTCATCGCAGCACCAGGTCGCCGCGACGGCGGACCCCCGAGGTGTCCAGGCCGGCCACGAGGTCGCGGGCCCGGCCGTGGCCGGCCAGGGTTGCGTCGGGCTCTACGTCGAGCCAGGGCACGAGCACGAAGGCCCGCTCGTGCGCCCGCGGGTGGGGCAGCGTCAGCACCGCGTCCGCGCTGACCTCGCTGTCGACGCTGATCAGGTCGACGTCGAGGGTGCGTGGCGCCCATCGCGCCGGCCGCTCCCGACCGGCCGCTGCCTCGATGGCCTGTGCCCGATCGAGCCACGTATGCGGGTCGAGGCCGGCCTCGGCGATCAGCACCGCGTTGAGGTACGGGGGCTGCGGACCGGTGCCCAACGGCTCGGTTTCATACACCGCGGAGACCGCGACCAGCCAGGGCCGCAGGGCATCGACCGCCGACTGGAGGTAGCCGAGGGAGTCTCCGATGTTCGACCCCAGGGAGAGCACCGCCCGGGTCACGAGCGGGAGCGCGAGACGGTCACCGACACGTCGGTGAAGCTCAGCGGGATCGGTGCCTGCGGCTTGTGCACGGTGACCTCGGCCGTGCGCACCCGCGGGTCGGCCAGGCAGGCGTCGGCGAGGCGCTGGGCGAGGGTCTCCAGCAGGGCGACCGGCTCGCCGGCCACCACCGCGGCCAGCGACTGTGCCAAATCGCCGTAGTGCACGGTGTCAGCGATGTCGTCGCTGAGCGCGGCCGGTGCCAGGTCGAGGCTCAGGTCGACGTCGACGACGAAGTCCTGGCCGTGCTCGCGCTCACTCTCGTAGACGCCGTGCCGGCCGTGGACGGCCAGGCCGTGCAGGCTGATCCGGTCGCTCATGACGCCCTCAGGGCGGCCGCCACGGCGAGGACGGCGTCGACGCTGCGACCCACCTCGTGCACCCGCACGCCCCAGACGCCGGCCAGCGCGGCGATGACCGTGGTGGCCAGCGTCGCGTCCTCCCGCTGATCCACCGGCCGGACCAGTCCGTCGGGGTCACTCAGAACCGTCCCGAGGAAGGACTTGCGGGAGGCGCCCACGAGCACCGGTGGGCCGATCGACACCAGACGGTCGAGGTGGGCCAGCAGCGCCCAGTTGTGCTCGGCGTTCTTGGCGAAGCCCAGACCTGGGTCGATGACCAGGGAGTCGTAGGGCACCCCGGCGTCGACTGCCGCGGCCACCCGGTCGGTGAGCTCCTGGGCCACCTCCTCGACGACGTCGGTGTAGGCGGCCAGCTGGGCCATGTCGCGGCTGTGACCGCGCCAGTGCATAAGCACCCAGGGCACCCCCGCACCGGCTACCACCGACGACATCGCGGAGTCGGCGAGGCCACCGCTGACGTCGTTGACCAGCACCGCGCCGGCCTCCAGCGCGGCCTGGGCCACCCGTGCCCGGGTCGTGTCGATGCTCACCGCAACTCCGGCGTCGACCAACTCGCGTACGACCGGGAGCACCCGGCGGTTCTCCTCGGCGGCGTCGACCCGGGCGGCACCCGGTCGGGTCGACTCACCGCCGACATCGACCAGGTCAGCGCCTTCGGCGGCCATCCGGCGCCCGTGCGCGACCGCGTCGCCAAGGCTGCAATAGCGGCCGCCGTCGGAGAAGGAGTCGGGCGTGACGTTGAGGATCCCGATCACCGCGCACCGGTGTGGCCGGGGCAGCACCCGAGCCGGTGGGCTCACCGGCCGTAGATGAGGCTCATCGCCTCGGCCCGCGTCGACGGCGACGTCTGCAGGACACCGCGCACGGCTGAGGTGACGGTGCGCGAGCCGGGTTTGCGCACGCCGCGCATCGACATGCACAGGTGCTCGCACTCGATGACCACGATGACGCCCATGGGCTTGAGGC
>JBDUBV010000004.1:0-39943 GCA_040003795.1 Pseudonocardiales bacterium | reverse complement strand
CAGGCCGATGGTGCTGCCGGGCCGGCAGACGCGGACCAACTCGTCAGCGGCGGCCACCTCGACGCGCTGCTCGGCGGCCTGGCGGATGCCTGCCTCGATACACCCGGTCGTCGCGGCCGACTGCGCATGCCTGGACGAGGACCGGTCCCAGGGCGGCCACGACGGTTCTGGCCACGGCCGGATAATCGCCGAGGGTCCACATGGCGCGGTGCTTGGCCTTGAGAGCGCGGTCGGCGTCGGCGGTGTCGAGCTGTGCGTTCATCTCAAGCTCTCCTTCGGTCTGACTGGCGGGTACGCAGGGTCCGCCGAGACCGAAGCTAGGAACCGGGAAAGGCACGCGCATCTAGTACTGGATCTGTATCGGCGGCGGCACTGTAGGGGACCCGGTGGATCGGCGAGCTCGGCGACGCCGACCTCGACCCCACGCTGCTGCTGTGGGACATGCACCGAAACATCGACCACGATGCGACCCCGAACGGGCGCACTGCGGTCCAGTTCGTGTTCGCCGTCGTGCCCGCCGACACCCGCGCCTGGTGGCTGGTGATCACCCCTGACGCCGCGGACGTCTGCGACGACGACCCTTGCCATGCCGTGTCGGTGACGGTGCACACGGGACTGCGGCCGATGACCGAGATCTGGCACGGTGCCCTCGCCTGGTCAGACGCCCTGCGCTCCGGTGCGCTCGAGGTGCTCGGGCCTGCCGGGCTGCGCCGGGCCCTGCCCTTGTGGTTCAAGCTCTCCGCCTTCGCCGCAGTGCAGCGCGCCCGGCCTGACCGGAGCGAGTGCCGGGCCCCCTCTTGTGCTGATGCACGTTTGGCGGCGACACGCCGTGCGGCCGCACACAGTTGCATGATCACCGAGCGGAGCTGAGTGAGGCGGGCGCTCTCGGCGGGACACGAGCCGTGGGTGCCAGAGTAGGCACGTGGTGGCCGCGCGCTGGATCCTGCACGTGGACATGGACCAGTTCGTCGCCGCGGTCGAGATCCTGCGCCGGCCCGAATTGCGCGGCCGGCCGGTGGTGGTCGGGGGGTCGGGCGACCCCAACCAGTCGCGGATGGTCGTCTCCACGGCGTCGTACGAGGCCCGCGCATACGGCGTGCGCTCCGGCATGCCACTGCGGGTGGCGGCGCGCCGCTGCCCGGACGCGGTGTTCCTGCCGACCGACGGCCCGGCGTACGCCGCCGCCTCGGCGCGCGTCATGGCGACCCTGCGCGGCTTCCCCGTCCTGGTGGAGGTGCAGGGCTGGGACGAGGCGTTCGTCGGTTCCGACACCGGGGATCCGGAGGGTCTGGCGGCCGAACTCCACGGGGCAGTGCTGGCCGAGACGGGGCTGTCGTGCTCGATCGGCATCGGCCACAACAAGAACCAGGCCAAGGTCGCCGTACGGTTCGCCAAGCCGGCCGGCATCTTCCGGCTGACCGGGGACACCTGGATGGCCGTCATGGGCGCTCGGCAGGTGAGCGAGCTGTGGGGCGTCGGGCCCAAGACGACGCGGAAGCTGGTGGCGATGGGGCTGTCCACCGTCGCCGATCTGTCCGCAGCCGAAGAGGCACGGCTGATCGAGCGCTTCGGGCCGGCCCTGGGCTCGTGGCTGCCCCGCCTGGCCCGCGGGGAAGGCAGCGCGGAGATCGTCACCGCACCGTGGGTGGCCCGGGGCCGCAGCCGCGAGACGACCTATCCGCAGGACCTCACCGACCCGGCCGCGATCGGCTCGGCGATGGCGTTGCTGGCCAGGGAGCTTGCGGCGGACGTCTTCGCTGACGGGCGGGTCGTCACCCGGGTCGCGGTCAAGGTCCGGTACGCCACCTTCTTCACCCAGACCCGCATCCGCAAGCTCCCGCAGCCGACGACGGAGGTGGCCGAGGTCGAGCGGGCTGCGCTGGCCGTGCTGGAGACGTTCGACCTGACCCGCCCGGTTCGGCTGCTGGGCGTGCGGGCCGAGCTGGCGATGGACGGGTGACTCAAGCGCTCAGGTGTCCTCGCATCCCCCCGCACCCGCCCGGCTGCCAACCTCGGAACCTACACACAGACTCGGTCGGCGTTGCCATTCATAGTTCGGCAGCAGCTGCCCGGCGCAGCGCAGCGACGTCGATCTTGCGCATCTGCAGCATCGCCTGCATCGCCCGGTTGGCGCGCTCGGGGTCCGGGTCGGCGAACACCTCGGCCATTCCGGTCGGCACGACCTGCCAGGACAGCCCGTACCTGTCCTTGAGCCAGCCGCACTGCCCTTCCTCGCCACCGTCGGTCAACCGCTCCCAGTAGTAGTCGACCTCGGCCTGGTCGGCACAGCTGATCTGGAACGACACGGCCTCGTCGAACGTGAACTGCGGGCCGCCGTTGATCCCGACGAACCGCTGCCCGTCAAGCTCGAACTCCACAGTCATCACCGTGCCCGGCTCCCGCGGGCCGCCCTCGGTGTAGTGGCTGACGTTGACGATGCGGGAGTTCGCGAAGACGGAGACGTAGTAGTCAGCAGCCTCCTCCGCCTCCGTGTCGAACCACAGGCTCGGAACGATCTTCTGTGCCATGACGACGCTTCCTTCCGTACGTGGAGGTTGCACCCCGGGTGAGGATGCTGCATCGATAGACCGCCGTACGGGGCGGAACTCATCGACGTGCTAGCCACCAGCAACGACAACTGCCCGAGGCCGCGGAGTGGTGCGACCTCGGGCAGCATCACCGAAGGAGTCCGGATGCTGTGCTGAGAATCAGGTCAGGCGCATCAACTTGTGCATGCCCATCCAGCCGTGCGGTATGAGGTTCTCGTCGCTGGGCACGTAGCAGATCAACTCGTAGGGCCCGGGGGCCAGGTTGATGTGCACGATCGCCCACCGCCCCGGTGACAGCGACTGCAGGCCGGCCTGGAAACCGGTCCACGGCGACGCCGGGATGGGACCTCCGGCGAGCACTGCGTTGTAGAACGCAGTGACGTAGGCGTCGGTAGTGCCCGGCACGACCGGGCGGAAGACGGTCTCGTGGAACTCATCGCCAGTGACGACGGCGAGGAAGGTGCCGTTGTGCGCGAGGGTGGACGGTGCCCGGAAGCGTGGCTGGCCGTTGACCATCGTCGACTCGATCACCGTGGTGAACCTGGGTGGTGTACTCCACTTGAAGTTTCCGACCGCACGCAGTGTGTGGTAGCGCAGCAACGGGTCGCTGAGGTCCACGAAGTAGTAGGTCCCGCGCTCCAGCGGGATTGTGACCTCCTGTGCGGCATACGGGCTGGTGACGACCCCGCCGATCTCCACGATGTCGCGATAGAGCGCGCGTAGCCCTGCCAGGGCCGTAACCGAGTCGTCGCTCAGCACAGCTGTGATGTCCTGCTTGGCTTGGGCCAGGCTCACCCCCGGCTTGAGGCTGAAGCCTTGCACCGCGTGGTAGGCGGCTTCGGGGGAGCTGCCCCGGAGAGTCACGAAGCCGGAGTGCACCCGCGGGGGCATCGAGTAACCCCCGTCGGTGGTGACGTTGAACGAGATCACCGATGGCCCGCTGAAGCGCCCCCTCGAGGCAGGGTTGGCACCGGAGTTGGCGCTTGCGCCGGTCTGGCTGCCCAGGACGAGCGCCCCGGAGGCCAGCACCGCCCCTGCGATCCGAATCGCGGGCCTGCTCCAAATAGACATCTTCGACTCCCTCTCTCAGGTGTGGACCCCGCATGGGTAGCGGGTGCGGCCAACCCCCCAGGGACGCCTCTCAGGAGCTCATGGGCCTAAACAACCCGAAGGCATGCCGGACGTTAGATGTGAGCCAAACGCATTGTCAAGGTCCAGACCCCCCGCCATCACCCAGAACGCGTCTGCCGGAATCATCACAGGTACGGCAAAGCGCCGCATCACGTCGGCCTGGTCTGATGGAAGCAGCAGGTCGCCGTGGCGCCCAGGTTGACGCTCAGTAGCGAATCGGCATCGGGGCTCCCGCGTACGAGCATGCCCCCGTAACCGCGCGAGACCATGAAAGCGCCCCACGCGAGCGTGATCTTCTCGATGCCCGTGTCGGTGGGGAACGGTTCCGGTGTCGCGTGGATGCGTCGTTGGAGCACGAACGGCTGATCCACCGCGGCTTCGATCCGTTGCCGCCAGTCCTCCCGAGTGGTCTTCCAGCCCTGCACGACGCCCATGCCGCCGTGGAACAGGGTCGGCTTGAGGATCAGCTCCGGCTGCTGGTCGGCGGCATACTCGGTGAGTTCTACCCGCTTCCCGGCGACCGTGACGGGGCCGTATCGGACCATCCGGGTCCACGGCAGGATGCGGTCGATGCAGGCGAGCTCTCGGGGCGCCAGATGCTGGCGCATCGCCTCGTCGGAGAGCAGCGCCAGGGCTGCCTTGCTGCCGTACAGCTCGGAGTCCATCGCAGTGAACAGCGCAACCTCCCCGCGCTCGGCCGCGCGCAGGACCGGCTCGATCAACGCCGGCCCGGAGTCGTCGAGCAGGTCTTCCATCAGGAACAGCCGGTAGACGACGTCAATGGCCAGATCCTCGAGCCACACGCGCCCGTCGGCGTATCTCAGCTGGCCGACATGACAGGGGTAGGCATCCATCCCGAAGGCGCCCAGCCACTCCGCGCTCTTACGCAGCTGCGGTTCGAGAGTCTCGAAGCTCGCCGGCCAGTCGACCAGGCCCACGACCGGACGGGTGCCGGTGGGCACTTTGCATTCGGTGAACAGCGTGTCGACGAGCTCGACCATCGGGTCGATGAAGGTCAGGCCCTGCCGCTCGGCAAACTCGGCGAAGAACGGCAGCTCGAGCAGCCGCCGGTTGAGCCCGGCGGTGTCCAGGCCACCGACGGCACTGGTCCAGTTGACCTCCATGAGCCGGAAGCCCACGTCGTCGAGCAGCAGGTCCGCCCGGCCCATCCGCGGCGGGGCCGCACTCCTCCCCCTGACACACGCCAGAGCCTGGGCCTCGGTCGCACCGACGGCACGGGCGAAGGCGGCCATGTCGCCGCCGAACAGCCGGTCCGGCAGCCCGGTCAGCGCTGCGTGCAGGTGATCGAGATCCTCGGTCAGCTGGGTGACCTCGGCATGGCTGAGCAAGCCGGGGCGACTCAGTGTGCGGGCGGCGTAGGTGGTGTCGATGGTGATGTGGTCGCGGACCGCATCGATCAGGTCGCTCGCCCGCCAGCCGGAGCGGGCCAGGCTGGCGATGTAGTCGGTCACAAGGGCGTCGTGGGTCATGCGCTCACCGTCTCCTGGTCGGTCAGCGCCGGTTGGCGCATCGCCGGCAGCGCGATCGCCGCGCCGATCAGGCAGGCGAGGCCGAGGCACCACCAGACGTCGAACCCGATGGCCCGATAGAGCAGCACGCCGGCCGGCGGCCCGACCGCCAGGCCCAGGCTGAAGGCGGTCTGCATCGCGCCGATGTAGCGACCGCGCAGCCCTTCGGGAGCAACCATCCCGGGGTAGGCGAACATCGTCGGTCCGGCGGTGATCTCGGCCAGTGTCCACACCAGCGTCCCGATGACGAACACCGCGGGCCGCCAGGGCAGGGCGTAGATCGACATCCCTGCGCCGAGCAGGATGAAGCCGACCGCGACCACCCGCCGGATGAGCCAGCGCTGCACGACTTTGGTCACCAGCAACTCGCAGGTGATGACGATGAGCCCGTTCAGCGAGACCACTGCCGCGTACCAGACGGTCGCAAGCCCTGCGTCGCGCATGGTCAGTGGGAGCGTGCTGACGTACTGGACGTAGACGGCTGCATTGACGAAGGCGCCAATGAGATAGGCCAGGTACCGGCGGTCGGCCAGCACCGCCCGGTAACCACGCTCGGGCGACGTGCCGGCCCGCGTGTTCTGAGGGTGCGCCGGCCGGCGCGGGAGGGTGATGGCGGCGATAGCGGCGTAGAGGAGCGCGGCAACCGCTTCTGCCCAGAACAGCAGGTTGTACGAAACCGCGATCAGCGCCGCGCCGACCACCGGCGCCGCTGTCGTGCCGATGTTCACGGCGAGCCGGTACATCGCGAAGATCATCACCTGCTGGTGTTCGGGAGTCAGCTCGGCGAGCAGGGTCGCCGAAGCCGGGCGGTAGAGCTGCGCGACGAGCCCGACCGTGACGACGGTTAGCACCATGGCCGGGTAGTTCGGCACGTAGAGGACGACGATGAGCAACCCCGCCGTACCCAGCATCGACAGCAACGTCCCCGCCCGCGGGCCGAGCCGGTCGGCCAGCGCTCCGCCGACGAGGATGCCCAGCAGCGACCCGGCGCCGTAGCAGCCGAGCGCGACGCCGGCCTGCACTGCACTGAACCCGCGATGGGTCAGGAACAGCACCAGAAACGTCTGCAGGAACCCACCGAGCCGGTTGACCAGGATGCCCAGAAGCATGGCGCGCACCGGCCCCGTTGACTGGCGCAAGGTGATCCAGATGCCGGCGTCGTCCTTCTTCGTTTTCGGCACGGATGCGGGAGCGGTATCGGGCACGCGACCTCCTCAGCCCGAGGTGGCCGGCTGCACCGGATCGACCTCGATCTGGCGCTCCAGCTCCTTGATGCGCCGGTAATCCGCCTCGAGTGCCGCGCGGTCGGTAGCGGCGAGGACTACCCAGCCCAGCATGTCGAACAGCGCACCGGCCGGCGGCACCACGTCGCCGGTGCCGAAGTAGAAGTGCTCGGTGTAGTACGTCGGCAGCGCCGCGACATCGGCGAAGATCCCCGCGTTGCGCCAGACGCCGCCCAGCGGCGCGGAGATGACGACGCTGCATACGTGCTGGATCAGCTGGTAGCCGTCGCTGAAGGTTCCCCGGGTCAGCTGTGCCACGTGGCGCAGGATCTGGTTGGTGCCGGTGGCCAGCTTGGTGATCATCTGGTGCCCGCCCCCGGCCGGGCGCGCACCGACCTCCAGCAACCGAGGCCCGCCCGCGGTGAGGATGACCTCGCTGTGGGCGCAGCCGTTGCGGATGCCGAGAGCATCGAGCACTCGCCGGGTGTATGCCCAGACCGGGGCTACGTCGGGAGCGTCGGGAGGCAGGAAGTCGATCAGGTCGTAGATCCCGATCCGGTCACCGCGACGTGACTTCGTATAGCGGCACACGTCGACCAGCCCGTGCCGCCCGTCGGCCGAACAGCTGTCGATCAGGAACTCGGTGCCCTCGGCGAATTCCTGCACCAGGACCGAGTCGTTGCGTTCGTCCATCAGGTTGAGCTGGCCGTAGATCTGGTCGAAGAACGGCCGCCAGGGCTCGCCCGGGCCGACGATATGCACGTTGTCGGTAGCGCTGCTGCGCGGCGGTTTGAGCACCAGCCGGCGCTCCTGCAGGTGCGACTCGCGCACCCAGTGGTCGACCGTCTGCGGATCGCCGGCACAGATCTGGCGAAGATGAGGCAGACCGGCCCGGCGTACCGCCTCACCCATGTCCCACTTGTTGCGCCGGGCCGCTGCCAGCGCGGGGTCGTTGCCCGTGCCCGGTGGCACGAGCGGGTTCAGGGCTTCAGCCAGGTCGACGCCCACCTCCGTGCCAGGGATCACGCATCGTGGCCCGTAGGCCCGCAGCGCTCGGGCCAGCGCGGGCAGGTCGCCGTCGAACACGTGGATGTGCTCGAAGTTCTCCGGGTGCCACGACGCCCGGTATATCTCGGGCGGTACGGCGGCCGACAGCACCCCCACCGTCTCGTATCCGGCCGTGCGGAACACGGCAGGATACTCCTGCCCGGTGGACAGCGGGTCGACGACGACTACGTACGGGGCCATCGCTGCCCTAGGCTCCGACGCCGACCGCAGCACCGGCCGGCGCGACGCGCAGGGTGGCCTCGGCTGCATCGAGAGCCGCCTGGCATTCCTGATCGGTGTCTGCGACCGCGGTGGCGTAGGCGATGCGGCCGAACAGGATGCCCTTCGGCGGCGGTGACACCACAGCTCCGGGCGCGACGAGGGTCACCCGGCGGTCGACAGCAGCCGGCAGCGGGGCGTCGGCGAAGCCGATCGACCCGATGGTGGTGTCGTCCTGCTCGACGTAGAAGAAGCGCACGGCGGCGACCAGCTGGCGATCGGGCTGCAGTGACGGGAGGCGGCCGCAGGCCACGGCGGCGGCCGCGAGCCCGGGGTCGATACCGCGGGCGCGCAGGCCCAGGTAGGGGATCATGTCCCCGCCCAGGCGCCCGTTGACCTCGATGACCTCCAGGCCTCTCGGCGTCACCTTGGCCTCGACATGGGTCATGCCGTCGGTGAAGCCCAGCGCGCTGTGGATGCGCTCCAGGGAGCTCTGGATGTCAGGGTCGGTGAGCAGCGGGTCCGTGCCGTGTACGACATGGCCCACCTCTTCGAAGTACGGCGGGTAGCCCAGGCCCTTGCGCGCCACGCAGAACGGGAAGACCTGGCCGGTGTGGACCGCCGAGTCGATGCTGACCTCGGGGGCGTCAAGATACTCCTCGACCAGCCGCTCGACGTCGTCGTGCCACGCACCGGCCATGGTGGTGCCGCGCGCGAATGCGAACAGCATGGTCAGCTCCTCAGGCGTGTCCACCCTGACCACCCCAAGGCTGCCGGCCTGGGCGCGCGGCTTGAGGACTACCGGATAGCCGATCCGCTCCGCGGCGGCCAGCGCCTCGTCGGCCCCCTTGATGAGGATCGACTGAGGTTGCGGCAGGTCTGCGGCGGCCAGCGCCTCGCGGGTCTGGTGCTTGTCCCGGCAGCGCATAGCCGCGGCAGGATTGCCACCGGGCAGCCCCAGCGCGGCCCCGACCTTGGCGACCTGCAGCACGCGGGCCTCATCCCAGCTCATCACCCCGTGCACCGGCTCCCGGCCGGTCAGCGCTGTGGCAGCCGACGACATCTTCTCGGCGTCGATCGTCTCTTCGTCCATCCCCGGGATGACCGTCCAGGCGCAGATGTGGTCGCGTTGCCAGGTGGGCTCGGCACCGAGGAACACGTGCACGCGATAGCTGGTGCCGATGGAGCTCAGCAGGTACTCGCGGAACTCGCGGCTGCCCGTACCGATCACGAGCAGCAGGGGCTGGTCGGGTGTCATGGCGCGACCTCCTCGACGTGGGATACGCCCGACGAGCCGTCGAGGCGCTGCCATTGCTCGGTGAGCCTGATGCGGCCGTCGGCCAGCACCGTGGGGGTGCTCCGGCAGGCGCCGGCGACCGGCTTGGTCTCGGCGGTGAGCAGGCAGTACGCCCCGTCGATGGTGCCGTCCGCCTGCACGGTCCCGATCAGCCGGCCGGCCCGGACTTCGCCGCCGGCGAATTCCGCCGACACGACGTCGCCGTCCTGGTGGTAGTGCCCTGTCGCTGGTGCAACGGCCGTCGGCTGGTCGCCCTGGCCGGCATCGACCGGCCGGAACGTCCGCCCTTCATAGTCGGTCACGCTCAGCCCCAGTTGACCGGGCAGAGCTCGTCGCGGATCTCGAACATCTGCCGCTCGAAGAGGGAATTGAGCACGATGGCCGAGCGCACCGGCAGGAGCGTGAGATTGGTGTCGGTCAATCCGTGGTTGGAGCGGGCGCGGTTGAGCGCGTAGATCCGGTGGCCGTTGGAGCCCTTCCACCGTACGGAGAAGTCCAGCTCCACGACCAGCTCACCCTCGTCGGTCACCTCGACGCGCTCCCGCAGGTCATCGTCGAAGGGCACCGGTGCGTTGGCCCGACCCGTGGCGATCACCACGTGCGAGGCGCGGTGGTCTTCGCGCTGCTCGGGGGTCTGGCAGGTCAGCACGATCGAGTCGCCGTCCACGGCCGCCGTCGTCACGTCGCGGGCCGGATAGAGCGTGAGGGGGAACGTGCCGAGTGCCAGCATGGCGTCGTAGTTGACCTGGTACAGCCCCCGCATCGCGCCCGGCGTGAGTGCGTCCCCGGTGGGGCTCAGGCCGGCGATGACCCGCCGCCTGGTCGGCGGGGACAGTCGTTGCAAGGCCTCGAGGTGCGCTGGGCGGTAGACGTCGTTGGCGCACGGGGAGTCGTCGATCGTGTCGAACCACAGCCGGCGGCCGAACCAGCTGATGTCGGTGTAGCCGCGGTTGAGCAGTTTCAGCGTCGCCTCGAGCCCGGTCTGCCCGCCGCCCACCACCGCCACCGGGGCGTCCGGGTCGGTCATCTCATCGAGCCGCTCGGCCAGCTCGTCGGCGATGAACGCCCGCTCGGGCGGCAGCCCGGACAGGCACTCGGGGATGAACGGCGCGCTGCCCATGCCGATGACGAGGTGCTCGGAGCGGGCCATCGGCTGCTTGCCGGAGTAGACGACGAAGCCTTCCTCGTCGAAGGAGATCCGGTCGACGTCCACGCCGTATCTCACGTTCTGCAGGCGAGCCGAGGCCCACGCCAGATAGCGGACGTACTCCAACCGCGGGATGACGTCGAACTGCGAGTTGAGCAGGGCGAAGAGGCGGCCGGTGGTGACCAGGTAGTTCAGGAAGGTCAGCTCGTGCCGGGGATCGACCAGCGAGACCAGGTCCTTGAGCCAGGACGTTTGCATCCGGACACCGGAGTGCAGCAGCCGGTTGTGCCAGGACGGTCCGGGCTGGCGGTCGAACAGCGCGATCCGCTCGGACGTCGAGGACTCGAACAGCGCGGCGAGGCTCAGGTTGGCCGGCCCGGCTCCCACTCCGATGGTGTGGTACGTCGGGAGGACCTCGACTGAGATGCCATGGTCGTTCATGAGTGCCCTCTCCTGTGTCCGCTGGCGATGAGTTCACTGGCTGCACCGGAGGTGACGAGGTCGGCAGCAGCCCGACTGCTCGCCGCCAGCGCCGTCTTGGCCGACCCGCCGGACCCGCCGGTGAAGGTGAACAACCACGGCACCGCCTGGCTGGCGCTGTTCAAGACGGGACGCAGGGACAAGATGGGCGGGTCGCAGTAGCAGTCCGCCGAGCCGAACGGCTGACCGGCCGGCCCGATGTCCAGCCTCGGGAACCGCTGCCTGGCGAGTTCGGCGGCCCGCTCGCGCAACGCCGAGGAGTCCGGTTGGGTGTCGGGGTCGAGGTCCCAGTGGTCGGTGGGCAGGCCCAGGAGCAGGCCACCGTCCGCAGTCGGCCGGCCGAAGAGCCCAGAGGTCTCATCGACGAAGGCCGGCGGGAGCCAGCCGTTGGCAGGGTGGACGGCGTACTGGACGACCTTGGTGCGGTAGCCCTCCGTCGGCAGTCCGCTGGCCTGCAGGAACGCGCGGGTCCAGGGGCCGGTGGCGGCGACCACGAGGTCGTACTCGTGCGTCTCACCTGCCCACTGACAGGCCAGCGTGCCGTTGTCCAACGTGCTCACGCGGTCGACGGTCACCTCGTGCACGGCGACACGTCCGCGCAGGCCGCCGTCGGCGAGGACCGATTCGCGCAGGCGGGCCGGCGAGGTGTATCCGGCCGCCGACTCGAGCACTGCGGTCGCCGCCTGCGGCAGGCCGGTCCATCCGGCGGCCGCCAGGTCATCCGCGGTGACCACCTGCGCCGAACCGGGCACTGCCTCCTCGATCTCGGCCACCGCACCCGGCAGGTCGGCCGAGTTGCTGCGCACGTAGGCCGACCCGGTCGGCTGGTAGCCGGCCCAGTCGCGCAACGTCGGGCTCGCCAACAGCTCGGCCAGGCTGTCGATGGCGAGACGGCGCTGCCGCGGGTCGGTCTCGTAGGCCCGGACGGCTCCTCCCGAGGCCGCCGTCGCGTCGGCCCGGCCGGTCGGGTGGGGCACCCCGAGGATGAGGTCGATCCGCCAATCGACGCCACCGGCCTGGCCCAGCCGCCAGGCGAGCAGGGAACCGGACAGGCCGGCTCCGATGATGCACGCCCGCATGGTGGGCTACCCGCCCTCGGTGCCGCGAGCCGGTGCCCGCCCGGCCAGCGCGGCCATCGCCGGCGAATCGTGTCCGTAGCCCGTGCCCAGGGCCAGCAGCAGGCTGCGGGTGGCCAGCGCCGCATCGAAATCCGCCAGGTGCAACGCCTGCTCGGCCCGGTCGAGCTCGGCGGCGACGAGAGCCTTGGGAATCGCTGGCCCGGCCGGGCCGCCCACGGTTGCTCGGCTCTCCAGCAGCGGGCGGACCCAGTCGCCGAAGGCCCGGAACGACTCGTCGGTGAAGTCGCTCTCGCAACGGTCGGGGCGATCCCATGACAGGTAGAGGCGGACCAGCTCAGGGTCCTCGGTGGCGAGGAACTCATCGGCCCACAGGGCGTGGTTGCGGCTGGTGGAGAACTTCTGTCCCTCGAGCAGGTAGAGCTCGTTGACCACCGCGCCACGGGCCTTGGGGGTCGGCACGCCCGCGGCTGCCAGCAGGGCGGGATAGAGGATCGTGAAGTAGAAGGTGTTGTCCATGCCGTTGAAGTGCCAGACCCCGTCGACCTCCTGCCAGGCTTCGACGCGTTCGGCGAGCGTGGTGGCCAGCGGGCGCAGGGCCTTGGCCGCGCCGTACAGGTAGCTCAGGCCCAGCTCGGTGGGGAAGTCCACGCGCAGCCCGGACAGCGGGCCGTCACACTCGATCCCCCAGTTCGTCGGATAGGCAAGGGGGATGTCGGGCAGCGGCGCCTGCTGGTACTGCCGCAGCATGGTCCGCATCCGGGCCGGCCACTCGCCCTGTACCCACTCGGCCACCAGGCGCTCGCGATAGGTCTCCAGGCGCAGCACCGGCACGGTGGCGACCAGGGGCACGGGGCTGCCGCCGCAGCGGCTGCAGCTCGGGTCGATCAGCGTCTGGGCCGAGGTGAAGCCGCCGCAGCCCTCGCAGGAGGTGCCGTTGGCGCCCGTGCCGCAGACCCCGCACTTGCCCACGACGTAGGAATGGTGCAGCGTCCGGCCGCAGTCACTGCACCGATGCAGCGTGCATTCCTCCATCGGCACCGTGCCGTTGGTGACCATCTCGCGCAGCATCCCGGCGACTGCCTGCTGGTAGTCCAGCTCCTGCGGGTCGAGGAAGACGTCATAGCCGATCCGGGCCAGCTCGTATGCAGTGGTGATCCGCGAGCGGTAGTCGGCGACCATCTCCTCGACGCCGACTCCGAGGGTCTCGGCCTTGGTCAGGACGTAGTTTGGGTGCACGTCGATGCCGGCCAGCGTGAGCACCCGCTCGCCCCGGGCCCGGGCCGCACGTGAGGCAACATCGGCCGCCAGGTAGGGGCCGGACAGGTGACCTATGTGAAGTGGGCCGTTCACCGTCGGTTGGGGAATCACGATGACGGTGACGCCGGTCGGTAGCTCGCTCACCGCCGGGCCCCGGCAGCATCCGGCACGGGCATCCAGAAGGTCGTGAAGACCAGGAGGGGGACATCCGGCGACGGGTTGTGGATGATGTGGGGCTCTGCGCTGTCGAGCAGGAATGCCCCACCTTGCGGGACATCGGTCTGCTGCCCGCCGGCCTCCACGCGGGCGCAGCCGCTCACCACGACAGAGAGCTCCACCTCGGGGTGGTCGTCCTGGGGACTGCTCGAGGCCGGCGGCACGGTGTACCACATGGCCTGGAAAGGCAGCACTCCGTCGATCCCGTACTGCTCCCAGCGGGCGACGTCGACCAGGCCCGAGCGGTAGTACTCCGCGGTGTCGCTCAGAAAGCGCTGCATGGCTGCCACTTCCGCCGATCACCCATGCCAGCCTCCCGGCCACGGCCGCGCCGCAGGGCGGAGGGGAGGGCTCTCCGGCGCAAACCCTGACGCGGCCGCCCCCAGAGGCTAAAGGTTCTCCGTGCCGGTGTCACGGTGGATAGGCGACAACAACGGTATTGTCACCAATAAGAACGTCGGACGGCTCGGGGAGGCCGGACTGCCGCGAGTACGGCCGAGACGCCTGACCGAGCATTCGCCCGCCGGAACGGCTAACTTAGAACGATGTCAGACAACGGTTGCGTTGCGGGCGTGTGATGCGGCTTGTAACGTTCCGTCGTCTGCGCTCCGGTACGCAGCGACCGAGGAGGCCTTCGTGACCGCAGGAGTTCCCTCTCGCGACGCGGCCGCGGTGCCGCTATGGGACGACGCCTACGATTCCTCCCGACTGAAGGGGCACAGCAACCTGTGGGGCGACCCTGCGGTGCCCTACGCCGTGCGGGCTGCCCAGTTGTTCGCGGCCAACCGCGC
Organism: Pseudonocardiales bacterium; assembly: GCA_040003795.1. GTDB lineage: Bacteria > Actinomycetota > Actinomycetes > Mycobacteriales > QHCA01 > QHCA01. Next base: position 25,978 of record JBDUBV010000004.1, on the reverse strand, counting down.
CAAGATCGTCGTGGACCTCCCCTGCGGGGACGGCCGCAACCTGCCGCCGCTGGCCGGGGGGGCCTCGGTACTGCTGGCCGGGGACACCTCCCCCAAGGCGATGGCGATCGCCGAGCAGGTCGTCGACAAGGCGGGCATCCGCGACCGGGTGATCTTCGTGACTCTCGACGCGTTCGCCACGGGGCTGCTCGACGCCTCCTTGGACGGCATCTTCTGCTGGGACCTGCTGGGGCACCTGACCGACCCGGCAGCCGCGCTGAGGGAGTTCGACAGGATCCTGCGGCCCGGCGGCAGCATCGTCGCGAACATGTGGACGATGAACGACTGCCAGGTGACCGATCCGAATATCTCCGAGATCGGGCCCAAGGAGTTCGTCGACCATTTCAAGCTCTATTGCAGGTTCTACGACCGCGACGACATCGAGCACCTGCTGAGCTCGGTCGGCCTGACCGCCGTGGCGATGGACGTAGACACCTGGACCGAGCCGCCGCACGCCGAATACCGTGATTACGAGCACGAGCACGAGAGCCTCGTCTTCACGGTCACCAAGCCGCTGACCTGACTCTGCCGGTCGACCACGAGCCGGACGGGACTGCGAGGGTGCACCAGCTGCGGGCGCTTGGCCCAGTCGCCGAATCGCGACCGACGGGTGCCGCTGCCGTGGAGGTCGGTGTCGGCTATGCACCGGCGCACCACGGGGAGCTCCTCCAAGGCGTGTTCGGGACGGCGAACGGCCGGCTGTGCCGGGCGCTGGTCACCTTGCCGCACCCGAGCAGGGGTTCGCGGGCGGTCTTTCATCCCAGCCAGCGGCACTGGGGCATCGTCGGGACCCCTGAGCAAATTCTGGTACGCCGGGCCGCCGTGCTTGCCCTGCGCGAGTTCTCCCGGCAGCCGGCGTCGGCCAAGGGTGGGCAGATCGAGATCACCAGTGACATCCCTCGGGGCATCGGCATGGGCTCGTCCACCAGCGATGTCACGGCCACGATCCGCGCCGTCGCCGACTTCCACGGTGTCCCGCTGTCGCGCGAGGAGGAGGGCCGGCTGGCCGTCCTCGCCGAGTGCGCGTCTGATCCGGTCATGATCGACGACCGGGTGGTGCTCTTCGCCCATCGGGAGGGGATGGTCCTCGACACCCTCGGGCCGCGGCTGCCACCCATGGTCGTGCTGGGCTGCAACACCGATCCGGGCGCGCGAGTGGACACCCTGCGGCTGGTGCCCGCCGAGTACGACGACCGCGAGATCGGCGTCTTCGGCGTGCTGAGTTCTGGCCTGCGTCGGGCCGTCGCCACGCAAGACGTCGGTCTCCTCGGGCGGGTGGCCACGGCCAGTGCCCGGATCAACCAGCGGTTCCTGCCCAAGCCGGTCCTCGAGCCACTGATCGACCTCTGCCGGCACAGCGGCGGCTGCGGCGTGCAGGTCGCACACAGCGGCACGGTGGCCGGCCTCATCTTCGACGCCCGCAGGCCCGGGCTGCAGGACGGCCTGGCGGAGTGCGGTGCGGGCATCCAGGGCCTCGGTCTCGTGCTGACCGACACCATCACGGTGCCGGCCTGATGGCGATCCGCGGCGCCGACACCGAGGCGACTCAGGCATACCAGTTGCCACGGCTGATCAGGCTCGGGCCCAACCTCTACGGTGCCTGCTTCACCCTGATGAAGATGATCCCGGCGCGCTACATCCTGCGCAAAGCAGCAGCCGAGGGGCGCCTCGAGCCGGGCACCGTGATCGTCGAGTCGACCTCGGGCACCTTCGGTCTGGCGCTGGCCATGCAGGCTGTGCACATGGACCAGCGGGTGATCTTGGTCAGCGATCCGGTGATCGACGAGCGGCTCTACCGCCGGCTGCTGGATCTCGGTGCTGTGGTCGAGCGCGTGCCGGCAACTGCCGCGGCGGCCATCGGCGGATATCAGGCGGCACGGCTGGACCGGTTGGGTCAGATCCAGGCCGAGCACGTCTCCTGCTTCTGGCCGCAGCAATACTCCAACCCCGACAACCCGCGGTCCTACGCCTGTGTCGCCGAACTGCTGATCGAGTGCCTCGGCCAGGTGGACTGCGTCGTGGGGCCGGTCGGCTCGGGTGGCTCGATGTGCGGCACGACCGGCTACCTGCGCTCCCTGCTCCCCGAGTGCCGGGCCATCGGCGTCGACACCCAGGCCAGCGTGCTGTTCGGCCACACCGACGGGCACCGCGAGCTGCGTGGCCTGGGGATGAGCCTGATGCCGGCCAACCTCGATCACACTGTTTTCGACAGCGTGCACTGGTGCTCGGCGTCGGCGGCCTATGCGGCGACCCGGCAGCTGCACCAACGGCATGCGCTGTTCATGGGGCCGACCAGCGGGGCTGCCTTTCTCGCGGCGCGGTGGTGGGCGCAGGCCAACCCGTCCGCGCTGACCGTCGTGCTGCTGCCCGACGAGGGGCACCGCTACATCGACACGGTCTACGACGACTCCTGGCTCCTGGCCGGCGATCACCTCGACGCGCGGCTGCCCCTCGAGCCGGTCCCGGTCTCCGATCCCCGGCAGCCCGGCGGCCCGTGGACGGCGTTCGAGTGGGCCCGGCGCTCGCTTTCCGACGTACTGGCCACCAGCGGGGTCCGGTGAGCGGCACCGGGCGTCTTGTCGCCGGGTTGCGGCCTCGGACCAGACGTGTGGTCTACGGCGATCTCGGGCCGGCTGACATCGCCGCCGAATTGCCCCTGATGATTCGGGTCGACCAGGCCCATGTTGTGATGCTGGCCGCCCAGGGGCTGATCAGCGCCAAGGCAGCGCGCGCGCTCCTGCTCGTGATGGACCGCCTGACCAGCGAGGCCTTCGCGCCGTTGTTGCACCGCGCTGCTCCGCGAGGGCTCTACCTGATGTACGAGGGATACCTGGTAGAGGTGCTGGGCGCCGACATCGGCGGAGTGCTGCATACGGGCCGGTCGCGCAACGACCTCAAGGCGACGCTGACCAGCCTGCAGCTGCGCGACTGGGTGCTCGACGTCGGTGCGCAGGCGGTGCGGCTGGAGGCGGTGCTGCTGGCCCGGGCACGTGCCTACGCATCGGTGACGATGCCGGTATACACGCACTTCCAGGCAGCGATGCCGATCACCTACGGCTACTACCTGCTCGGTGTCGCCTTGGCGGCCGGCCGCGAGCTGGAGGCGTTGCGGGCCGCAGCGGCCGGTCTGGTCGTCTGCCCCCTCGGCGCGAGTGCCGCCGCCGGCACCGACCTGCCGATCGACCCGACGTTCACCGCCGGGCTGCTCGGCTTCGCCACCACGACCGCGCACGCGCTCGATGCCGTGGCCAGCCGCGACGTGCCCCTGCGGCTGCTCTCCGCTGCCGCCGGCCTGACCATCGCGCTGAGCCGGCTGGCGACCGACCTCCAGCTGTGGAGCACTGCGGAGTTCGGCCTGCTCACCTTCCCCGACCGGCTGGTCGGTGGCAGCTCGGCCATGCCGCAGAAGCGCAACGCCTTCCTCCTCGAACACATCAAGGCCAAGCCGGCTCAGGCCATCGGTGCATGGACGGCCGCAGCGGGTGCGATGACGGCCACTCCGTTCACCAACTCGATCGAGGTGGGCACCGAGGCGATGGCCAGCATCCGGCACGGTCTGCGCGCGGCCCAGGAGTCGGTGCTGCTCAGCCAGGCTGTCATCGGCGGCGCGCGGCCGGTGCCGGAGCGCATGCACGAGCGGGCCGAGAGCGGCTTCACGATGGCCACCTCCATCGCCAATCAGCTGGTGCGCCGCGGGGTGCCCTTCCGCACGGCACATCACACCGTGGGTGAGGCCGTCCGCAGGGCGGTTGAGGCCGGTTCCACCAAGCTGGCCGAGTTCGGGCCACCCGGCTGGCTGGACGCGATCGAGCTCAGCGAGGCCGACCTTGCCGACCTGGTGGCCGCCCAGGCCTACGGTGGCGGCCCCGGCGCCTTCGCCGAGCCGCACCGTTCGGCCGTGGCTGCTTGGGCGGCGCGGCGGGAGTGGCTCGCCGAGTGGCGGGCATCGCTGGCCGCAGCCGACGCGGCGCTGGCCGTCGAGGTCCGGCGCCACACCGGCGGTGCGCCGTGACCGCCGACTGGTTGGTCCTCGTCGAGAGCAACACCAGCGGCTCCGGCCGGCTGTTCTGCGCCGCCGCACACCGACTCGGCCTGCGGCCGGTGTTGCTGGCGCGCGATCCCGCCCGCTACCCCTACCTGGCCGACGACGCGATCGACTGCCGTGTGGTGGACACCTCGGCCGTCTTGACCGTACGACAGGCCTGCGCCGACCTCGGCGGTGCCGTCGTCGGTGTGACCAGCAGCTCGGAGTACTTCGTCGGTACGGCGGCCGAGGTGGCCGAGTCGCTCGGGCTGCCGCACCCCGACGCGGCCGCCGTGCGGCGGTGCCGCGACAAGGGCAGCCAGCGAGCCCGGTTGACGGGGGCCGGCGTGCCCGGCCCGCAGTTCGCCGTCGCCCGTACTCCGGAGCAGGCACGCGCCGCGGCCACGGTCATCGGCCTGCCGGTCGTCGTCAAGCCGGTGTCGGGCTCCGGCTCGATCGGGACCCGGCTGTGCGGCCAACTCGAGGACGTGGGCAACGCGACCGGGGCCGTGCTCGACGCCGATCCAGCGGACTTGGGCCTGCCGCCGCAGGGTGCGGTAGTGGTGGAGGGCTACCTCAACGGCGACGAGTACTCCGTGGAGACCCTCGACGAGCACGTCGTCGGCATCACCTGCAAGCACCTCGGCGCGGCTCCGTACTTCGTGGAGATCGGGCATGACTTCCCCGCACCGCTGCCCGTCGTCGACGACGCGGCCTTGCGCAGCACCGCTCTGGGGGCCCTCCGGGCGCTCGGGCTGGGCTGGGGACCGGCGCACGTGGAGTTGCGGCTGTCCGGCACCGGGCCGCAGGTGGTGGAGGTCAACCCACGCCTGGCCGGCGGGATGATCCCACGCATGGTGCAGGAATGCACCGGCATCGACATGATCGAGCACACCGTGGCCCAGGCGGCCGGGCAGGCCATGGCGCCCCGCCCGAGCCGTCGTCGGGCCGGATCCATCCGGTTCCTCGTGGCCGACCGGCCAGGCCGCCTGATCGAGGTGACCGGGCTGGCCGCTGCCCGGCAGGTGCCGGGCGTGGTCGAGGTCGGCCTGACCCGCAAGGACGGCGACCACCTGGTGCTGCGGCACTCGTTTCAGGACCGGCTCGGCTACGTCATCGCGTGCGCGGATGACGCGGGTGCCGCCGCTGCGGCTGCCGACGAGGGCTTGCACGCCCTGTCGGCCCGCGTCGCCGCGGTGGCATCGCTCAGGGAAGGGTCGTCGTACTGATGGCTTTCGAGCAGCACGGCCGTACGTATCGCCTGGACTGGGCCGACCCGTCCGTACGGGAGTGGGACTGCACAGTCATGTGGTCGGACCCGGCCGACCCAGAGGCCGGGATCGTGTTGGACTCCTCGGCCTTCTACCCGGGCGGCGGCGGCCAGCCACCCGATCACGGCGTCCTGCTGTGGCAAGGGGTGCTGACCCGGATCGTCGGCACCCGCAAGGGCGTGGACCACTACCTGCTGCCCGTCCCCAGCGACCCTGTCCCGCCGCCGGGCACCTCGGTCCGTGGCGCGCTCGACGACCAGCGGCGCAGCACGCTGATGCGCACCCATTCCGGCCTTCACGTGCTGTGCGGCACGGTGTTCCGCGATTTCGGGGCGCTGGTGACCGGCGGCAACATGGAGCCGGGCGAGGCCCGGATGGACTTCAACCTGCCCGAGGTGCCGCCGGGCTTCAAGCAGACCCTGGAGGACGCGGTCAACGCCGAGATAGCCGCAGACCGCCGGATCGAGGTCCGCCACCTGCCCCGCAAGGAGGCGTTGGCGATGCCGGACATCGTCCGGACTCAGGCGGTGTTCCCGCCGCAGACCACCGAGATGCGCATCGTCGACATCGTCGGCCTCGACGCGCAGGCCGACGGCGGCACACACGTCGCATCCACCCGGATGATCGGCAACCTTGAGATCTACAAGGTGGAGAACAAGGGCCGGCAGAACCGCCGGGTGCGGATCAGGTTGACCGGGTGAACGCCACCTCCGGCAGGTCCGTGGCCGTCATCGGCCTGGGCTCGCGGGGGCTCGGTGTGCTCGAGCGGATCGTGACGCTCGCCGACCGCCGGGGGCCGTCGGCTGACCGGATCCGGGTGGAGATCATCGATCCGACCTGCGCGGGGGCAGGAGTGCACACCCTGGACCAGCCCGACTACCTGTTGCTCAACACGACATGCTCGCAGGTGTCGCTGTTCCCCGACCCGCTGTCGGTCGGCGGTCTCGTCGGGGAACCAGGGCCGAGCCTGTACGAGTGGGTCACTGACCGCGGGTTGCGCATCGCCGAGGACGGCTACACCGTCGGCCAGGTCGGCCGCGTCATCCGCCCGACCGACTTCCTGCCGCGGCGGATCCTCGGGGAGTACCTCCAGTGGTTCTTCGCCGAGTTGCTGCGGCGCGCGCCGGGCAACGTGGCTATCACCCTGCACCGGGCCTCGGCGGTGGACCTCCTGCCCGGCCCGGACGACGGCTTGGTCGTCGCGCTCTCCGACGGTAGGCAGACCGCCGCGGCCAACGTGTTCCTGACCACGGGTTACACCCCCAACGCCGCACCGGCGGCGCTTATCGAAGGCCTCGTCGCGCAGCCGTACCCGCTCCCGGCGAGCCTGGCCGCCGTCCCCGAGACGGGCCCACCGCAGTCGGTGGCGATCGGCGGCTTCGGGCTCTCGGCCATGGACGTCATGTCGTGCCTGACGGTCGGCCGCGGTGGCCGGTTCGTCGACGACGGCGGTGCCTGCCGCTACCTGGCCAGCGGGCGCGAGCCGACACTACTGTTCTTCTCACGGTCCGGGCTGCCCTGCCGGGCCCGTCCGCAGGTGACGGAGTTCGGCCCGCCGTACCGGCCGGTGGTCTTCATCGAGGCCAGCCTGGACGCCTTGCGGTTCAGCCGTCGCGCACCGCTGGACTTCGACGCCGACGTGCTGCCGCTGGTCCTCACCGAGATGAGGGTCGCCTACCGCCGCTGCCAGGCCCGGCTGGCCGGTTCGCCGGCTGCAACCGACCTCGAGGCCGCGATGGCAGCAGCGGGCCCCGCCGGGGTGCCCTCGGTGCTCGACCGGCTCGATGGCGAGCTCGGCCGCTTCGACGCTGTCGAGGTCTTCGACGGGTCAGCGGGGATGGCGCTCGATGACAGCTCGTCGTACCGGAACTGGCTGGCCGAGATGATCAGGCTCGACCTCGCCGAAGGAGCCCGCGGGTTCAGCGGCAGCCCGCTCAAGGCGGCTCTCGACGTCTTGCGGGCGCTGCGTGACACATTCCGGTACGCGGTGGACTTCGGCGGCCTGTCCGACGCGTCCCTCGACGCGTTCCACGCCCGGACGGTTCCGGCGCTCAACCGTGCAGTGGTCGGTCCGCAGTACGAGCGGCACAGCGAGTTGCTGGCCCTGATGGCGGCGGGCGTCGCGCAGGCGCCCTTCGGCCCTGCTCCGATCGTCACCCACCGCCCGGCCGACGGCTGCACGACGATCGCCTCGACCGGGCTGGGTCAGCCGTACGCCCGCGACGTCGACTGGGTGGTCGCCGCGCATGTCGAACTCCCCGCGGTCGACTCCTCCGCGAGCCCGTTGATTGCCGCGCTGCACCGCAAGGGATGTGTGCGTCGGCACCGGCCGGGCAGCCGATACGTTCACGGCATCGACGTCGACCGCGACCAGCATCCGCTCGATGCGGATGGCAGGGTGCAGCGCCGGATATGGGTGCTCGGCCCCCTGTGTGAGGGCTCGACCTTCTACAACAACCTGGTGCCCTCACCCGGTGCCTACTCACGGCCGGTCTTCGACGCCCACCGATGCGTCTCGGCAATGTTTGCCACCGCATCTCGTACCGGACAGGAGACGGCATGGATGACGTCAAGACGCTGACCGACCTCAACGAGCAGTTCATCGAGGCCTGCCGCAGGGGGTCGTGGGAGATGCTGGAGCCGATCCTCACGAACGGGTTCTCCTACCTCGACGGTGCGACCGGCGAGGTGTGGGCGATGGACCGCTACATCGCCGACCTGCGGGCCAACCCGTTGCCCTCCCTGGCGATCGACCAGGTCAGGGTGCACGTCGACGGCGACGCGGCCGTCGTGTCGGCCCGGACCACGGGTGGCACCGGGAGGTTCAGCCGCTATCTGGACACCTATGAGCGGCGCGAGGACGGCTGGCGCTGCATCCACGCAAGCGTCTGGCCCGTCACCGCGGGTCCCAAGGGTTAGGTAGCCTGAGGTCTGAGACCGGGTTCAGACACAAGCCGGGTCATGGGAGGTCACCCGATGAGCGAGCACACCCAGGAGCTGTCGGAGACGTTCGCCACGGTCGCCCGCGAGTTGATGGACGAAGGCGACGTGCACGAGACGTTGCAACGCGCGGTCGAGCTCGCGGTGGAGACGATCGACGGCTGCGACTATGCAGGTGTCTCTCTGGTGCGCGGTCGTGCGATCGAGTCGCCGGTGCAGACGGACGATTTGGTCACCCGGGGCGACCGGCTGCAGGTGGAGCTAGACGAAGGTCCCTGCATGTCTGCCATTCGCGAGCAGCAGACGGTGCAGGTCGACGATCTCGCCAATGACGGCCGGTGGCCGCTGTGGGGCCCCAGGGTCTCCGAGGAGTTGGGGGTCAGCAGCCTGCTCGCCTTCCAGCTCTACAACCGCCACGACGTCCTCGGCGCCCTGAACCTGTACTCCCAGCAGCGCTACGCCTTCGACGACGAGGCCCGAGCGGTCGGGCTGGTCTTCGCCTCCCATGCGGCGGTGGCACTCACCGGTGCCCAGACCGAGGAGAACCTCAAGCGGGCGGTGCAGTCGCGCAACCTCATCGGCCAGGCGCAGGGAATTCTGATGGAGCGCTATGGGCTGACGGCTGACAAGGCCTTCGAACTGCTGCGCCGGGTGTCGCAGAACCAGAACGTCAAGTTGCGCGACGTGGCCGGCCAACTGGCGTCGAGCCGGGGCACGCCTGGGCTCACCGCCGTGGCGGGCACGCCGCCGGTCAGGCTGACCGAAGGAGTCGGATAAGGACCATGACCGACCCTGACACACAACGGGAGCGGGCGAGCGGGCCGACCTGCTGGAGACGCTGGGCAGGCATCGCTACTTCCTGCGCCATACGGTCCGCGACCTCACCGACGAGCAGGCGGCCCAACGTACGACGGTCAGCGCGCTCTCACTTGGCGGCCTCATCAAGCACGTCGCCAGGACCGAGCGGGCCTGGTGTGCCTTCATCGTCGACGGCCCGGCGGGGATGGGCCCCTCGGGCGACGACGAGGTCGACTGGACGGCCGGCTTCCGGATGACCGACGGGGAGACGCTGGGTGGGCTGCTGGCGGATTACGAGGCCGTGGCCCGGCGCACGGACGAACTGGTCGCCACGCTGCCCGGCCTCGACGCCGACCAACCACTGCCGGCGGCGCCGTGGTTCGAGCCGGGTGCCCGCTGGTCGGCCCGCCGCGTCCTGCTGCACCTCATCGCGGAGACCAGCCAGCACGCCGGCCACGCCGACATCATCCGGGAGTCACTCGACGGCGCCAAGTCGATGGGCTGACCGCCCCCTCGGTTATCCAGGCCCGGTTGACCCTGACCCGACGGGCCCGACGAGGCCTGGGTCAGCAGCGCGGCCGGTCGACGACTGATCGGCTCACCGCGTGCCGCCAGGCTGGCCTACAGCGGGGTGACGTAGGCCGCCGTGATCCCGCCGTCGACCAGGAACGTCGAGGCGGTAATGAAGGACGCGTCGTTGCTGGCCAGGAACGCCACGGCCGAGGCGATCTCGTCGGCCTCGGCAAAGCGCCCCAGGGGCACGTGCACCAGCCGGCGGGCCGCCTTGTCAGGATCGGCCGCGAACAACTCCTGCAGCAACGGCGTGTTGACCGGCCCCGGGCACAGCGCGTTGACCCGCACCCCCTGCCGGGCGAACTGCACCCCCAGCTCACGCGACAGGGACAGCACCCCGCCCTTGGACGCGCTGTAGGAGATCTGCGAGGTCGCTGCGCCCATCACCGCGACGAAGGACGCCGTATTGATCACCGACCCGCCGCCGTGCTCGAGCAGGTGCGCGATGCCGTGCTTGCAGCACAGGAAAACGCTCGTGAGGTTGACCTCCTGCACCCGGCGCCACGCCGCCAGGTCGGTTTCGAGGATGGAGGCGTCCTCGGGCGGGGAGATCCCTGCGTTGTTGAAGCAGATGTCGAGGGTGCCGAATGCGTCGAGGGCCGCCGCGTACATCGCCTGGACGTCGGACTCCGACGTGACATCGGCCCGGACGTAAAGACCCCCGACCTCGCCGGCCACTGCCTGGCCGGCGTCGTCGTCGAGGTCCGCCAGGACGACCCGGGCACCCTCGGCGGCGAAGCGCCGGGCCGTCGCCGCGCCGATCCCGCCGGCCCCGCCGGTGATCACGGCGACCTTGCCGTCGAGCCTGCCTGGCACAGCCGCCGCCCCTCTACAGCCCAGTGGAGATGAAGACGTTCTTGATTTCGGTGAAGGCCTCCAGCGCGTCCGGCCCGAGCTCGCGCCCCAGGCCCGACTGCTTGAACCCGCCGAAGGGCGTCGAGTAGCGCACCGAGGAGTTGGAGTTGACCGAAAGGTTGCCCGCCTCGACGGCGCGCGCCACCCGCAGCGCCCGGCCGACGTCGGAGGTCCAGATCGATCCGGACAGCCCGTAGTCGCTGTCGTTGGCGATGCGGATCGCGTCGGCCTCGTCGTCGAACGGCACCACGACAACCACCGGGCCGAAGATCTCCTCGCAGACCGTACGGTCGGCCGGATCGACCGGGGCCAGCACGGTCGCGGGGTACCAGTAGCCCGGCCCGTCGGGCACCTGCCCGCGGATGGCGACCGGCGCGCCGTCGGGGACATAGGCGGCGACGCGGTCGCGGTGGGCTGCGCTGATCAGCGGGCCCATCTCGGTGTCTGCATCGGCCGGATCACCGACCTTGACGCCCAGTACAGCGGGCTCCAGCAGGGACAGGAAGCGGTCGTGCACCGACCGCTCGACCAGGATCCGGGATCGGGCGCAGCAGTCCTGCCCGGCGTTGTCGAACACGGCGGCAGGCGCCGCGACGGCGGCTGCCTCCAGGTCGGCATCGGCGAAGACCAGGTTGGCCGACTTGCCGCCCAGCTCCAGGGTGACCGGCTTGACCTGCACGGCAGCGGCGGCCAACACGCCTCGGCCGACCTCGGTGGAGCCGGTGAAGACGACCTTTGCCACGTCGGGATGAGTGACCAGCCGCTGGCCGATCACCGAGCCCTTGCCGGCGACCACCTGCAGCACGCCCTCCGGGATGCCCGCCGACAACGCCAGCTCCGCCAGCCGCAGCGCCGTCAGCGGGGTCAGCTCGGCCGGCTTGACGATCACCGTGTTGCCGGCGGCCAGTGCAGGGGCCAGGCCCCAGCCGGCGATCGGCATCGGGAAGTTCCAGGGCACGATCACGCCGACCACGCCGAGTGGCTCGCGGAAGGTGATGTCGATGCCACCTGCCACCGGGATCTGCCGGCCGAAGAGCCGCTCCGGCGCGGCGGAGTAATAGTGCAGGACGTCGCGGACGTTGCCCGCTTCCCAGCGGGCGCTGCTCAGCGGGTGACCGCTGTTGCGCACTTCCAGGTCGGCGAGGTGGTCGATGTCACCGTCGACGGCCGCGGCGAATCGGCGCAGCAGCCGGGCCCGGTCGGCCGGTGCGACGTCGCGCCACTGCTGGTAGGCGACCAGGGAACGGGCCACCGCCGAATCAAGCTCGTCGATGTCGGCTTGCGGAAGGGTGACGACGGCGCTTTCAGTGGCCGGATTGATGACTGTGTACGGCGTCGCCGTACTCACAGCCGCTCGAACCCGCGGTAGCGCTCCCAGTCGGTCACTGCCGCGCTGTACCCCTCGAGCTCCACCCGCGCCATGTTGGCATAGTGGTCGACCACCTCGTCGCCGAAGGCAGTACGTGCCAGGTCGCTCGCCGCCCACAGCTTCGCCGCCTCGGCGATCGAGGACGGCACCTGCGGCCGGTCGGAGTCGTAGGCGTTGCCGACGAACGGCTCCTCGAGCACCAAGCCCTCGTCCACCCCGTGCAGGCCGGCCGCGATGAGGGCGGCCACAGCGAGGTAGGGGTTGACGTCCCCCCCGGGCACGCGGTTCTCGAACCGCAGCGACGGCCCGTCGTGGCCCACGACCCGCAGCGCGCAGGTGCGGTTGTCGTTGCCCCAGGCGATGGCCGTCGGCGCGAACGACCCCTTGGCGAAGCGCTTGTACGAATTGATGTTGGGCGCCAGGAAGAGCGTCAGCTCGCGCAACGCCGCCAGCTGCCCGGCGAGGAAGGCGTCGAACACCGGCGAGTGCCCGTGACCGGCGGAGAACACCGGTGCACCGTCGTCGCGGCCCCGTAGCGACAGGTGGATATGGCAGGAGTTGCCCTCCCGCTCGTTGAACTTCGCCATGAATGTCAGCGCCTTGCCCTCCTGGGCGGCGATCTCCTTGGCGCCGTTCTTGTACACCACGTGGTTGTCGCAGGTCGTCATCGCCTCGGCGTACTTGAAGGCGATCTCGTGCTGGCCCAGGTTGCACTCGCCCTTGGCCGACTCGACGACCAGGCCCGCGGCAGCCATCTCGTTGCGGATCCGCCGCAGCAGAGGCTCGACCCGGGAGGTGCCGAGGATGGAGTAGTCGACGTTGTAGAGGTTGGCCGGCACGAGGTCGCGGTAGCCCTTGTGCCAGGCGCTCTCGTAGGACTCATCGAAGAGCATGAACTCCAACTCGGTGCCGACGTGGGCCGCCCACCCGCGCTCGGCCAGCCGTTCGATCTGGGCCTGCAGGATCTGCCGCGGCGAGGCCACCACGGACCGGCCGTCGGGCCAGCGTAGATCGCAATTGATCATCACAGTGCCCTCCTGCCAGGGCACCCGGCGCAGGGTGGTGAGGTCCGGCGCCATGACGAAGTCGCCGTAGCCCGACTCCCAGGACGACATGGTGTAGCCGCCGACGGTGTTCATGTCCACGTCGACCGCGAGCAGGTAGTTGCAGCCCTCGACGGTGCCGCCCAGCGCGTCGTCGATGAAGTAGCGGGCGGCCAGCCGCTTGCCCTGCAGCCGGCCTTGCATATCGGTGATCACGAGCAGGACGGTGTCGATCCGACCGGCGTCGACCTCCAGGCGCAACAGCTCCAGGTCGATGCCGGCCGGCAGGTGCGCTGCCGTCACACGCGATCCAGGTCGCGCTCGATGGCGGCGAGCTCCTCGGCACTGCCCTGCACCTTCGGCCCGTGGAACCATTTGCGCGCCGAGACCAGCCAGTAGATGCCCGCAAAGCCGAGGACCACCACCACGGCGATCGGCGTGTAGTTGAAGTTGAGCCTGGTGATCGGGCTGGCCTGGGGGAGCATGAACAGCACGGTGATGAACGCCACCCAGATCACCGCGATGATCCCGATCGGCCGGCTCCACCGCCCCAGGTGCCACGGCCCGCGCCGGAATTCCTCACCGAGGCGCAGCCGCAGGACGGTCGGTAAAACGTAGGCGATGTAGAGCCCGATCACCGCGATGGAGGTGACGGCGGCGTAGGCCGTGTTGTTCCACAGGTACGGCAGGCCGAGCACGAAGGCACCGGCGGCGGCCAGCCAGATGGCGTTGGTGGGAGTGCGGGTGCGGGGGTTGATGCGGTGCCAGACGTGTGATGCCGGCAGCGCGCCGTCGCGGGAGAAGGCGTAGATCATCCGCGAGTTGGCCGTGACCGACGACATGCCGCAGAACAGCTGGGCGACGATCACGATGACCAGCAGGAGCTCCCCGCCGGTGCGGCCGAGGGCGTCGATGAAGATCTGGGCGGGCGGCACACCGGTTGCGCTGCCGACCTCCTTCTCGTAACTCTGGATGGCGTACGTGACGCCGACGAGCAGGACGAACCCGGCGATCAGGGAGACAACGATGGAGGAGACGATTCCCCGCGGACCGGCCGTCGAGGCGTCGCGGGTCTCCTCGGTCATGTGTGCCGACGCGTCGAAACCTGTGAGTGTGTACTGCGCCAGCAGCAGGCCGAGCAGGAACACGTAGAAGGTCGAGCTCCACCCGGTGTTGTTGACGAACTTGGTGAACACGAAGCTGGTCGACTGGTGGTGATCGGGGATGAGAGCCAACAGCCCGACGATGATCGCAACGCCGATGATGTGCCACCAGACGCTGATGTCGTTGAGCAGCGCCACCAGGCGCACGCCAAAGGTGTTCAGCAGCGCGTGGACCACCAGGATGACGCCGAAGAGCAGGACCGTGTGCCAGTGGTGTGTCGCGTCGAAGCCGAAGGTCAGGTCGAGATAGGCGTTGAGGAAGAACGCGGCACCGAAGTCGATGCCTGCTGTCACGGCGACCTGTCCCAGGAAGTTGAACCACCCGGTGAACCACGACCAGGCTCCCGGGTTGTTGCGGGCCAACTTGGCCGACCAGTAGTACAGGCCGCCGGCCGTCGGGAAGCTCGAGCACACCTCGGCCATCGCCAGTCCCACGGTCAGGGTCATCACACCGACGAAGAGCCACCCCCACGTCATGTCGACCGGTCCACCGGTGTTCATCCCGAACCCGTACAGCGTCAGGCAGCCGGACAGGATCGAGATGATCGTGAAGGAGACCGCGAAGTTGGAGAACCCTGACATATGGCGCCGGAGCTCTTGGGCGTAGCCGAGCTCATGCAGCCGTGCCTCGTCGGTGCTGGCCGAGGCGGCGGGATCGGTGGTGGAGGACATGGGCGACATCCCTTCGACGCAAGCAACCCGACAAGCCGGTCCCCGTCGGCTGGTGATCATCGTGGGGATACCCGTGCCGCAAGTCAATGACCACCTCGGCGCGCCTGGGGCTTGCGGGCTGCCGTTGGTCGTAGCACTGCGGAAACTCGGCTCGTACCGGACCGTGGGGAACCGCCGCGGCCGCGCATCCGTCACATCGTCAACCAGAAGGAGAACGTGCCGTGGCGGGCTTCCGGAACGGATGCAGGTCGATCGCAGTGGCAGCGGCCTGCTGTGCCCTCCTGCTGTCCGGCTGCGCACGTGCAGGTGAGCCGGGCGCGGCTGGCGTCTCGACCCCCACCTCGGGGCCTGGCTGCCCTCGCGCGGGGGCTGCTCACGATGGAGCGGCGCCAGTCATGATCGACTGGCTTGACCTGGTGCAGTACGGCGGCCGGCAGTACGTCGCTTCGCGACCGGGATCACCGAGGTCGGTGGCCCCGGCGCAGGTGGGTGGCACCCTGTCGGTCACCCGCTGCCGGATCGCCGGCACGAGCGCCGGGCCGGACTACCGGTTCCGCGACGGCGACGCAACGTTGGTGCCAGTGGGGAGCACCGTGCACGCCATCCGCGGCATCTCTCCGGACACGGCAGTTGCGGTGCGCCGGTCCCGCGAGTGGCTCTACTACCGGGCCATACCCTGAACTCAGGATGCGGCGAGCAGCTCGTCCAGGCGCTCGTAGCTCTCGCGCACACCGCTTTCCATCCCGCCGGCGACGACGGCGTCGCGGGCCTCGAAGCTGTCGACCAGGGAGGTCGCCTCCAGCCGGGTGCGGCCGTCGCCCAGGTCGGTCAGGACGAGGCGTTCGAGCGCCACGCCGTCCGGAAAGCCCTCGAAGCAGAAGGTCTGCACGATGAGCTGCGCCGGCCGCACCTCGTGGAAGCAGCCGTGGAAGCCGTACTCCTCGCCGTCGCTTGAGTGCACGTAGCGGTAGGAGCCGCCGGTCCGGCAGTCGTAGTGCTCGATGCGCATCTCGTGGCGGCGCGGCCCGAGCCACTGGGCAACCAACTCCGGGTCGGTGTGGGCGCGGAAGACCTTGGCCGGCGGGGCGTCGAACTCGCGGGTGATCCGGACCAGGGGGACGGTCGGGTCGGAGATGATCTCCGTCCCGTGGGTGCGGGTGGTCATTGCGGTGCTCCTGTCTCTGGTGGGGTGGGCTCGATGTCGTCCGGCATCCAGCTGAGGAGGTCGTCGAGGCGGCGGTAGCGTTCCTCGGCCTGGCGGCGGTAGCGATCGAGCCACTTGGTCATCAGGTCGAACACCTCTGCCTCCAGGTGCACGGGGCGGCGTTGGGCCTCCCGGCTGCGGCTCACCAGTCCGGCGTCGCCGAGCACCTTGAGGTGCTTGGACACCGCCTGGACGCTGACCTGGTAGGGCTCGGCCAGCTCGTTGACTGTCGCGTCCGCCACGGCGAGGCGCGCCACGATGTCGCGCCGGGTGGGATCGGCCAGCGCCGAGAACACCCGGGAGAGCGCATCAGCCGCCATACCGCCCTCCTCGCTGTTCAACCGATCGATTGAGTACGAAGATAGAACCGGTGCGGGCGCTTGTCAACTGATCGGTTGAAAACGTTCAGCCGCGCAAGAGTGCTTCCTGTACGGCGGTCGGCAGCCGGTCGAAGCGGCCCGCCGGCCGCGCGGCGACCGCCTGGTCGGCATCGGCTCGCGGGATCCCGCACTCCCCGGTGAGGATCAAGCAGGCCTGCTGGGCGGGCAGCAGGTCGAACCACTTCGCGGCCAGGTCCCCCCGGGCGGCCTCCGTCAGGGTGCCCCAGAGCCGGACCCGCGCCAGGCCGCCGTCGGGGAACACGTCCAGCCGGACCCGTCGCACATCAGGTCCGCGCGCCAGCCGGAACATGTGCACTGTGTCGGGCTGCAGCCGCTGCCGGGGGAGCAGGTTGGCCCATTCGCCGGTCGATCCGGCGCGTCCCCGCAGCGTCGCCCAGCCAGGGGCGTTGCCGACGAAGTGGCTGGTGTCTATCTCGGCGAGGCCGATCGCCCCGACGCCCGCCAGGGCGAACTCCACCCAGTCGTTGCCGTCGTCACGACGGCGGGCCGTCTCCCAGCCCTCGCCCATGACCCGGGGGTTGCCGGGGGAGATCAGGGCGGTGGGCGAGGAGTAGAACGCGTTGCTGCAGGCGGTCACCATGCCGCCGTTGGCGAGGGCAGCGAGGTCGAGGGGGCCGGCACCGAGCAGTCGAGGGTCGGCGATCACCTCGCCGTGCACCCGCAGCCGGGCGACGCCCCCGTCGGGATAGAGGGACAGGCGTACGTGGGTCATCCGCTGTTCGACCTCGACGGGGAAGGGGAAGGCCGCGCCGCCCCCGATCGGCGAGGGCTCGACCAGCGGCACCCAGTGGGTCTGCTCCAACTCCTCCGGGCAGGGGTAGCCCTCGACCCCGGCGCCCTCGACGGAGACTTCCGGCGGGTAGTTGCCGGTGAAGAACGCCGTGTCCACCACCACGCCGCGGACCACACCCGGCAGCCCCAGGCGCACGATCGCCCAGTCGTGCCCGGGCTCGCGGCGCCGTCGGGTCTCCCAGCCGTCGTAGACCTGTCCGCGCGGCCCGAAGGTGTGGGGCCGGAAGGTCGGGGCAGCGTCGGTGATGAGGTTCTGCCGCTCGGCGAAGGCCTCGTCGTTGGCGGCGACGACCGACCCACCGACTCCACGGGCGGCCAGGTCAGGCAGCACGGTGAACTCGCTCATGTGCCGGTGATGTGCTCGGGGCGTACCGGGACTCTTATCAGCGGCAGGCCGGTCGCGGCCCGGATCGCGGCCACCACCGCCGGCCCGGAGGAGATCGTCGGCGGCTCGCCCACGCCGCGCAGGCCGTAGGGGGAGTGCGGGTCGGGCAGCTCGAGCACCTCGATCCGCATCGGCGGCATGTCGAGGATGGTCGGGATGAGGTAGTCGGTGAAGGACGGGTTACGGATCCGGCCGTCGCGGATGAGGATCTCCTCCATCACGGCCAGGCCGAGACCCTGTGCTGTGCCGCCCTGGATCTGGCCGAGCACCTGCTGCATGTTGATCGCCTTGCCGACATCCTGCGTGCAGGCCAGCTCCACCACCTTGACCAGGCCGAGCTCGGTGTCCACGTCCACGACGGCGCGGTGTGCGGCGAAGGCGTACTGCACGTGGGCGAAGCCCTGCCCGGTCCGCGGGTCGACCGACTCGGTCCGCCGGTGCCGCCACTCGGCAGTCTCCTCGACGACCCCCTCGCCCAGGGCGTCGGCGATGGAGATGAGCACGCCCTCGGACGCCGACACAACCGCGCCGCCGGCCAGCCGGAGGTCGCCGCCTGCGCGGCCGACCCGCTGCTGGGCCAGCGTCAGCACCTTCTCACGGACGGCCTCGCTCGCCGCCTTGACCGCGCCACCGGTGACGTAGGTCTGCCGCGACGCCGACGTCGACCCGGCCGACCCGACCTCGGTGTCCTGCGCCGGTAGGACGACCCGGTCGACCCCCAGCTCGGTCCGCGCGATCTGCTGCTGCACCGTGACCAGCCCCTGGCCCACCTCGGCCGCCGCCGTGTGCACGGTGGCGGTCGGCACGCCGGCGATCACCTCCAGGCGAACCCGGGCGGTCGAGTAGTCGTCGTAACCTTCGGAGAAGCCGACGTTCTTGTACGCGACGGCATATCCGACCCCGCGTACGACCCCCTCACCGTGGGTGGTGTTGGAGACGCCGCCGGGCAGGTCACGCAGGTCGGGGCTGGCGGCCGGATCGGGGGGCAGCGGCATCGCCTGCAACCGGCGGAGCAGCTCGGCAACCGGCGCCGGGCTGTCGATGACCTGCCCGGTGATGTTGGCCGAGCCCTCTTCCATGGCGTTGCGGCAGCGTAGCTCCACCGGGTCCATCCCCAGCTCGGCGGCGAGGCGGTCCATCTGCGCCTCGTGGGCGAAGGCGACCTGCACCGAGCCGAACCCGCGCATCGCGCCGCACGGCGGGTTGTTGGTGTAGGCGCCGTACGCATCGATCTGCACGTGCGGGATGACGTACGGGCCGGCGCCCATCGTGCCGCCGTTGCCGACGACGGCCGGAGTGCTGGAGGCGTAGGCCCCGCCGTCGAAGTAGATCGCGGCCTTGAGGTAGACCAGCCTGCCGTCGCGGGTGGCCCCGTGCTCGTAGCGCAGGTGCGCGGGGTGGCGGTGCACGTGGCCGAAGAAGGACTCCTCGCGGTTGTAGGACATCTTCACCGGCCGGCCAGTGTGCAGGGCGAGCAGGCACGCGTGCACGTGCATCGACAGGTCCTCGCGCCCGCCGAACGCGCCGCCCACGCCGGCCAGCGTGAGTCGCACCAGCTCCGGCGGCAGGTCGAGCGCGGCGCAGATCTGCTTTTGGTCGACGTGCAGCCACTGGGTCGCGACGTAGAGGTCTACGCCGCCGTCGTCGTCCGGTACGGCCAGCCCGGACTCCGGACCGAGGAAGGCCTGGTCCTGCATGCCGACCTCGTACTGCCCGGTCACGACCACATCCGCTGTCGGCGTCGGGTCGCCCTTGCGCAGCGTGACGTGCCGGACCAGGTTGCCGTCGGGGTGCAGGTTGGCCGCCTCGCGGCTGAGCTCGGTTACCGCGGCCGGCTTGTCGTGCACCTGGTTCCAGGTGTGCTCACCGAGGGCGGCGCGAGCATCGGTGACCGGCTCCCACACCTGGTAGTCGACCCGGATCTTTTTCGCCGCCTGCCTGGCGATCTCCGGGTGGTCGGCGGCGACCAGCGCCACCGGCTCGCCCTGGTATCGCACCACGTCGATCGCCAGCACCGGCTGGTCGGCCAGCTCCAGGCCGTAGACCTTCGCACCCGGCACGTCAAGGTGGGTCAACACCGCCCGGACGCCCGGAGTGGCCAGCGCCTCGCCGATGCCGATGTGGCGGATGCGGGCGTACGGGTGCGGGCTGCGCAGCGTCGCCCCCCACAGCATGTCGTCGGTCCACAGGTCGCTGCTGTAGGCGAACTCGCCCTTGACCTTGGCCGTGCCATCGGGCCGCTGCGCGTCCTCGCCCACTCCGCCGGTGGCCGAGCCGGTCAGCGGCCCTGGTGCGCCGGCCGGGATGCGCGGCGTCGTCTTGATCG
Organism: Pseudonocardiales bacterium; assembly: GCA_040003795.1. Classification (GTDB taxonomy): domain Bacteria; phylum Actinomycetota; class Actinomycetes; order Mycobacteriales; family QHCA01; genus QHCA01. Next base: position 6,123 of record JBDUBV010000004.1, on the reverse strand, counting down.
GGGCGGCCATCAGGGACCCACCCCGGCCTTGGCTCGCAGCCTGTCGTTGGCGCTGCGGACCGCCCGAGCGGTCTCCTCCTCGTCGGCGGTCACCAGTCGGTCGTGCTCCACGACGGCTTTCCCGTGTACGAGAGACAGCTCCAGCGGCGGCGGCGCGCCCAGCACCAGCCCGGCAACCGGGTCGGCGATGCCGACGTGCGCCAGGGTGTCCATCCGCCACAAGGCCACGTCGGCCAGCTTGCCCGCCTCCAGCGAGCCGAGATCGGCCGCCCTGCCAAGCACCCGGGCACCGCCCATCGTCGCCATGTGCAGGGCGTCGCGGGTGGTCAACGCCTGCGGCCCGCCGCGGGCCCGGGCAAACAGCAGCGCGTGGCGTGCCTCCTCCAGCAGGGAACTGGCCTCGTTGGACGCGGCGCCGTCGACCCCAAGGCCGACCGGCGCGCCGGCGTCGCGCAGGTCGCGCGACCGGCAGATGCCCGCGCCGAGGCGGGCGTTGGACGACGGGCAGTGGGCGACGCCGGTCTGGGTGCGGCCGAGGGTGGCCACCGCGTCGTCACCGAGGTGCACGGCGTGCGCCAGCCAGACGTCCTCGCCCAGCCAGCCGAGGCGCTCGACGTACTCCACCGGCGAGCAGCCGAACCGCTCGCGGCAGAAGTCCTCCTCGTCGGCGGTCTCGGCCAGGTGCGTGTGCAGCCGTACCCCCTTGCGCCGGGCCAGCTCGGCCGCCTGCGTCATGAGCTCGCCGGTCACGCTGAAGGGGCTGCAGGGGGACACCCCGACCTGCAGCATCGCCTCGGGCGAGGGGTCGTGGTAGGTGTCGATGGCCGCCTCGGTTGCCGCCAGGATCGCGTCGATGTCCTCGACCACCTCATCGGGTGGCAGCCCGCCCTGACTGCGGCCGAGATCCATCGAGCCGCGGGTGGGGTGGAAGCGCAGGCCGACAGTCTGTGCCGCCTCGATCGTGGCGGCGAGCACGTCGCCGCCGTCCTGCGGGAAGACGTAGTGGTGGTCGGCGGTCGTGGTACACCCGCTGCGGGCCAGCCGGCTGAGCGCGCCTCGCGCCGCGGACCCCACGATGTCGGCGTCGATCAGAGCCCAGGTCGGATAGAGGGCGACCAGCCAGTCGAAGAGCGTGGAGTCGAGCGCCATGCCCCGGGTGACCCACTGGTAGAGGTGGTGGTGGGTGCTGATCAGGCCAGGCGTGGCGAGGCATCCGGTGCCATCGACGTAGCGGGCGCCCTCGATGCCGCGGGGCGCCCGGCCGGCGGCGACTGTGGTGATGCGCGGCCCGTCGATAGTGATGTGTCCGGTGGTGTGCTCGGTGCAGTCCGCATCCATCGTGGCGATGGCGCAGCCGTCGAGGACGATCGCGGTCATGTCGCGGCCCGTTCGGCAGCCAGGCGCACCGCCGCCATGATCTGCCCGTAACCGGTGCACCGGCACAGGTTGCCGGCCAGCGCCTCCCGGATCTCGGGGTCGCTGGGGTTCGGCGTCCGCGCGATCAGGTCGTGCGTCGCTACCAAAAGGCCTGGCGTGCAGAAGCCGCACTGCACGGCGCCGGCCTCGAGGAAGGCCTGCTGCACCGGGTGCAGGGTGTCGCCGTCGGCGAGGCTCTCCACCGTCCGCACCTCGCGGCCCTGCGCCTGCCCTGCGGCGACCAGGCAGGCGCATATCGGCAGGTCGTCGAGGTAGACCGTGCACGAGCCGCACTCGCCCTGCTCGCAGGCGTTCTTGGAGCCGGGTAGACCCATCCGCTCGCGCAGGACGTAGAGCAGGCTCTCACCCTCCCAGACGTCGTCGGCAGTCGCGGGGCTGCCGTTGACGGTGCAGGTGATCCGCATCAGGCTGCCTTCCAGCGGGCGTCGTCCTGGTAGTCGGTCCAGGCCCAGGTCAGGGCGCGCCGGGCCATCACCGCGAGGGCGTGCAGGCGGTAGCGTGCGCTGCCGCGGACGTCGTCGATCGGCGATGCGGCGGCAGCGACCAATTCGCCGAACCGTCGTACGGTCGCTCCCGGTATCGCCGACCGCGACTGCCACCGGCCTTCGTCGGTGAGCGCGGCGGCGAGGAACTGCTCCGCGACGGTGGCCCGGCGCGGCGTGGGGGCGGCCGATCCGATGCCGGTGCCGACCGCCTGCCGGTCGGGGTGCAGGGCGATCGAGAAGGCGGCGACGGAGATGACCATGGCGTTGCGGGTGCCGATCTTGCAGAACTGCTGCGGCCCGCTCGGCGGTGTGATCAGCACGGCGGAGATGAGCTCGTCGCGGGCCAGGGCGTTGCGCTTGACCCCGGTGTAGAACTCCCGCGCCGGGATCTGCCGGGTCCCCCTCGTCGAGGCGACCTCGATCACCGCGTCGGCCGCGAGCAGTGGCGGGTGGGAGTCACCGGCCGGTGAGGCTGCGCCGAGGTTGCCACCGACCGTGGCGCGGTTGCGGATCTGCGGTGACCCGACCGTGCGTGAGGCCATCGCCAGGCCGGGGAGCCGGTCGGCCAGCTCGGTGATGATCCTGGCGTAGGTGACGCCGGCGCCAAGGCGGACCGCGGTGGGGTCCTGGGCCCACCCTCTGAGCTCGATAACCCGGTTGAGGTCGATCAGCGCCGAGGGCCGGAAGTGGTCGAAGTTCATCCCCACCATCACGTCGGTGCCGCCTTGGATCGGCATGGCGTCGGGGTGCGCCGCCTTGACCTCGAGCGCCTCGGCCCAGGTCGCCGGTTGGAAGAAGTCCACTGTCAGTCGTCCCGGGTGATGGTGGCCTGGATCAGGCCGTAGGGCCGGTCGGCGGCGTAGAACACCTCGTTGGGGTTGTCCAGACCGAAGGGCGTCAGGTCGACGGCGAAGTGGTGCCGGTTGGGGGCGGACAGGCTGATCTCGGCGATCTCTGGGTGCGCTTCGAGCACGGCCTTGCCCATCTCCCACAGTGTCTGCTGCAGCGCGAGGCTGTGCACCTCGGCGAACTTCCACAGCAACAGTCCCCGTACCTCTCCGTACGTCGCCGCCCAGTCGACCTCGGTGCCGGTGTGCCGCCAGCGGGCCACCAGGGACGTGGCCATGATCCTGTCGTCGGTCTCGGGCAGCGTGGTGTAGCGGTCCTTCAGGAATCCCATGAACTCCGAGCCGGTCGACTTGAGCAGCGTCAGGTCCTTGAGTCCGGACACCACCTGGGTGGCGGTGTGGTCCACGGTGACGGTCGTCGTGCGGATCTCCTGGCCCCGGCGTACGAAGGAGTGCTCGTGCGGTCGGCCGTCGACCTCGATGCGGTCCCAGGCGTACTCCTCGATCTCGACCCGGGCCCCTCGTACCGGCTCGATGTCGTCGACGAAGTGCCGGGCCAGGGCGAGCGCGAAGTCCTCGATCTGCCCTACGCCGCGCTCCTTGGCGTAGGCGAAGACTGTGTTCTTCTGCGTGTCGGTGGGCAGCACCTTCGTCTGGTCGCCGTCGAGGTGAGCCGCTGCGAACTCGCCGCGCAAGGCGGTGGAGACGTTGAGGTCGCGGATGCCGTGCCGCTCGCCGTCGCGGGTGATCCGGACGACGCGGGTCTCGGCCTTCCCGTACTCGTTGTCGCCGAGAACGATGCCCATGGCCTCAACTTCCCCGGTAGGTCGAGTAGCCGAACGGGCTGAGCAGCAGCGGCACATGGTGGTGCTGGTCGGGGTCGGCGATGGTGAAGGTGACGGTGACCTCGGGATAGAAGGCCCGGTCGAAGAGCGCGGCCGTGTCGAAGATCAGCCGGTAGTCCCCGGCGCCGAGCCGGTCCGGCCCGAGGTCCGTTGCCCGGCCGTCGTCGTCGGTGATGGTCTCGGCCAGGACAGTGCCGTCGCGGTGCTCCAGCCGTACGGGGACGCCCGCGGCCGGCCGGCCGCGCATGGTGTCGAGCAGGTGGGTGGTGACGGCACTCATGCGGCGATCAGCCTCTGCAGGCGCAGGCGGTTGATCTTGCCGAGCTCCTCGCGGATCACCCGGCGCTCCGTGGCCGGGTCGTTGGCCAGCCGTTCGTGGAGCATCTTGAGCAACTCCTGGCCGCTCCGGCCGGTCGCGCAGGCGACGTAGACGTGGCCGAAGCGCTCCTCGTACTCCCGGTTGCCCTTGAGCAGCCCGGCCCGGTCGGCGTCGTGCACCCCGGACTGTTCGGAACCGGAGACCTCGTCGGCGACCGATCGCTCGCCGAGGCGCGGGTGGCCGGCCAGGGCGTGGTCGAGGTCGGCTTCGGTCAGAGCGGTGAGGACCCGGTCGGCGGTGGACAGGAGTGCCTCGACGGATTGGAAGGGGCGTGCGGCGGTCATCCCACGTGCCCATTGCGGTGCCGCGCAGACATTGAGCAAGACACGATGCGCATCACCGGCGGCCAGGGAGTTGAGGCCGTCGAGGTCGATCCCGCTGGCGTTCGTCATCAGCGCCCGATCCTAGCCAGGGCGGCTCTCGGGGAGGAACCGGCGCACCTACGTCGGTGATCATGGGAGAAGTGCGTGGTCCCTACGGCGTGTCAGCCGCCAAACGTGCATGATCACGAACGCCTTCGTTCACCGACGTGACTGAGTCGGCCGTCTACCGGAGAAGGTTTGCCCAGCGGCGCCACGGTGAGTGCCGGAGAACCAGCCGAGACGCCCCTGGCGGTCCCTGTGGAGAACTGGCTTCCGGGGAAGACCGGGTCCGCGTTCGGTTCGGGGTGGTGCTCAGCCGCCGGATTCGAGTTGGCTGACGGCTTGTTTGACGGTGAAAGCGTACGGCGGTGAGGTGCGGGTGAAGGTGCCCTGCACCGGCACGGTGCCCAGACCGGCGATGGTCACGGTGGCCGTCCAGGTGACGGTGACGGTGGCGCGGTGGGCGCCGGTGGCGGTGAAGGTGGAGGAGGCGTAGTAGTCGGGTTCGGTCCGGGGGCTGTGCTCGGTGGTGTAGTAGCGGCAGCAGTAGTCCCGGCTGATCGCCCTCAACGTCACCGTGCACCCGGTTGCCGGGGTCGGCGGGTTGGCCGGCTTGGAACAGGGCTGGCAGGTTCACGATCGCCACCCCGCCCGGTTGCATGCTGACGTGCGGTGCGGCGGGTACCAGCTGGTCGACGTAGGTCGCCCAGACTGGGACGCTGACGGCAACGGCGGGAGGGTGCCGGGCTTGTCGGGCTTTGAGCAGCCAGTCGCAGCCAGAGCGCAGCACACCCCAGACCAGTGCAAGCCGCCGCATCGCGGGCGGAGAATATCCGATGATCGCGGAGGCAGGTAGGCCTCAAGCCGAGCCCTGTGCATATCCGGCTTCCGCGGAACCGCTCACAGGATGACCGATAGGAGGAGCCATGCCCATGCTTGACCTCGGCCCGGCCGCGGGCCAAGTGACGCGCCTGCTCGCCGGGGTGTCCGACGATCAACTCACCGATCCGACGCCGTGTCCCGGCACTCCGGTGGCCGGTCTGCTCGACCACTTCATGGGCCTCTCGTTGGCCTTCCTCTGGGCGGCGCGCAAGTCGACCCCCGAGGGCGGGGGCGGTCCGCCACATGCTGACGCCGCCAATCTGGACGAGGACTGGCGCACCACCCTCCCGCAACGGCTGGAGGAGCTGGCCGAGGCGTGGCGCGACCCGGCGGCCTGGGAGGGGATGACCGAGGCGGGCGGGGTGACCATGCCGGGAGAGGCGATCGGGGCGGTGGCGCTCGACGAGTTGGTCATGCACGGCTGGGACCTCGCCCGCGCTACCGGCCAGGCGTTCGCCTGCGATGCGGCCAGCGCGGGTGCCGTGCTCGCCTTCACCTCTCATCTGGCAGAGCCAGAGATGGCCGACGCTCGCGAAGGGTTGTTCGGCCCGGTCGTCGACGTACCCGCGGATGCGTCGGACTTCGAAAGAGCGCTCGGCTTCGCCGGCCGCGATCCCGCGTGGACGGCGGCCTGACCTATCCGAAGCTCGTCCGCCGCCGCCAAGATCTTCTCCCGACAGGCTGCCGGGAGGAGCCAAGATTGTGCGACTGAGGCCACCCGAGCAGGAGCGCCTGCACATCCACGCGGCGGCCCGAGTCGCACGGGCCCGCCCCGACAGAGGGCTCCGGCTCAACCATCCCGAGGCGACTGCGCTCGTCGCTGCCTTCCCGGTCCGCCTCGGCGACACCAACCAGCTGGTCGAGGTCGAGCGGGACCTCGCCCGG
>JBDUBV010000069.1:0-13335 GCA_040003795.1 Pseudonocardiales bacterium | reverse complement strand
CCACGCCGTCGAGGTCTTCGGAACATGTCCTGCCTGCGCAGCGCCCGGCCCCTAGCCCCGTCAACCGCGGCGGATACACCGGCGATCGGCACCGGCTCTGAAGGCGACGTGCTCCGGCTGGGCGGTTTGCTCTGGCTCCGCGCCGCGGCCGGCGGCGAGGATCACTAGGCCAAGGCCGCCTGGATGGCAGCACCGTTTTGGCGGTACCACCGGCGGGTGCGCTCCTCACGCCGCTCAGCGCCACCGGCCCAGTAGTCGGTGAAGCCGGGGTTGCCACCCGACACCCCGTCGCGAACGACGTCGTAGAGCCAGCAGTGGTTGACCCACACGGCGTCGACCAGGACGTCAAGCCCGCCGAGGTCGGTGCCGTACGCCTCGATGAACCTGCGTAATCGCGACAACGACCGTCCCCGCCGGATGTCGTCGATGTCTCGTTCGTCGCGTAGCGGCGCCCACAGCCGGACGGCCGCCGCGACGTCCCACAGGCGGGACCCGGGCGCGGCGAGATCGAAGTCGATCAGCCCCACCGCCTGCCCGTGCCGGAAGACGACGTTGTCGAGATTGGGATCGTTGTGGCAGACCAGCTCGCCCGCAAAGCGGGCTGGCACTGTGCGGTCCCACGTGTAGGGCGTCGGATCGAAGCCCGCTACTGCGTCGTGGAACCGGCGGAGAAGGGCAGCGACGCTCACCAGCGCCTCATCGCTGAGCGACCAGTGCGGGTGCGGATCGGTCGCCGCCACTCCTTCGACGAAGGACAGCACCTCGCGGCTGCGATCGTCGATGCCGAGAAATCGCGGCGCCCCCTGGAAGCCGACGTGCTCCAGATACAGCAGCAGCGCATGGGTCGCGGCGCTGTGGGGCCGCAGTGGTCGCCGCACAGTGTCGCCGACCCGGAACACGGAGCCACGGTTGGCAACGCCACCGTGCAAGGGGATCTCGCGCGGAATCGGCGACACTGCGGTCATCAGGGCACCGCCTCCTGCGGACTCGCCGGAACTACAGCGTGCCGGGTGAGCAGCTCCCGCGCCAGGGAGGTATGCGTGACGAGGCTCTTCACCAGGCCGCCCCTGACCGCCGCCTCGACGGCAGCTGCCTTGGCCGTTCCGTACACAATGGCGATCACGTCAGGAATCTGGCGCATCTGCTCAGCGCTCACGCCAATGATCCGGTCAGACAGCTCCGACGGAACCGGCCGGCCGTCGTCGCCGATGAGAACGCCGGAAAGCTCGGCCCGGACGCCGGCCTTCCGCAACGCCTCGTACTCCCTGGCGGGGATGGCGTCGCACACGGTTGACAGGGGTGGATCCCAGGAGCCCAGGCCGATCACCGCCTTGGTCACCGACGCGTACCGGGCCATCGCGTTGGCCACCTGTGGCTGTCTGCGCAGGGCTTGGGCCGTCTGCGCATCGGGCAGGATCATCGGCGCGTAGAAGAAGAACGCCGGTCCGCCGGCGAGGCGGGCGACCTCCCGTACCAGCTCGATGGAGCTCTCGTCGACATCCGGTCTCGACAAGGCGCCGGTCAGCTGCACGACGGTGCACGGGGCGAGCTGCGTCAATTCCCCCCGCATCGCCATCAGGGATCGCGCCCAGGACAGCCCGAGCACGTCCTTGCCGGTAACGATCTCCGACAGCAGGGTCGCGGCCGCCTGGCCAAGATGCTTGCGCAGCGCTGTCGCGTCTTCTTCCGTCGACTCCACGACAATGGCGTGTCGCAGCCCGAACGCCGCCTGCAGCTGCCCGCACAGCGCCAGGTCGACCGGGCCCCGGTAGGAAATCTCGACCTTGACCAGGCCACTCGCCCGGGCAGCCTCCAGCAGACGGGCCACCTTGAACCGGCTCAGCCCGAACTCTGCGGCGATCTCGATCTTGCTGGCGCCGTCGACGTAGTAGCGCCGCGCGATGGACGCGGTCAGCACCAGCCCTGCGGGGCTTGAGTGGTCGGTCACCTGCCCACCATAGCGCTCATATGAGCGACTAGCGCACAGATTGTCCTCCATCCGTTGACACTGGCCTGTCAGCGAGAGAAGGATCGCCCCAGCTGTTCTGAGCAGGGCACCGCTCACTTGAGCGCGAGCCCTGAAGCGCCGAGGAGGCTCGCCGTGGAGATGCAGAGGCCCAATTGCAACAGAGCAATAGTCATCGGTGCCGCGGTGGCCGCCCTGGTAGTCACAGGCTGCTCCGGCGCCGGCGGGGGCGGCGGGGGCGGCGGGGGCGGCGGCGGCAAGTCCGTCAACGTGCTCATGGTCAACAACCCGCAGATGCTGGACCTGCAGAAGTTGACGGCGAGCGGCTTCACGAAGAAGACCGGTATCAAGGTCAACTTCACGGTGCTGCCCGAGAACGACGTGCGCGACAAGATCAGCCAGGAGTTCTCGAGTCAGGCAGGGCAGTACGACGTCGCAACGGTGAGTAACTACGAGATCCCGTTCTACGCCAAGAACGGCTGGCTCTCCTCCCTTGACAACACCGTGGCCAAGGACTCGTCGTTCGACCAGGCCGACATCCTGCCCTCTATGACGAAGTCGTTGACGGCTCAGGACGGCAAGCTGTACGGCGAGCCGTTCTACGGCGAGTCGTCGTTCCTGATGTACCGCAAGGATGTGCTCGGGGCCAAGGGCGTCACCATGCCGGCAAACCCGACCTGGCAGCAGGTCGCCGACATCGCCGCCAAGGTCGACGGCGCCCAGCCTGGCATGCATGGGATCTGCCTGCGCGGCCTGCCCGGCTGGGGCGAGGTCATGGCGCCGCTCACGACCGTGGTGAACACCTTCGGCGGCACCTGGTTCACCAAGGACTGGCAGGCTCAGGTGAATGGACCGGGCTTCACCGAGGCCACCAACTTCTACGTCAACCTGGTCCGCAAGCACGGTGAGTCCGGCGCACCGCAATCAGGGTTCGCCGAGTGCCTCAACAACCTCGAGCAGAGCAAGGTCGCGATGTGGTACGACGCCACCTCCGCGGCAGGCTCTCTCGAGGACACCGCCTCGCCGGTGAAGGGCAAGATCGGCTATGCCCCCGCGCCGGTGGTGAAGACGAAGAGCTCCGGCTGGCTCTACACCTGGGCATGGGGCATCCAGAAGGCGAGCAAGCATCAGGACGCCGCCGCCAAATTCGTCGCATGGGCATCCAGCAAGGACTACGAGAACCTCGTCGGCAAGCAACTCGGCTGGTCGCGGGTGCCCGCCGGTAAGCGCGCCTCCACGTACTCCAACCCCGACTACGTCAAGACCGCCGCCGCATTCGCCCAGGCAACCGAGGCGGCGATCAAGAGCGCCGATCCGACGGACCCAGGGGTCCAGCCGCGACCGACGATCGGGATCCAGTTCGTCGACATACCAGAGTTCTCCGACGTTGGTACACAGGTATCGCAGGGGATCAGCTCGGCCATAGCCGGCCGGACAACGGTGCAGGCGGCCCTGGACTCCGGTCAGAAGGCGGCGGAGGCGGTCGCGAAGAAATACCGGTAGCCATGGGTTGAAGCAGCCGCTACGGGCGGCTAGTGCGGCCGAAGGCATAGGAGACGACCATGAGTGCCAAGACGACCCTGCCGGGCCGGGCACGCACCGTCGGCAGGGCCAGGCAGCCGGCCGGACGGGAGCGGCCACGCTCGGATGCCTGGCGGCGGCGGTTCCCCCTGCTGCCTGCGTTGATCTTCATTGCGATCATCACCCAGTTGCCGTTCGTCGTCACCCTCGTCATCTCGTTCTTCGACTGGAACGCTCTCTATCCCGATAACCGGCATTTCACCGGGGTGTCCAACTACGCAACCGCCTTCAGCGATGCCGGACTGCGCTCCTCGATCCTGACGACAATCTTGTTCACCGTTGTCATCGTCTTGGTCAGCGTGCTGTTCGGACTGGGGCTGGCGCTGTTGCTGGACCGAACGTTCCGCGGTCGAGGCATTGTCCGGACGCTTCTTATCGCGCCGTTCCTGGTAGTCCCGGTGGCGGCGGCGCTGTTATGGAAACACGCGATCTACAACCCCGAGTACGGCCTGCTCAACGGACTGCTGACCTCGGTGTGGCACCTCTTCGGGTCGGACCATCCGCCGCAGGTGGACTGGATCAGCGGTATGCCGAAGGTCGCTGTCGAAGCTGCGTTGATCTGGCAGTGGACGCCGTTCATGATGCTCATCCTGTTGGCCGGCCTGCAGGGCCGGCCGCTCGACGTCATCGAGGCCGCCCGGGTCGACGGCGCGAACGCGTGGCAGATCTTCCGTTACATGACCCTGCCGTACCTCCGCCGATACCTTGAGCTGGCAGCCCTGCTCGGCTCGATCTACATAGTGCAGAACTTCGACGCGGTGTTCACCATCACCTCGGGTGGTCTCGGGACGGCGAACCTGCCGTACACGATCTACGAGACCTTCTACCAAGCCCACGACTACGGGCAGGCCGCAGCCGCTGGCGTCATCGTAGTGTTCGGGACGATCATCATCGCGACGTTCGCCCTGCGGCTCGTCTCGACCCTGCTCCGGGAGGAGACCCGATGACCGCGACTGCGCTAGTCAGGACCGACCGATACTCTCCGACGCTCAGCCGCCACAGCAATGCCTTGTGGGGCCTGCTCGCCTGGGTCGTGGGGCTGCTGTTCTTCCTGCCGGTTGCCTGGATGGTGCTCACGTCGTTGCACTCCGAGAGCGATGCAGCACGGAACCCACCGGCCTTCGCCGCGCCGCTGACTTTGCAGGGCTACCGAGAATTCTTCGGCGCCACGAGCGGCGCCAGCCCCTGGCCGCCGCTGATCAACTCGGTCACTGCCAGCCTTGTCTCGACCTTGCTCGTGCTCGTCCTGGCGATCCCGGCTGCGTACGCGCTCTCCATCAAGCCGGTGCGCAAGTGGTCGGATGTGCTGTTCTTCTTCCTATCCACCAAGATGCTGCCGGCGATCGCCGGACTCCTGCCGATCTACCTCGCCGCCAAGTACCTCGGCCTGTTGGACAACATCTGGCTGCTCGTCATCCTCTATACCTCGATGAACCTCCCCATCGCCGTGTGGATGATGCGGTCGTTCCTCGCCGAGGTGCCGATCGCGATCCTCGAAGCGGCGTCCATCGACGGTGCCGGGCTCTTCGTCATCTTTCGCAGCATCATCATCCCGATCAGCGCACCCGGCATCGCTGCGACGTCACTGATCTGCTTCATCTTCAGCTGGAACGAGATGGTGTTCGCCAGGGTCCTGACCGGGGTCGTGTCCCAGACCGCGCCGGTGTTTCTCACCGGTTTCGTGACCAGTCAGGGGCTGTTCCTGGCGAAGATGTGCGCTGCGGCCACCGCCGTGTCCCTGCCGGTGCTCGCGGCCGGCTTCGCCGCACAGGACAAGCTGGTGCAGGGCCTGTCCCTGGGAGCGGTGAAGTGAGGGCCGCTGTGATCACCGGAGTTGGCGAGGTTTCGGTCACGACGGTGCAGGACCCGACCCCCGGCCCCCGCCAAGTCGTCGTGAAGGTGGCCGCCAGCGGCCTGTGCGGCACCGACCTGCACATCCTGCAGGGAGAGTTCGCCCCGGCGCTGCCGGTCATCCCTGGCCACGAGTTCGCCGGCGAGGTTGTCGCGCTAGGGGCCGACGTGGCCGAGCTCGCCACGGGCGCTCAGGTGGCGGTCGACCCGTCGCTGTACTGCAACGAATGCCACTACTGCCGCCTGGGGCGCAACAACCTCTGTGAGCGTTGGGCGGCAATCGGCGTGTCCACAGCAGGTGGGGCCGCCGAATATGTCGCGGTCCCCGTCGCCAACTGCATAGTGCTACCCGAGTCCGTTCGCACCGCCGATGCGGCCCTCATTGAGCCGCTGTCCTGCGCCGTCCGGGGCTACGACGTTCTGCGCAGCCAACTCGGTGCGCATGTCCTCATCTACGGCGCCGGGACCATGGGGCTGATGATGCTCGAGTTGGCCAAGCGCACGGGTGCTACGAGCGTGGACATCCTCGACGTGAACCCCGACCGGCTCGAGACGGCGCGCCAGCTCGGCTGCTCCGCGGCCGCCGCCTCCGCGGCCGACATCGAGCCGCCCCGCGGGTGGGATCTCGTCATCGACGCCACCGGCAACGACAAGGCCATCCAAGACGGGCTCGGCCGAGTCGGCAAGGGTGGCACGTTCCTGCAGTTCGGCGTCTCCGACTACGCCGCCCGGGCGACGATCGAGCCGTACAAGATCTACAACCAGGAGATCACCATCACCGGGTCCATGGCGGTGCTGCACAGCTTCGAGCGCGCCGCCGAACTGTTCGCCGCCGGGATCCTCGACCCGGAGATCTTCATCAGCGACCGCCTGCCACTGGAGAGCTATCCCGAGGCGATCCGGCTGTTCAGCTCGGGGCGGGGCCGCAAGATCCAGGTGGTGCCCTGACGAGTTCGGCAGCTTTCACCTGCCGTGCCCCCTAGGGCGAGCTAGCCGCGCCGGCGCCGCAGGAGCCAGCTGAGCACAAGCAGCACACCGACGGCGCCGGCCACCGGCGCGAGCCGCTTGAGCACCGGGCCGGTCGCCGTACCCAGCAGGTCGATCGGCAACGGCTCTGCGGCGGAGGCCGGGCGCCGCGGCGGCGCGACCGGCCGAGACGGCGGAGCCGGGGCGACGGGCGGTGCTGCTTGGGCGGCCTCCGCGGCCGGCCCGAGCTCCGCGGTGGGCCCGACGTCGGCGGTAGGCCCGACGTCGGCGGTGGATACGGCCTCGGCCCTGGTCTCGCCGAGCCGGTCGGCCAGGCAGGCGGCGAACTGCCCGAGCAGCTTGCCGCCCACGTCGACCATCACGCCACGGCCGAACTGCGCCGGCTTGCCGGTGATGGCCAGGTCGGTCTGCACACTCACCCGGGTGAGGCCATCTGCTTCGACCAGTTGGGCGTGGATCGTGGCCTTGGCAGTGCCACTCCCCCTGGTCTCCCTGCCCCGGGCCTCGATGACTACGTGCCCGGCGCCTCGGTCGGTCTCCACGAACGTGCCCTCACCGGCGTAGGACACCGTGATGGGGCCCACCTTGACCTTGACCCGGCCGGTGAACCCGGCGTCGGTGGCGGAGTCGATCACCGCCCCCGGCAGGCACGGCGCGATCCGCTCGATGTCGAGCAGCACCTCCCATGCCTGCTCGACCGGCACCGGCACCGTGAACTCGTGTTCGAGTCGCATGATCAGTCCTCCACTCCCGCAACAACCTGAGCCAGCCGCTCGAGTGCGGCCAGACTGTGTCCCTCGACAAAGGAATCGACATGGGGCAGCGCAGCCGCCATGCCGGCGGCCAGTGGCGAATAGCCGGGCACCGCCTTGCGCGGGTTCGCCCAGACGACGCGGTGTGCCAGCCGGCCCAGCCGCGCCATCTGCTCACCGAGCAGCCCTGCATCGCCGCGCTCCCATCCGTCGGAGAGCACGACGACCACCGCGCCGCGCGCGACGCCACGTTGGCCCCAGCCGTCCAGGAAGTCCCGGAGCAACTGCCCCAGGCGGGTGCCCCCACTCCAGTCGGGCACAGTGGCGGACACCGCCGCCATCGCCGACTCTGGGTCGGGCGTGGCCATCTCGCTGGTCACTCTGGTGAGCCGCGTGCCGATGGTGAAGACCTCGGTACGGACACCGCGGCGTCTGGTGGCCGCGTGGGCGAAGCGCAGGAGGACGTCGGCGTACGGCGACATCGACCCGCTCACGTCGACGAGGACGACGACCCGGCGCGGCCGGGTCGTGTGCCGGCGGTGCCGCAGCCGAGCCGGCTCGCCGCCGTCCCGGAGCATGTCGCGGGCGGTGCGCCGCGGATCGATCCGGCCGCGCGGAGCGCCGCGGAACCGCCGCGACGGCCGGGTCTGGCCCGGCAGGGCCAGCGCGACGAGCGCTTCGTTGAGCAGGAGCCGCTCGTCGCTGGTCAGCGTGGAGACGTCGCGGTGCCGTAACCGCTCCGCGCGGCTGGCGCTGGCCCGCAGCACGCTGAGCGCTCCCTCGTCACCGGCCGGGCCCTCGCCCTCTTCCGGTGGGCGTTCCGCGCCCAGTGGCGGGACCAGGGAGATCAGCGGCGGGGCGGCGCGCGGCCTGGTCCGCGGGTAGTCGCCGGCGAACACCGCGTCGAATACCCGGTTGTAGCGCGGCAGGTCCTCCGGCCCGTGGCACAGGGTAAGCCGCCCGGCCCAGTAGACGTCGTCGCGACGTCGCGGGTCCAGGGCGGCCAGGGCACGCACCGTCTCGGCCACCCGGTCGGTCGCGGTCGAGACGCCGGCGGCGTCGAGGGCTCGCGCCAGGACGACCACCAGCGGCAACGCGTCCAGGCTCGATCCGTCGGCCATGGCTAGGTGCCGGCGACAGCGCGGGCGACGAGCGAGCCGACGTCCAGGGCGCCGGCCCGTTCGGTGTCCTCGCGGTACTTCAGCACGGCACCCAGCGTGGCCGCTGCCATGGCCGGATCGAGGTGCTGCGCACCGAGGGCGGCCAGCGCCCGCGCCCAGTCGATCGTCTCGGCCACTCCGGGCCGCTTCAGCAGTGGCTCGGCCCGGAGGGCGTGCACCGCGGCGATGACCTGATGTACCAGCCGGGCCGCTGCTTCCGGCACCCGCAACCGCACGATCTCGACCTCGCGGTCGAACGTCGGGTGCTCGAGCCAGTGGTAGTAGCAGCGCCGCTTCAGGGCGTCGTGCACGTCGCGGGTGCGGTTGGACGTGATCACCACGGCGGGTGGGGTGCTCGCGCGCAGGGTGCCCAACTCAGGAACGGTCACGGAGAAGTCGCTGAGCACCTCGAGCAGGAACGCTTCGAACTCGTCGTCGGCCCGGTCGACCTCGTCGATCAGCAGGACCGCCGGCGTGGTCTCGAGGGCGGCCAGCAGGGGCCGGGCGATGAGGAATCGCCGGGTGTAGAGCTCACGCTCCAAGCCTTCGACGTCGGCCACACCGGCGGCCTCGGCGGCCCGCAGGTGCAGCAACTGGCGCGGGAAGTCCCAGTCGTAGAGAGCCTGGCTCGCGTCAATGCCCTCGTAGCACTGGAGCCGGATGAGTGGCGCGTCCAGCAGGGCGGCCAGCGCCTTGGCCAGCTCGGTCTTGCCTACCCCGGCCTCGCCCTCGCAGAACAGCGGCCGGGACAGCTTCAACCCGAGGAAGACCGCGGTGGCCAGCCCCTCGTCGGCCAGGTAGGAGCACCCGGCCAGCCGGGTGGCCAGCTCGGCCGGCGAGGTGATGTCGCCGGGCAGCAGCTCGCCTGCCACCTAGCTCCCGAGCGCGTGCGCGAGGGCCCGCTCGGTGAGGACCCTGGCCAGGTGCTGGCGGTAGTCGGCGGCGGCGTTGAGGTCGCCGGCCGGGTTGGTGCCCTCGGCCGCGAGCGCCGCCGCGGCATGCACGTCCCCGTTGTGCGCGGAGCCGCCCGCCAGCGCCTGCTCGGCAGCCGAGGCACGCAGTGGGGTCGGCCCCATGTTCGTCAGGCCGATGCGGGCAGCGCTCACCCAGCCCCCGTCGGTGTCGACCACCGCGCAGACGCCGACTATCGCCCAGGCCTGGGCCACCCGGCTGAACTTCTCGTAGTGTCCCCGCGAACCGTCGCCGAGTTTGGGTACCTCGATCTCGACCAGAATCTCGTCCGGGCCCACCGCCGTCTGGAGATAGTCGACGAAGAAGTCCGCAGCCGGCACCGAGCGCCGGCCGCCGGCGCCGGCGATGGTGAACCTGGCGTCGAGTGCCAGTGCCACCGCCGGCAGGTCGCCTGCCGGGTCGGCATGGGCCAAGGCCCCACCGAAAGTGCCACGGTGGCGCACCGCCGGGTCGGCAACGAGCCGGGTGGCCTGCGCGATGACCGGGCTGTGCTGCGCGATCAGCGGGTCGCGCACGATGTCGTGGTGGGTCGTCATGGCACCGATGACCAGCGCGTCGCCGTCCTCACGCACACCGCGCAACTCCGCCACCGGCCCGATGTCCACCAGCACGCTGGGATAGGTCAGCCGCAGCCGCAGCAGCGGCAAGAGGCTCTGCCCCCCGGCCAGCACCTTGGCGTCCTCGCCGCCGGCGATGAGGGCCGCCACCGCGTCGTCCACCGAGGTCGCACGCACGTAGTCGAAGCTGGCCGGGATCATTCGGCACCTCCCGCCGTCGCCGCCGTCTGCGCACCGCCGTAGGAGACGGTGCCTGCGGCCGAGCGTTCGCCGCCGGAGGAACCCTCCTGGATCGCCCGCCACACGCGTTCGGGGGTGGCCGGCATCCGAATGTCGTTGACGCCGTAGGGCCGCAGGGCGTCGACCACCGCATTCATCACCGCGGGAGTCGAGGCGATGGTGCCGGCCTCCCCCACGCCCTTGACGCCGAGCGGGTTGGACGTTGCGGCGGTCACCGTCCGGTCGGTGGTGAACTCCGGCAGGTCGGGAGCGGCCGGCACCAGGTAGTCGACCAGCGACCCGGTGATCAGGTTCCCCTCGGCGTCGTAGACTGCCTCCTCGTACAGCGCCTGGGCGATCCCCTGCGCCAGACCGCCGTGCACCTGACCCTCGACGATCATCGGGTTGATCACGTTGCCGATGTCGTCCACGGCGACGTAGGACCGGATCTTGGTGAAGCCGGTCTCCGTGTCGATCTCCACGGCACACAGGTGCGTCCCGTGCGGGAAGGAGAAGTTCTCCGGATCGAGCACCGCATCGGCGTTGATCGACGGCTCCATGCCCTCAGGTAGATCGTGGGCGGCAAAGGTGGCCAGAGCGACGTCCTGGATGGTCTTGCTGGCCTCGGGCGATCCCTTGACGGAGAACGACCCGGCCGCGAAGTCGATGTCGCCCTCATCGGCCTCGAGCATGTGCGCCGCGACGCGCCGCGCCTTCTCGATGACCTTTTGCGCCGCCAGGTGTACGGCAACCCCGCCGACGACAAGAGAGCGCGAGCCGTAGGTGTCCATGCCCATCGGCGCGGAGTCGGTATCGCCGTGGATCACCTCGACATCCTCGAACGCAACGCCCAGGGCGTCGGCGGCGATCTGGCTCCAGGACGTGCCGTGCCCCTGCCCGTGCGGGCTGGTGCCGGTCACGACCTCGACCTTGCCGGTAGGCAGCATCCTGATGCTGGCCGCCTCCCAGCCACCGGCTCCGTAGGACAGTGACCCCAGCACCCGCGACGGTGCCAGGCCGCACATCTCGGTGAAGGTGGAGATGCCGATGCCGAGCTGGACCGGATCATGCCGGTCCCGGCGCTCCTGCTGCTCGCGGAGCAGCTCGTCATAGCCGAAGAGCTGCATCGCCCGGTCGGTTGCGGCCTCGTAGTTGCCGCTGTCGTAGGTCATCCCGGCAATCGTCTCGTACGGGAACTCCTCGTGCTTGATCCAGTTCTTGCGGCGGATCTCCATCGGGTCAATGCCCAGCTCGACGGCCAACTCGGTCATGATCCGCTCGATGGCGTAGGTCGCCTCCGGCCGCCCCGCTCCCCGGTAGGCGTCGGTGGGGGTCTTGGTGGTGAACACGCCGGTGCAGCGGAAGCGGTAGCCCTCCATCTTGTAGATGGAGTTGAACATGAAGGCGCCGAGGATCGGGATACCGGGAGTGACCAGTTGCAGGTAGGCGCCCATGTCGGCCTTGAGGTCGACGGACAGGCCCAGGATGGTGCCGTCACGCTTCGCCGCGATCTCGATGTCCTGAATCTGGTCACGGCCGTGGATGGTGGCCTGGTAGCCCTCGCTGCGCGACTCGGTCCACTTCACCGGCCGGCCGAGGCGCTTGGCGACGACGAGGGCGATCACCTCTTCGGCGTAGACGTTGAGCTTGGAGCCGAACCCGCCGCCGACATCGGGTGCGATGACGCGGATCTTGTGCTCCGGGATGCTGGTCACCAGGGCCAGCATCACGCGCAGGATGTGCGGGATCTGGGTAGCGGAGTAGACGGTGAACTCGTTAGCTGCAGCGATCGGCTCGACGACCACGCAGCGTGGCTCCAACGCGGTCGGGATGAGCCGCTGCTGGATGAACCGCCGCTTGAGCACCACCTCGGCCTTGGCCTTGGCCGCGTCGTAGTCGCCGCCGTCGAAGGGCCACAGGAAGCACTTGTTGGTGCCCTTGTCGGAGTGCACGAGGGCCTCGTCCTTGAGCGCCTCCTCCATGTCGAGCACCGGCGGCAGCGGCTCGTATTCGACCTCGATCGCCTCGAGCGCGTCGGCTGCCTGGTAGCGACCCCTGGCCACCACGACCGCCACCGCGTCGCCGACGTAGCGGACCTCCTCGGTGGCCAGCGGCGGATGGTCGGGGTGCACCATGTCTGCGGTGACCGGCCAGGCGCAGGGCAGACTGCCCAGGTCCGCGGCGAGGTCGGCTCCGGAGAAGGCGGCGATCACGCCCGGCCGCTTGATCGCGGCGGAGACGTCCACCCGGCTGATCCGGGCATGTGCCATGGGGCTGCGCAGGACGGCCATGTGCAGCAGGCCCGGCAGGGTGATGTTGTCCGTCCACCGGGTCTGCCCGGTGATCAGCTTCGCGTCCTCCTTGCGCCGGCGGGCCTGGCCGATCTGCCGGGTGCCGTCAGGGCTGCTCTGCTCCCCGCTCTCGGCGATCTGCTCGGCGACCAGGCCGGCATCGAGTTCCTCCGTCATCGCGCCACCTCCGCGGTCGCGGCCTGGGCGACGGCCCGAACGATGTTCTGGTAGCCGGTGCAGCGGCACAGGTTGCCTTCGAGGCCATGGCGGATCTCCTCGTCCGACGGCGAGGGGTTGTCCTTGAGCAGGTCGATGGCGGCCATGATCATGCCGGGGGTGCAGTAGCCGCACTGCAGCGCATGCTTTTCGTGGAAGGCTTGTTGCATCGGATGCAGGGCGGTTGCCCCCTCGCCGGCGATCCCCTGGATCGTGGTGATCTCGGCCCCGTCTGCCTGCACCGCCAGCATCGAGCAGCTCTTGACACTCATACCGTCGACGTGCACCGTGCACGAGCCGCAGTTGGACGTGTCGCAGCCGATCGGGGTGCCGACCAACCCCAGCTCGTCGCGCAGATAGTGCGCCAGCAGGAGTCTGGGCTCGACCTCGTCGACGTAATTCACCCCGTCGACAGTGACCTCGATGCGCGGCATTGCGCCTCCTCGGGCGATCGGTTGGTGACCCGCCTCACACTAGAACGATCTCCGGCCCGCGCAACCCGCGATCAGGCCAGGCCGGTGCCGACCGCCCTGCCCACGGCGTAGGTGATGGCCGCCGCCACGCCACCGAGCAGGAGTTGCCGCAGGCCGCTGTAGAGCCAGCCGCGGTTGGTGAAGCGCGAGGTCACCGCGCCAGCGCCGAACAGGCCAAGTGCCGACAGCACCAGGGAGATCAACAGCGAGGTGGTGCCCAGCAGGTAGGGCAGCAGCGGCACGAACGCGCCGACGGTGAAGGACAGGAACGACGCGATAGCTGCGGTCCACGGCGAGGGCAGGTCGTCGG
>JBDUBV010000205.1:0-3947 GCA_040003795.1 Pseudonocardiales bacterium | reverse complement strand
CGCTGGTGGCAGGCAGGGACGTTGACCGGTCGGGCGGCCGCTCAGACGCGGTCCGGCCCCTCGACGTTGACGGTGGGTTCGCCGGTCCCGGCGCGGGCGATGACAGCGGTGCTCGGCCGGTCGTTGGGATTCGACTCACGGTGAACGACATGTGCCGGCACATGGACGAAATGACCGGGCCCGGCCTCGATCAGCAATCGCCCACCGAGTCCGAACTCCAGCCGCATTGTCCCCGACACCACGTAGAGGCTGGTCTCGTGGTCATCGTGATGATGCCAGCCAGAGCTCGCGCCAGGCTCGGTGTTAACCAGTCCGGACCACAGCCCACCCGCATCGATCGCGAGCTTCCTTCGCATCCCCGGAGTCGGGTCCGAGTCGACGAGGGCTTCCGGGGAAATGACGCGAATCGGTTGGGTCACGCGTCACAGTCTCCTGCCCGCTGTGTAGGGCGGCAACTCCGGTCGTATGCAGCGAGACGGCAGGATGAGCAGACATGCGAGCTCGCTGCATACCCGGGTTGTCGACGAGCGGGCCAGTACTCCCGACAGCCTGCTACCAGGACGTCTGCGAGGTCGAGCAGTACGTCTGGGCTCCTGGATCCTGAGAGCAGCCGGAGGCCGGGTTCTGAGCGCGCCCTCGGCAGGATTCAAACCGCGCACCAGGCCGCACTACCAACCGCTGGACTGTCACCCGAGGGGCTCCAGCAGGGCGCGCTGACGCCGCACGGCGACCTCGTTGCCCTTGGCCAGGAACGCGTCGATGGCCGCCTGCCGGTGCAGGCTGGCCGCCGGGGAGTCGCCGGTGATGGTCGCCGCCTCGGCCGAGGCGACGTGTGCGAGCCCGACGGACTCGAGGTCGTCGGCGCCCGACAGGTAAGCGACGGCTGCGGCCGTATGAGCTTCGATCGCTGCCGGGTTAGCGTCGACGGCTGCCAGCCACGCCGAAGCCGCTGCGGCAAGCCCCTGCGTGATGGCGTCGTCCGAGGACCCCATCTCCAGGGCGGTGGCCACCCGTTCCCGCGCGGCGGCCAGCAGGCCGGCCTGCAACAACGCGTGCGCGTGCAAGGCTGCGGCGCTCGATAGCACCGAGAGGTAGCCCACGGCGGTGAGTTCACGACAGGCCTGATCCAAGAGTCGCAGAGCCTCTTCAAGGCGGCCGGCGCTGAGCTCGGCGGCGCCGATGATGAGGGACACCTGGACGATGGCCTGAGGGGAGCGGACCTCGTGGGCCAGTCGCTCAGCAGTCTCCTTGGCCGGCCCGGCTACTTCGGGACGCCCGAGCAGGGTGCCGAAGAACGCGACAGCCGCAGCGGCGTGTCCCTTGCGATGCCGGTCGGTAGCACCGGCGAGGGCCGACTCGCTGGCGGCCAAGCCGGCCGCTGCGGGGCAGTCCCCGGTGATCAGCAGATCGAGGATTCTCCGCCGCAGGTCCTCCGCCCGCTGGGCGCGCCCGGCGAGTGCGGCCTCTTCGGCAGCTGCCTGCAGGTGCCGGCTCTGCTCTCCGGACCGGCTCGCCATCCACTGCACCCGGCTCAACGCCTCGTGCGCCCTGGAGAGCCCCTCGTGATCGCGAAGCGCCTCGAAGAGGGGCAGCGCTCTGGCAGCTTCCTGTCGCAACGCCTCGGTCGCGCCCTCCGGATCGGTGTACTGCCGCATCTGCGCCTGCACCAGCGACGCGACCTGCGACCATCGCTGGTCCGCCGCAGCGTCGGCGGCGCCCCGGATGGCGCGCACGGTCGCTGCGGCCTCGTCGAACCGGCCGGCCTCTGTCAGTGCGTCCGTGAGGTCCAGCAGCAGCCCCCACAGCCGCGGCCCGTCATCGGTTCGCAGGCGGCTTGCGCGCTCGAGGAGCCCGCACGCTGCCGCTTCGTCGGCGTGGGTCAGCAGGCGGCCGGCCGCGGCCAGCCGCTCGGCCGCCTCGTCGCCCAGCTGCCGCGCGGCGTCGTCCAGGGCGCCGAGGTCCACCCGGTTGCGGTATGCCTGCTCGAGGTGCTCGCCCACGAAGTCGTCGTAGGCCTGCCCCTCGGTGTTCTTATCCAGCCAACGGGCGAATCGTTCGTGCAGGGCGGCCCGGGCAGCCTTGGGGAGCGTGCCATATGCCGCCTCCCTGACCATCACATGACCGAACCGCAGCGCTTCCTGGCCGGGCAGGTCGGTATCGGCGCGACGGAACAAACCCTTGCGGACCAAGGCCTTGAGATGAGTGTCGACCTCGGCGGCCGGTCGTTGGGCAAGCTCGGCGAGAGGGCCCCGGTAGAACACCTGGCCGATCACGGCCGCCGGTCCCAGCACGGCGCGCTCGCCGCCGGTCAGCAAATCGAGCCGAGCGTTAAGCAGGGCCGCAATCGTCGGTGGGACGGCCAGCCGGCTCAGATCCACCGTCGGCACCCACCGGTCGCGGTCCCGGCGCAGAGACCCTTCCTCGACCAGCATCGCCAGCAGCTGTTCGACGAAGAGCGGGTTGCCCCCTGCAGCTGTGCGTACCCGATCCGACACCTCGTCCGGCAGGGTGGCCCCGAGCAACTCCCTGGCGAGCTGGTCGACCTCCTCGTCGCGCAGCGGCTCCAACATCGCCGACACGGAGTTGACCCGGCCCGCGCCCCACCCCGGAAAACTGTCAAAGAACTCCGGGCGGGCCATCACCACGATGAGAATCGGTGCGTCCCGCGACCAGTCGCAGACCGACTCGACGATCTCCACCAGGCCCGGCTCCGCCCAGTGCAGGTCGTCGAGAATCAGGACAACTGGCCGTGCCATCGCCAGCACGTCCAACAGTCGCTGGAGGGCCCACGCCGACTCCACCACCGATCCTGGGACACCGCCCAGTCCCGCTACCGCCGCGATCCGGTCGACGACCTGGGCCGCGTCCGGGTCGCCTTCCACCAGCGCGGCCACTCGAGCGCGTGCGGCCTGCGGTGGTTCGCCGCCGGTCAGTCCGGCCGCCTGTCTCACCACTTCGACCAGTGGCCAGTAGGTCACGCCCTCGCCGTACGACACGCACCGTCCACTCAGGACCGTTACCGTGTCCGCACAGTCGGCGACGAACTCCGCGGCCAGGCGCGACTTGCCCACGCCCGCAGGGCCAAGCACGGTCGCCAACTGACAGGTGCGGTCGGTACGAGCGCGTTCCAGAGCCTGTTCGAGCAGGGCGAGCTCGCGGACCCGGCCCACCAGGGCGGCCTGCATGCGGTCGCCAGCCGGTTCGGACCTGATCCGCCCCAGCTGGTACGCGGTGACGTCCCCCGCGACGCCCTTCAACGTCAGGCCCGGACGCGGTTGCACATCCACGGCATCGCGCACCAGCCGATAGCACTGCTCGCCCAGCAGACACTCACCGGGGCCGGCTGCCTGCTCGAGCCGGGCCGCCATGTTGACCGGCGCGCCGGCTGCGAAGGTACTGCCCCTCGCCGGGTCGCCGACGAGCACCTCGCCCGTCTCTATCCCGACCCGCACCTGGAAGCGCACTCCGTGCGTGACCACCACCTGTGCATCGACCTCGCGTACCGCCGCTTGCAACTCAACTGCAGCACGGCAGGCCCGTAGGGCGTCATCCTCGTGCGCCACGGGCACCCCGAACACCGCCATCACAGCGTCGCCGATGAATTTTTCGACCGTGCCGCCATGACGGCGCAGCACAGCACTCACCGCAGCGAAGTAGGACTCCATCACCGTGCGAAGAGACTCCGGGTCAAGCCGCTGGCCGAGCACGGTCGACCCGGTCACGTCGCAGAACACCGCTGTAACCGTCTTTCGACTCTCGGCAGCCGGCGCTGGGGACCCGATTGCGGTGACACACGATCCACAGAACTTCATGCCCGGCGGCCACTCGGCCGAGCAGCGGGTGCAGGTCACCACCGTGGCGGTCACCAGGGGAATATAGGCGCTGCGACCAGCACGATCAGGCGCTATTCGACACGGGGAGCATCAGCACCCACGCTGGATCGCCAG
>JBDUBV010000204.1:0-3968 GCA_040003795.1 Pseudonocardiales bacterium | reverse complement strand
GATCCCCCACTGCTCGACCGCCCACTCACTCCACATCTGCACGCGCAGGTCAGCCGAGACCACGACCATGCCCGCCTGCAGGCTCGCCCGGATGGCCTCGATGAAAGGTGTTGCGCACAGGACGATGTGGGTGTGCTCAAGACCGACGGTGGTGGCTTCCTGCAACTCCTCGTTCATCGCCTGTGGCTCTTGGTTCAACGTCTCGAGCTCTTCGTTGGTCGACTGCAGCTCCTCCTAAGCGGTCCCGCGCTGCCGGTTGGCGTACTCCAGGTCCGACTACGACTGGTGGACGCGCGGGCATCTCGGTCGGCCGGGCCGCCACCAGGTCGCGCAGCGCCTCGACCCCGCCGGCCGATGCGCCGACGACCACCAGGTCCCGGGTCGCCGTCTCGCGTTCGGGTACTGCTGCGACTACCGCCTACTGGTTGCCTTCGGGCCACCGCTGCTCGGGCGAAGCTTGTTGCGGAGGCTGCTGGGAGGGCGGCTGGACCGGCCACCCCGAGGGCTGCTGGGAGGGCGGCGGGTTGGGGGGCTGCTCCCAGATCGGCGGGGGCGGCTCGTAGGCCTGCTGCTGCTGCTCGTAGGGCTGGCCGACCTGGGTAGGCGGTTGCTCATAGTGCTGCTGGTAGCTCGGTTGGGGGTCGTACTGCCCCTGCGGCGGGTAGCCGTAGACCTGCTGTTGCTGCCGCTGGGGCGGGTAGCCGCCGTAGCCCTGCTGCTGGCCCTGGTACTGCGCGTAGGCCGGTTGCGGCTTGGGGGCCGGCCGCAACTCCGGTGAGGACAACACCTGCAGGAGCACCATGCCGACGACGACGAAGATCGCGAGGACGATCAGCAGGCCCAGCAGGGTCTCGATCTTGTTGCGGGTGGTGAAGACATGGCTGAACATCCCGGCCACCATCGAGATGAAGCCGAGCAACGCGCCGATGGCCACCAGGGCCAGCGCAACGATCACGACGGGCCGGGCGAGCCGGGACCGCCCGCCGACCACCGTCACCAGCAGCACCGCAACGACGACAAGTGCCAGTGAGGTCAGGCTCAGGAACGTGGTGTCGGCGAAGCCGGCCCGCTCGGTGAACGGTGAGGTCGTCGGTGCCCCGGGATAGGCCCTGCTCCCGATCAGCAGGCGCCCGAGGCCGAGCAGATAGTCCAGGGCGACGGAGGCGATCAGGAGCAAGGCCAGGAGGTCGCCGAACTTGCGGAATGCGGCGGCCACTCCGGACGGGGCGGGGGTTTCTGCGGTGCTCGGGCTCATGTGGGCTTCTCCGGGTGGCTTGCGGTCAAGATGCGGGCGCAGCCTCGCACAGCCGCGACGCGGAGACTACTCTGTGCCGCGCTGCATGACCCCCACCGACCAGGGTAGCCACGCGAAATGGCCGAGTCCTCATCCGGCGGTGACAGCGCGCCCGTCGACACCGCTCTGGTCGACCTCGACGGGACGCTGGTGGACAGCAACTATCAACACACAGTTGCCTGGCAGCGCGCGTTCCGGCGCATAGACATCGTCATCCCTGCATGGCAGATCCACCGGCACATCGGGATGGGCGGCGACCAGGTCGTCGCCGCGCTGGCCGGCAGCGAGATCGAGGAACGCTGCGGGGAGGAACTGCGGGCGGCCTGGGCCGAGGAGTTCGCGCCGATGCTGCCCGACATCGCCCCTCTCCCGTACGCCCGGGACCTCCTGGCGGAGATCAGGCGACGCGGTTACCGGTTGGCCCTTGCCACCTCCGGCGAGCAGGAGCACATCGACCATCACCTCGACCTGCTCGACGCCCGTTCGCTCGTGGAGGCGCGGACCACGTCGGCGGACGTGGACGCCACCCAGCCCGAGCCCGATCTCCTCGAGGCCGCCCGGGACAAGGTCGGCGGGGGAGGCCAGTGGTGATCGGCGACTCGACCTGGGACTGCGTTGCCGCCGGCCGCATCTCGGCGCCGAGCGTGGCGATCCTCAGCGGCGGGTTCGCCGAGAAGGAACTGCGGGCCGCGGGCGCGGTCTGCGTGTTCGCCTCGCTGTATGAGTTGCTCGTACGGTTCGACGAGACGCCATTCTTCACGGGCTGAGCTGACTCGTACGTCTAGCTTGGCGCCGACGGCGCGGCCTCGCGCACTCGCAGGACCGCGGCAACTATCTGCTCCGGAGCCTCGACGGCGAGCAGATGGCCGCCGTCGACCTCCACGAACTCCGCATCGGGCAGCCGGTCGGCGAGGTCGCGCTGGCTCTGCGGGGACACCCGGAGGTCCTGGCGGCCGGCCAGGACCAGGGTGGGCGGACGGACCCTCGACAGCTGCGCCTCGATGACGGGCAGCTCCGCGATGAGTGAACGCTGCTCGTGGGCGACCGCGCGGCCGGTGTGGGTCTTGCCCCAGGCGGCGGCGATGGCCGTGACGGCCTGGGTGGGCAGGGCGTCGAACTCCGGGGCGATCCAGTGCCGGATGCGCTCGCGGGGCAGCCCGAGCGCCGCGGCCTGCAGCCCGGCCCGCACCGCCAGCGGCCCCAGGATCGGAACGGCCAGGACCCGGTCCGCCAGATTGATACTGCTGGCACCGCCGACCGAGCCCTGCAGGACCAGCCCCCGGACCCGGTGTGGCCGCTGCAGGGCCATGGACATGGCCACCCCTCCGCTCCAGGAATGGCCGACGACGATCACCTCGGCGAGGTCGAGTTCGTCGAGCAGGTCGAGTGCCAGGCGGGCGTTGCGTGAGAATCCGACCGGCCGGCCGCCCGTGCGGCCGTAGCCTGGGCGGTCGACCGCGATCGCCCGCATCCCCGCCGCTGCCAGCAGGGGCTGCACCAGGGCCCACACCCTCGCCGACCCGGGCTGGCCGTGCAGGAGCAGGACGGCCGGGCCGGTGCCCTGGCTGGTGAAGCTCAGCGCCGCGGCGTCGGCCATGGTGGTCAGCCGGCCTAGTCCGAGGCCGACCGAGCACCCGACCTCAGGCGCCGCGGGTCCACTTCGCGCTCCGGGTGCCGCCGCAGGTATTCGTCCTCCAGCTCGGCCGTCCGCGCCGTGTGGGTGACGAGCGCATCGGCACCGCCGTGCAGGAAGGTGTCGTTGCGGGTCTCGTGCAGGTGCTTGAGCTCGCGGAGCAGGTCCCGCTCGTCGAGATCACGTCCTGCGATGCCTTGGCTCATGCGGCTCAATCTACTTCGGTACGCCGCAGGGGCGCCCCTCGTGGGACGCCCCTGCGGTGATGCCGTGCGGTCTAGAAGGGTGCGAGACTGCCGTTCGGCGTGCCGTTGCCGGTCGGGCCGTCCCAGCCGGTGCCGGCCGTACAGACGACGGAGCCAACCCGGTTGCAGCGGCCGTTGCTGCCGCTGACCACGTCGTACAGCGCGGCGGCGTTGCTGTAGGAGAGCGCCGCCGGAACGCCGGCGGTGCTGCTGCCGGTCAGCGCGTAGACCCCGCCGATGATCGGCGCGGCTACACTGGTGCCGCCGAAGACGTACCAGTTGAGGCCGCCCGTGCTGCCGTAGCTGTCGTAGACCGAGACACCCGTCGCGGGGTCGGCCACTGCTGCCACGTCGGCGATCGCCCGCTTGGTCCCGCAGGCGCTGATCGTTTGCCACGACGGCTTGGCGATGTAGGCCGAGCAGCCGCTACCGGCACCGCTCCACACAGTCTCACTGCTTCGGGTGCTCGCGCTCGTCAGCTTCAAGGTCGTCCCGCCGACGGCGGTGACGGTGTTGAACGCCGCGGGTGCCTGGGCGCCGTAGCCGCTGTCACCGGAGCTGACCGTGATTGCCTTGCCCGGGTGGTTGTAGTGGCTTGCGAGAGAGGTCTCCGTGGAGAATTCCCGGCCACCGTAGGAGTTGGAGATGACCGTGGCGCCCAGGCTGGCGGCCGTATCAACCGCGGTGCCGAGGTCGGCAAAGGAGGCGGAGTTGCCGCCGACGTAGATCAGCGGGCAGGCCGGGCAGATCGCCGAGGCCATCTCGAGGTCGAGCATCTCCTCCTGGCCCCAGCCGG
>JBDUBV010000068.1:0-13454 GCA_040003795.1 Pseudonocardiales bacterium | reverse complement strand
GCCGGCCTGCGTTGTCGAGCAGGGTGACGGCGGCGCTGCGGAGGACGCGATGTCGCCTACGGCCTCGTCCGGGCGATGCAGATCCAGGAGGACGGATGCCCGCTGGACCATCCCCTCGGCGGTGTCCCTCATGCGGTCACAGCAGGCGGCGAGACTTGAGGTGGGCCAGCAGGTCGTCGTTAGGCGCCGCCCTCGTTGGCGAACTGCGCGACGTTGCGGGCGGTCTCGAACCACGCACCGGTGCTGGGCTTGACCTCTTCCAACGCGCGCTCGAGGTCGGCCCCGGAGTAGCCATTGCCGCCGGAGAGGGTCTTGCCGTACTGCCGGGCCAGGGCCGGATCGCTCATCGAGCCGAGGAAGGGCCGAGCTGTTGCGCCGCGTGATCGCCGCAGCGCGGGTGAGCGGGTCGCTCAGGCGATCGATTCGGGCCCGGCGTCGTGGCGGCCGGCCCGGCGCGCCCAGGTCCAGGGATATCCGGCGTCCTCGCAGGCCAGCGCCGCCGGACCGAGGGCGAGCGGGCGAAAGGTGTCCACCATGACTGCCAGCTCGTCGGTCGCCTCCTTGCCGATCGAGGCTTCCACCGAGCCCGGCTGCGGGCCGTGGGTGAACCCCGACGGGTGCAGCGAGATCGACCCCAGCTCGATGCCGGCGCCCTTGCGACTCATGAAATCACCGCCGACGTAGAACAGCATTTCGTCGGAGTCGACGTTGGCGTGGTTGTAGGGCGCCGGGATGGACAGCGGGTGGTAGTCGAACTTGCGTGGCACAAAGGAGCACACCACGAAATTCGGGCCCTCGAACGTCTGGTGCACCGGAGGCGGCTGGTGCAGCCGCCCGGTGATCGGCTCGAAGTCGGCGATGTTGAACACGTACGGGTAGAGGCAGCCGTCCCAACCGACCACGTCGAAGGGATGGTGGGCGTAGGTCAGGCAGGTCATGCCGACGCGGTGGCGGACCAGGACGTCCACATCGGTGCCCTCGGCCGTCAGCGGCTCAACGGGCCCGCGCAGGTCCCTCTCGCAGTACGGCGCGTGCTCGAGCAACTGGCCGCGGGCCGACAGGTAGCGCTTGGGTGGTCCGATGTGCCCGCGAGCCTCGATGACCAGGGTGCGCAGCGGGTCGCCGCGGGACGGCAGCCAGCGGTGCGTCGTCGACGTCGGCAGGAGCACGTAGTCGCCCTGGCCCACCTCCAGCGCGCCGAAGACGGTCTGCACAACGGCGCTGCCCGCCTCGACATAGACGCACTCGTCACCGACAGCGTTGCGGTAGAGCGGTGAGGGCCGGTCGGCGACTGCGTAGCTGATCCGTACGTCGTCGTTGGCCAGCAGCACTTGCCGGCCGGTTACCGTGTCGGCCCCGCCGGCGTCTAACTTGTGTGTCTTGAGGTGGCGCGGCAGTAGCGGATGGTTGGCCGTCAACGGCTGCTCGGGCTCGGGGTAGACCTTGGAGTCCACGATCTCAGTCGGCAGGTCGGCGTGGTAGAGCAGCGCGGAGTCGGCCGAGAACCCCTCGACGCCCATGAGCTCCTCGGCGTAAAGGCCGCCGTCGGGCCGGCGGAACTGCGTGTGCCGCTTTCGGGGGATCTGACCCAGCGCACGGTAGTAGGCCATGGTTTGCCTTCTTCCAACTGGTTTCTGTGGCTGACGAACACCTGTGCCGCCGAGAACGATCAGCTAGCGTCGGTAGGCGTGTCAACCCTGCTGCTCGAACACCTCATCGACGATGCTGCCGTGTTCCCTCCCGGCAACGCCCCGATGGTCATGGCCGTGGGCGTGCATCGGGCGGTCAAGGTTGGTCCGCTCGGGTGGCTCGTGGGGCGGTTCGTCTGCCCGGCGTCGCGGGTCGAGGAGGCGATCGCCGAACTGCACCCCGGCGACGCCTTCGCCGTTTCCCTCGTCGCCGACAGTGGTATCGCCGGGCTGCCGGCAGCGGTCGCGCAAGTGCGGGCCGACGAGCGGCTACGGCTGCTCGCCGTCGAGGTGGCACCCAAGGGCGACGACCTCGTTGCCGGCGTGCGGGAGGCGCTGACCGGCCTGCCCGCCGACGTCCGCTGCTATGTCGAGTTGCCCCGTGTTCGATATTGGCAATCGGCGCTGGCGGTGCTCGCCGTCGCGCGGCACGGCGCCAAGCTACGCACCGGGGGTCCCAAAAACACCGACTTCCCCAGCGAACGCGAGGTGGCCGACTTCATCGCCGGATGCGTCGTGGCCGGTGTGCCCTTCAAGTGCTCGGCGGGGCTGCACCGTGCCGTACGCCACACCGACCGCCGCCTGCGGGTCGAGGAGCACGGCTTCCTCAACATCCTCCTGGCCGTCTGTGCAGCCGTCCGTGGACAGGACCCGGTGCCGGTCCTGGCCGAGCACGACGCGGGCGCTGTGGCCGCCGCCGTGGCCGAGGTCGACGATGAGACGGCGACCCGGGTGCGCAGCCTGTTCGCCGGCTTCGGCTCGTGCAGCATCGCGGAGCCGGCCGGTGATCTGCTCGCCTTGGGCCTACTCGAAGGGGGACCGGCGTGAGCTGGCTTCCGGTTGCGCGCGACAGCGACTTCCCGATCCAGAACCTTCCGTACGGCATCTTCGGCCGACCCGGCGAGATGCACCGCGTCGGGGTGGCCCTCGGCAATCAGGTCCTCGACGTCGCCGCGGTTGCCATGGCTGGCGGCATGGAGCACCCGGAGTGCTTTGTCGCCCGCTCCCTCAACACCTTCCTCGCCGCCGGCCGCCCGGTGTGGACGCAGACCCGGCAGCGCCTCGTCCAACTGCTGCGGGACAGCTCCAGCCGGGCCTCGGTGGAGCCCTATCTCGTACCGATGGCCGACGTGCTGCTGCACCTGCCGTTCGAGGTCGGCGACTACGTCGACTTCTACTCCTCCATCGACCATGCGACCAACGTCGGCAAGATCTTCCGCCCCGACGGTGAGCCCCTGCCACCAAACTGGCGGCACCTGCCCATCGGCTACCACGGCCGGGCCGGCTCCGTCGTCGTCAGCGGAACGCCGATCATCCGGCCGACCGGGCAGCGCAAGATCGGCAATGCGACGCTGCCGACGCATGGGCAGACACAGCGGCTCGACATCGAGGCGGAGGTGGGCTTTGTCGTCGGCGTGCCCTCAGCTCTTGGATCGCGGGTGTCAACCGCGGACTTCGCCGAGCACGTGTTCGGCGTCGTCCTGGTCAACGACTGGAGCGCCCGGGATCTGCAGGTGTGGGAGGGCCAGCCCCTCGGGCCGTTCCTGAGCAAGTCCTTTGCCACGTCGGTCTCACCGTGGGTGGTGCCGCTGGAGGCGCTGGAGTACGCCCGGGTCGAGGGCCCGGTGCAGGACCCCCTGCCACTGCCTTATCTGCGCCGCGGCGACCAGGCCGGCCTGGACATCCGCTTGCAGGTCTCGCTCAACGGCACCGTCATCTCACGGCCGCCGTTTGCCGGGATGTACTGGACGGCCGACCAGCAACTGGCCCACCTGACCGTCAACGGAGCCCCGTTGCGCACCGGAGACCTCTTCGCCTCCGGAACGGTGTCCGGGCCGCAGGCCGACCAACGCGGCTCCCTGATGGAGCTGAGCTGGGATGGTGACCAGCCGATCTCAATGCCCAACGGCGGGATCCGCACCTATCTCGAGGACGGCGACGTCGTGTCGATCCGGGCCAGGGCGCGTGGCGCCGACGGGATGATGATCGGGTTCGGCGAGGTGACCGGGCAGGTGCGGCCGCCGCGCTGACTGCTCAGCCTGGCAGTACCTGCGCGACGATGGCCAGGAAGCGGTCGTTCTCCTCCGGTGTGCCGATGGTCACCCGCACGCCGTCTCCGTCGAAGGGCCGCACGATGACGCCGCGCCGCTCGCAGGACGCCGCAAACGGCATCGCCCGCCCACCGAGGCCCAGCCAGACGAAGTTGGCCTCGCTGTCGGGGACGTCGGTGCCGAGCTCCCGTAGGGCACCGGTCACCCGGGCCCGCTCAGCGACGGTGCGACGCACGCGGTCGAGCAGCTCGTCCTCTGCGGCGAGCGAGGCTACGGCGGCGGCCTGCGCCAGGGAGGAGACGGTGAAGGGCAGCTGCACCTTGCGCAGCGCCTCAATCACCGCCGGGGCGGCGACGCAGTAGCCGACCCGAAGGCCAGCCAGGCCGTAGGCCTTGGACATCGTGCGCAGGACCGCCACGTTGTCGCGTTCCGACGCCAGCACCAGCCCGTCGGGCACGTCGGGATCGGTGACGAACTCGCGGTAGGCCTCGTCGACGATGACCAGGACGTCGTCGGGCACGGTGTCGAGGAGGCGCTCCAACTCGCTCCCGTGAACGGCGGTGCCGGTTGGGTTGTTGGGGTTGCAGACGAAGATCATCCGGGTGCGATCGGTGACCGCTTCGGCCATCGCCGTCAGGTCGTGGGTCGCCTGGCGCAGTGGCACCGGCACCGCTGTGGCGCCGGTGAGGGCGACCAGGATCGGGTAGACCTCGAAGGACCGCCAAGCGTGGAGGATCTCATCGCCCGGCCCGGCAACGGCGGCCAGCAGTTGCTGGTAGAGCCCGACCGACCCGCAGCCGATCGCCAACTCGTCGGCCGACACCGCACAGTGTTTGGCCAGCGCCGCGGTCAGCTCTGCGGCTGCCATGTCGGGATAGCGGTTGATGTCGGCAGTCGCGGCCGCGATCACCGCCTGAACGCTGGGCAGCGGACCGTACGCCGACTCGTTGGAGGCCAGCTTCACCGCCGCGGCGAGGCCGAACTCCCGAGCGATGTCGGCCGGATTGCGGCCGGGCTTATATGCCCGCAGGCCCTCGAGCACGGGACGCAGGTGGACGCTCACCGGACCGCCTTGACGACGACGGTCTTGGCGAACTTGTCGTGCAGGCACTGCTGGTAGGGCCGGTCCCACAGCAGCCAGAGGTAGTCGGCCAAGGCGTAGGCGCTACCGATGACAGGCACGAACGACCCGGCGTAGGTCGCGATCCAGCGCAGAAGTGCGCTGCCGAACCCCAGGCGCGGGCTGCCGCCCATCCGCACGACGCGGACGTTGCAGATCCGCTTGCCCACGGTCTGTCCCCAGACCGCCAGTTGCGGCACCTCGTACAGAAGTGCCACCGCGATGCCGATCAGCGTGATCAGCCCGATCAACTTGATCGTCGTGGCGTCGTAGACGTTGAGGTTGGGCGCCGGCTGCCCCGCCTGAGCCGCGTCGGTGCTCGCCTGGACCTTGTCCAGGATGTGGCGGAAATAGCTGATGTAGAGCGGCAGGGCGAAAGGCGCGGAGATCAGCGACACGATGAAGCCGTCGATGATGCGGGCCAGCAGGCGCCAGCCGGGTCCGGCCAGCGGGGTGCCGTCCGGGGCCACCGCCTGCGGCGGCGTGCCCCACACATACCCGGGGGGCGGCTGGAAGCCGGACGGCGGCCGAGGCGGCCCGTAGCCCGGGGGCGGGTAGCTGACAGTCGGAGTCGGCGGGCCGCCGTAGGGCGCGCCATAGGGACGTTGGGGGGGCGGCGGCCGGAGAAAGGGGTCGTCTGGCGGTTGACTCATGGCCGGATCATGCCGTACGAGCGGTCACAGGTTGCCGCGCAGCGCCTGCTCACGCTCGATCGCCTCGAACAGTGCCTTGAAGTTGCCCTTGCCGAATCCCATCGACCCGTGCCGCTCGATGAGCTCGAAGAACACGGTCGGGCGGTCCTGCACGGGCTTGGTGAAGATCTGCAACAAGTAGCCGTCCTCGTCGCGGTCGGCCAGGATCCTGTGGTCGCGAAGAGTGTCGACGGGCACCCGGGTGTCGCCCACCCACTCCCCGAGCGAGTCGTAGTAGGTGTCCGGAGTGGACAGGAACTCCACGCCCCGCTCGCGCATGGCCCGCACCGACCCGACGATGTCGCCGGTGGCCAGGGCGATGTGCTGCACGCCCGGGCCACCATAGAACTCGAGGTACTCGTCGATCTGCGACTTGCGCTTGCCCACCGCCGGCTCGTTGAGCGGGAACTTCACCTTGCGGCTGCCGTCCGCCACGACCTTGCTCATCAGAGCGGAGTACTCCGTGGCGATGTCGTCGCCGACGAACTCCTTCATGTTGGTGAAGCCCATGACGGTGTTGTAGAAGGCGACCCAGGTGTCCATCTCGCCGAGCTCGACGTTGCCGACGCAGTGGTCGATCGCCTGGAAGAAGCGCTTGGCCGGCGGGGCAACGATCGGCTCGCGGACGGGGAATCCGGGCAGGAAGATGCCGCTGTAGTTGATCCGCTCGATGAGGCTGTGCCGGGTCTCGCCGTACGTCGAGATGCACGCCGTGACTACCTTGCCGGTGTCGTCCTCGCGCACCGCGGGCGCCGCCAGGCCTTTCGCGCCCCGCTCGACGGCCAGCTCGTAGGCGCGGGTTGCGTCCGGAACGGCCAGGGCGATGTCGTGCACTCCGTCGCCGTGCGCGGCGACGTGCCGGCCGACCTCGGTGCCGGCATGTGCCTCGCCGGTGATCAGGAACCGCGCGCCGCCGGACTCCAGGACGTACTCCGCATAGTTGCGGGAGCCGGTCTCCGGCCCCCGGTAGGCCGTCACCACCATGCCGAACGCCGTCGAGTAGTAGTGCGCGGCCTGCTTGGCGTTGCCCACCAGGAAGTGGACGTAGTCGATGCCCTGGACGGGGAAGTCAGCCGGTTCGCTCATACCCTGCAGGGTCCGCCTGATAGGGCAAGATGTGCAAGCGGTCGGCGTACTGTTGGACAATATGTGCACTTCTCGGCCCGCCTTGGCCATAGTTTGGGGACACGATGACCAGCACGGTGGACGCCGTCGATGCCGGCCTGATCGCTCTGCTGACCGGCGAGCCGCGGATCGGGATCCTGGAGTGCTCGCGGCGCCTGGGCATCGCCCGCGGCACCGCGCAGGCCCGCCTCGACCGTCTGGTGTCCCGTGGGGTGATCGCCGGCTTCGGCCCGGCCGTCGAGCCAGCGGCGCTGGGCTACCGGGTGACGGCCTTCGCCACGCTGGAGATTTTCCAGGGTCGGGGCGAGGACGTGGCGGCGCACCTGGCCGAAATCCCTGAGGTGCTGGAGGCGCACACGATCACCGGGCCGGGCGACCTGCTCTGCCGGGTGGTCGCGCGGGACAACGCCGACCTGCAGCGCGTGATCGACCGGATGGTGGAGGTCGAGGGCATCCGGCGGACCTCGACGGTGATCGCCCTGTCCACCCGCATTGCCGCCCGCGTGCTGCCACTGGTCGAACGCGCGGCAACCGGTGGGTGAGTCACCGTACGATCTCAGTGGTGAGCCTGCACCTGTACGACACGTTGACCCGCGGTGTCCGGGAGTTCGTCCCGCTGGAGCCGGGGCGCGCCGGGATCTATCTGTGCGGGGCGACAGTGCAGGCTCCGCCGCACATCGGGCACATCCGCTCCGGGGTTAACTTCGACATCCTGTGGCGGTGGCTCTCCCACTGCGGCTATGCGGTCACCTTCTGCCGCAACGTCACCGACGTCGACGACAAGATCATCCACACCGCCGCACACGAGAGCACGCCTTGGTGGGCGGTCGCCCAGCGCAACGAGCGCGCCTTTGGCAAGGCCTACGACCTGCTCGGCTGCCGCCCCCCGACCGTCGAGCCGCGGGCGACCGGTCATGTGCCGGAGATGGTGGCCCTGATGCAGCGGCTGATCGACTCGGGCAACGCCTATGCCGCGGACGGCGACGTCTACTTCGCGGTCCGGACCTTCCCGTCGTACGGCGCCCTGTCCGGCCGGGACGTCGACGACATGCTGGCATCTGAGAAGGCGGCACCCGGCAAGCGCGATCCGGCCGACTTCGCGCTCTGGAAGGGGGCCAAGCCCGGCGAGCCCGCCTGGGACACCCCGTGGGGCGCCGGGCGGCCGGGATGGCACCTGGAGTGCTCGGCGATGGCCCGCAAGTATCTCGGGCCGGCCTTCGACATCCACGGCGGCGGTGTCGACCTGGTCTTTCCGCACCACGAGAACGAGCGCGCACAGTCCGTGGCGGCCGGCGACGCGTTCGTGGCGTACTGGCTGCACCACGCCTGGGTCACCACGAGCGGGGAGAAGATGAGCAAGTCGCTGGGTAACTCGCTGCTGGTGAGCGAGGTGGTGCGCCGGGTGCGGCCGGTCGAGCTGCGCTACTACCTGGGGGCGGCGCACTACCGCTCGCCCGTCGAGTTCTCCGAGACGGCGCTGGCCGACGCCGCCGCGGCCTACCGACGCATCGAGGGATTCGTGCAGCGTGCCGTGGAGCTGGTGGGGTCGGCGCCGGTCGGCGCGATCCCGGCGGGGTTCGCCGAAGCGATGGACGACGACCTGGGCGTGCCAGGCGCGCTGGCCGTGGTGCACACCTGCGTCCGCGAGGGCAACACCGCGCTGGCCGCGTCGGACAAGGAGTCGGTCGGGCGGCTGGTTGGTGAGGTCACGGCGATGCTGGCGGTCCTGGGGCTCGACCCCTCCGCCGAGCCGTGGGCCGGTGACGAGGGCGGCGACGGCGGTGACCTGCGGCCAGTCGTCGACCGGCTGGTCGGCGTGGCGCTGCAGCAGCGGGCCGCAGCCCGAGCCCGTCGGGACTTCGCTGCCGCGGACGCGATCCGGGACGAGCTGACCGAGATCGGTGTGTCGATAGAGGACACCCCGGGCGGTCCACGCTGGAGCATCGACTGATGCCGGGGGCACCGCGCCGGCCGAAGTCAAAGAAGGGGCCGACGGCAGGCACCGGCGGCTACGGCCGCAAGAAGCTCCAAGGCAAAGGCCCAACACCACGGGCCGAGGAGCGTCCCTATCACCCTGCCGCCCGCCGGGCCAAGTCGGCCGCCAGGTCCGAGGACAAGCCGGCCGCCGGCCGGGGTGGCGGCGGTGCCCGGCAGAAGAAGCCGGCCAACCGCGACAGCTACGAGGTCCTGGTCGGCCGCAACGCTGTGGTCGAGGCGCTGCGCGCCGACGTGCCGGCCACCGCGCTCTACGTCGCCCAGGGGCTCGATCTCGACGACCGGGTCACCGAGTCGATCCGGATCGCCGGCGACCGCGGCATCGCGATCCTGGAGGTCACCCGGCACGAACTCGACCGGATGACCGGCGGTGCTCTGCACCAGGGCCTGGGTATCCAGGTGCCGCCGTATTCCTATGCCCACCCCGACGACGTCCTGGCCGGCGCGCTGGACTCCGGGCGGGCGCCGCTGGTGGTCGCTCTCGACGGGCTGACCGACCCGCGCAACCTGGGGGCGGCCGTGCGGTCGGCGGCGGCCTTCGGCGCCCACGCGGTGCTGTTGCCCGAGCGCCGGTCGGCGACGATGACGGCGACGGCCTGGCGCACCTCCGCGGGCACTGCGGCCCGGCTGCCCGTCGCCCGGGTCACCAATCTGGTACGTACGTTGACCGCCTACCGCAAGGCTGGCCTGACTGTGGTCGGCTTGGCCGCCGACGCCGACCTAAGCCTCGACGACCTCGAGGTCGCCGTCGACCCGCTGGTGCTGGTGATCGGCTCAGAGGGCCGGGGACTGTCCCGCCTGGTCGGGGAGACCTGCGACCTGAGGGTGTCGATCCCGATGTTCGGGGCGGCCGAGTCGCTCAACGCCTCGGTGGCCGCGGCCGTCGCTCTCGCCGAGGTGGCCCGCCGCCGCCGGCTCGGCTGACCGCCTGTTCACTCAATCCGTGGGCCGCCCGCCCCGCGCCATGGCGTGATCATGCACACGTGCGCTGCGACAGCCGTTCGGCCGGGGGGGCTTAGCGAAAGAACAATGCCGCGACGACGATGACGGCGATGATGACCACGGCCAACACCGCGATGATGAGGCCGCGCGACGTGCCCGCCGGGTCGTCGCCACGTTCCACGAAGGCCCGGAACTGACCAGTATCTGCGATGGGATCACCCTCGTCAGTCATGCCGGCGACTGTACTCACTGAGGGTCCAGCGCTGTAAACGCTGCTCGGCTGGGATCCGCCTCGCGCAGCAGCCTGCGGTGGGTGACGGCGAGGGCCAGGCCGGCCACGGCGGCCACCGCCACGACGGCAAGGCCCTCCCGGAGACTCGCCCATTGCGCGATCAGGCCGATCGCCGGTGGCCCGGCCACGAATCCCGCGTAGCCGACGGTCGACACCAGGCCGATGGCGGGCCCGCTGCCGATTGGATGCGCGCCGGCGGCATTCAGCGCGATCGGGAACCCGTAAGCCAGGCCGGCGCCCACTGCGGCGAACCCGACCAGCGCCACAACCGGCACCGAGGCGAGGATGACGGCCAGGGCGCCGGTGGCCGACAGAACGCAGCCTGCCATCAGCGTCCGGTCGGGGCCCAACCGCAGCAGGACGGCTGTGCCGGCGAACCGGCCGGCCGCCATGGTCAGGCTGAACGCCGCGAAGCCCGCCGCCGCCAGCCCGGCGCTCGTGCCGAGGACGTTGCGCATGAACAGGGCGCTCCAGTCGCCCATGGCACCCTCGCCGACCGCGCTGCAGAACGCCACCGCCCCCAACACGGCAATGGTGCCGTCGAAGCGGCGGACCCGGGCGGCGGGCGGATCGGTCCGGGCCTTGGTCGCCTTGGTGGTCGGCGGGTCGACCGGCAGGGCTCGGGCGACCAGGCCGAGAATCAGCAACCCGACGGCGGCGGTCGCTGCAAAGTGCCGGCCCAGGCCGATGTGGGCGGCGGCCAGGCCCCCCGCTACGGCCCCGGCCATGCCGCCGGCGCTGAAGGCGCCGTGGAACAGCGGCATCAGCGGCCGCCCGGCCCGACGGATGGCCGCTACCGCGTTGGTGTTCATCGACACGTCGGTGGAGCCGGCACCCACGCCGTACAGGGCCAGGACAGCGGCCAGGGTGACCGGCGACGTGACGAGCGCGATCAGCGGCAGGCTCAGGCAGTTGAGAGCTGCGGCGGTGATCACGACGTACCGGCTGTCCACGCGCACGCAGAGCCGGCCGGCGAAGGGCATCGCCGCGATGGCGCCAGCGGCGACGGCTAGCAGGGTGAGTCCCAGGACGCCGGGCGTGGAGTGGGTGCGGTCGGCGGCGTCGGGCACCCGGGCGAACCAAGTCCCGTACAACGCGCCGTTGAGGGCGAACACCGTACCGACGGCAAAGCCCTCGCTGCGCACTCTGAGCTCCTCCGCCAGTTGGCCGTTTCTCCGGGATAGCGTTCGACACGTGGCACCAATCTTCACCCTCGCCGAGGCACGCGCCCTGCTGCCCGAGCTCCGGGAGCGGGCCCAGGCGGTGATCGGGCTGCGGGCCGATCTGGCCGAGTTGAGCTATGCCCTGAGGCTGGATGAGTCGCCGGCGACCGGCGCGCTGCCCGAGGCAAAGGCGGTCGAGGCGCGGCTGGCGGAGGCCCTTGCATGGTTCGCGGAGCAGGGACTCGAGCTCAAGGGGTACGCCCCTCTTCTCCTGGACTTCCCGGCCGATCTGGGCGACGGCGTAGTCCTGCTGTGCTGGCTCGAAGGAGACACCGAGCTCGCCTGGTATCACCGCCCGGAGCTCGGGTTCGCCGGCCGGCGACGGATTGACGGCTGAGTCCCTGCGGCCGAGCCCGTACGATCGCCTGACACCGCCGGCGTGGCGCAACGGCAGCGCACTCGACTTGTAATCGAGCGGTTCCCGGTTCGAATCCGGGCGTCGGCTCGGCTCTGACCTGCAGAAACGTGCTTTCCACGCGCCTCGCTGAGAGCCTCTGCCAATGGTGCTGCGGGGTGTGCGGGGCAGACCTCGAGTGTGGAACTCCGGTTCATGCTTGACACCTTGGTTCCGGTTCCTGGTTGACAGGTTGCGGACGCGGTTCCGGTAGGTGGGCGACAGTGGTTCCGGTAGGTGCCTGACAGTCACGCTCATTTCCTGCTCCTGCGCTGCTGCTGTTCGCTCGCTGCGATGACGTGATCGTGGCGGAGGGAGCCGGTTGTGCTGGTGGAGCTGGGTGTCGTGGAGCAGCGGTATCGGGCGGTGCTGGAGGTCCTGGAGGGGGCTACGGTCACGGACGTGGCGATGCGTTATGGGGTGTCGCGGCAGACGGTCCATGAGTGGCTGCGCCGCTATGCCAACGATGGCGGGTTGGCGGGGTTGGCGGATCGGTCCTCGAAGCCGGAGGGGTGTCCGCATCAGATGCCGGCGCTGGTCGAGGCGACGGTGGTGGCGTTGCGTCGGGTGCATCCAGCGTGGGGTCCGTCGCGGATCGTGTGGCAGCTCGAGCGTGACGGTGTTGAGCCGTTGCCGAGCCGGTCGGGGGTGTATCGGGCGTTTCTGCGTCATGACTTGGTGGAGGGTAAGAAGCGCCGCCGGAAGCGGGAGGACTACCGCCGGTGGGAACGCGGCCGGTCGATGGAGCTGTGGCAGATGGACGTGATGGGGCGGGCGTTCTTGTCCGACGGTCGGGAGATGAAGATTGTGACCGGGATCGATGACCACTCCCGGTTTGTGGTGTGTGCGAAGGCGGTCCCGCGGGCGACGGCCCGGCCGGTCTGTGCGGCGTTGGTGGAGGCTCTGCGGGTGCATGGGGTGCCGGAGCAGATCTTGACCGATAACGGGAAGGTCTTCACGGCCCGGTTCGGGTTGGGTCCGGGGCCGGTGTTGTTCGACAAGGTCTGTCACGACAACGGGATCAAGCATCTGCTGACCGCGCCGTACTCCCCGACCACGACGGGCAAGGTCGAGCGGCTGCATAAGACGATCCGCGTGGAGTTCTTGGCCGAGCACGACCGCCGGCATCCGACGGTGGAGGCGTTGCATGCAGCCCTAGACGGCTGGGTCGTCGAGTACAACACCGGCCGGCCGCACCAGTCGTGTGGCGGGCGGCCACCGGCAGAGCGGTTCGCGTTGGCCGAGCGCAGCCTGGTGGTCGCCGAGGAATCGGCCTCGGCCGTGCTGGTGGTGGGCAAGGACCGTGGGACGCGGCCGGCGGGGGTGAGCCGGTGGGTCGATCAGCGTGGGGGGATCTCGCTGGCCGGGTTCCGGTATCGGGTGGGGCCGACGTTCGCCGGGGAGCCGGTCGAGGTCGTCGTCACGAACGGGCTGGTCGAGGTGCTGCATGCCGGGATCCTGGTGGCGACTCATGCGCAGCGGTTGAAGCCCGATCAGGTTGATCGTCGGCCTCGGGCTCAGGTGCAGCAGCGGGCGCGGGACGCCACGACCGGCTTGACCGTCACGCGGCTGGCCGACAACAGCGGCGTGGTCAGCTTCGCTGGGGCGGCGTACTCGTGCGGTCGGGCATGGGCCCGCCAGAGCATCGAGGTGACGATCGTGGCCGGGTCGGTGCAGTTCAGCCAGGGCGGCAAGGTCATCCGCGTCCACCCGATCCGGCACGACCGGAGCCGGGAGCTCGGAGCCTTCGCGAACCCCAAGGGCCGACCCCGACGTACCGGGACTGGATGAGCGGGTGTCGCCTACCTACCGGAACTCACCTGTCGTGCGGGTACCGAACCTTGACACCCGCAAAGGCAGCTCGCCGCGCCCGCGAGCAAGGCCTGGTGCGTCAGCGGGGCAACTCCTTCCAGATCCTCGTCTACGCCGACG
>JBDUBV010000203.1:0-3976 GCA_040003795.1 Pseudonocardiales bacterium | reverse complement strand
CTTCCTCCTCGTCTTCGCCGCCGTGGCACTGTTCGTCGGTGCGTTCATCATCTTCAACACGTTCACCATGCTCGTCGCGCAGCGCACCCGCGAACTGGCGCTGCTGCGCGCCCTTGGTGCGAGCCGGCGTCAGGTGACCTGGTCGGTGCTGATCGAGGCAGTGGCCGTCGGCGCCGTCGCCTCGGCCCTCGGGCTCGGCCTGGGAGTCCTTGTCGCACAGGGCTTGCGCGGGC
Organism: Pseudonocardiales bacterium; assembly: GCA_040003795.1. Lineage (GTDB taxonomy): Bacteria > Actinomycetota > Actinomycetes > Mycobacteriales > QHCA01 > QHCA01. Next base: position 3,743 of record JBDUBV010000203.1, on the reverse strand, counting down.
TGTTCACGCTGGTCGGTGCCGACCTGCCCAGCGGACCGATCGTGTTCGCCCCCCGCACTGTGATCGTGGCCTTCGCCGTCGGGATCGTCGTCACGGCACTCGCCGCATTGTTCCCGGCCCGCCGCGCGTCCGCCGTATCGCCGATGGCGGCCCTGCGTGACGCGGCCACTCCCGACCGATCGCTGCGCCGCCAGACCGTGGCCGGCGCGCTGGTCCTCGGGCTCGGCGCAGTCGGGGTGGCGCTGGGCCTGGGTGGCTCCGGACTGGCCTTGCTCGGCGGGGGCACCCTGCTGGCCTTCGTGGGGGTCGCCATGCTCTCGCCGGTGATCAGCCGGCCGGTCGCCGGTCTGCTGAGCCGGCCCTTCAGCCGGCACCTGCCCGGCCGGCTCGGCCGGGTCAACACTTTGCGCAACCCGCGCCGGACCGCATCCACCGCAGCGGCGCTGATGATCGGCCTGGCGCTGGTCAGCGCCGTCAGCGTGCTCGGCGCCTCGCTGAAGGCCAGCGTCCAGAAGATCGCGGACACCGCGATCGGCGCCGACATCATCCTCGACACCCAGTCACAGAACGGCTTCTCCGACTCGGTGATCGGCAAGATCGAGCACCAGCCAGGAGTCACCGAGGTGTCCGGGCTGCGGTTCTCACCGGCCCAGGTCGGCTCGGGAACCACGTCGGTCATGGCTGTCTCACCGTCTGCTGTCAACCACCTGGTCAAGCTCGACCGCAAGTCGGGCTCCATGCACCTCGACCCGGGTACGGTGCTGGTCACCGACAAGGTGGCCAAGAAGCAGCGGCTTGCCGCCGGGCAGACAGTGCGGGTGCGCTTCCCCAAGGGCGAAGCCCGCACGTTCCGGATCGGCGGCGTCTACGCCGACAGCCAACTTCTCGACGCCTACCTCTTCGATGACTCGGTGGTCAAGGACTTCACCACCCGGAGCCTGTCGGTCGCCCTCGTGAAGCTCTCGCCGGATGCCGACGCGGCGGCGGCCCGCCGCGGGATCGAAGCCATCGCCAAGCCCTACCCCAACGTCGTCGTGCAGGACCAGACGGAGTTCGTCAAGGCGGCGACCAGCCAGGTCGACCAGGTGGTCAACATCCTCTACGTCCTACTGGCGCTCTCCGTGCTCATCGCGGTGCTCGGCATCGTCAACACCCTCGCGCTGTCGGTGATCGAGCGCACCCGGGAGCTCGGGCTGCTCCGTGCCATCGGCATGTCGCGCCGGCAGGTCAAGCGGATGGTCCGCGTCGAGGCCGTCGTGATCGCAGTCTTCGGTGGCTTGCTCGGGCTCCTGGTCGGGTCGGCCTTCGGGATCGCCATCCAGCACGCCCTCGTCGGGCAGGGCGTCACCGAGTTGCAGTTCCCGATCGCCCGCATGCTGGTGTTCGTGCTCCTGGCCGCCCTGGCCGGGGTGTTGGCCGCTTGGCTGCCGGCGCGGCGGGGATCCCGGCTCAACGTGCTCGCGGCGATCGCCGCCGAGTGAACCGGGTGCCGCGAAGCCCGACCTCACGACCGTCATTCCTGCAGCGCCCGCAGACTTGGGCTTACTCCCGCTGCCTGGATGCGGGCGCGGGGCGCGATCCCCAGCGGTGCCACAGCACGTGGGGGTGACTGCGTAAGCCGAGCGCCGTCGGCGGCCCGCATCGCGTGGTCGCTCGCCGGGGTATCAGCCTGTTTCGCCATCGGCTACATCGTGCTGTTGCGCCCCGGCGTGCTTCGGGTGAGGTGGCGCTAGCCTGCGAGGATGCGGATCGTCTCCCTGCTGCCCTCGGCCACCGAGATCCTGTTCGCCCTCGGGGCGGGCGACAACGTCGTGGGCGTCACCTTCGAGTGCGACTATCCCGCGGAGGCAAGGCAGCGCCGGATCGTCTCCACGAGTGCCCTGCCCGAGGGGCTGACCGCGGCGCAGATCGATGCGGGGGTCAGCGCTCGCCTGGCGGCGGGCGAGGACCTCTACCGCCTCGAACCGCAGGCACTGAGCGACCTCGACGCCGATCTCGTCGTCACGCAGGATCTGTGTGCGGTGTGCGCCGTGGACGTCACCGTTGTGAATGACGCGCTCGACTACCTCGGCTGCCGCGCTCAGGTACTCACGCTGGACCCGCAGACGCTCGATCAGGTATTCGACTCCGTGCTCGCCGTCGGCCGGGCAACCGGCCGCGAGCCGGCGGCCCAAGCGCTCCTCGACGGCTTGCATATGCGGCTGGCACTGGTGCGCCAGGCGGTGACCAGACAGCCCCCCGTTCCGGCAATGGTGCTGGAGTGGACCGACCCGCCGTTCACGCCGGGGCACTGGGTGCCCGACATGGTCGTGGCGGCCGGCGGCCGGCCGGTCCTCGGCGAGTCCGGGCAGCGGTCCTACAGGACGAGCTGGCAAGCGGTGGCCGACGCCGGTGCCACGGTGATCGTGGCGGCGCCCTGCGGCTTCGACCTGCCGGCCTCCATCGGGCTGGCCGAGCAGATGGTGCACGCGGGGCACGTCCCTGACGACGTTGCGCTGTGGGCCGTTGACGCCAACGCGTCCTTCGCGCGGCCCGGGCCGCGGCTGGTCGACGGTATCGAGGCGCTTGCCGCTCTGCTGCACCCCGAGGCGGGGCTGCCCCTCGACGGTGCCCTGGCCCAGCAGGTGGCGTGAGCCGTCAAGCGACCCAATGCTGCGGAACTCCCATCCCAGTGCTCTGACGCAGCAGCTCAGGCCGCGGGGGGCACGGGCATCGCCATGCTGCCCGGCAGCGTCGCCAGCCACTCCACCGTGATGCCGAGCAGGGACTCGCGCAGCACCCGCCCGGGACCAGCCGGCACCGCGACGACGGAGGGCACGCAGATGGTGGGGAACCCGGCCGTCACCCCCGCGGTTGCTCCGTTGTCGGAGTCCTCCAAGACCACGCACCGGGCGGGGTCGACCCGCAGTGCGGCGGCGGCCCGCAGATATCCCTCCGGGTCCGGCTTCGGCCGGCGCACCTCGTCACCGGCCACCGAGAAGGCGAACCGGTGCCGGCCCATTGCAGCCAGCACCACGTCGACCAGGACGCGGTAGGCAGAGGACACCAACGCGACGGGCACGCCGGCCGTATCGAGTGCGTCAAGCAGCTCGAGCGCGCCGGGCCGGACCGTGACACGCCTCTGCAGGTGCTCGGTCATCCCCTCGACGAGCCAGCGCTCGACCACCGCGGGAAGCACCGGTCGTTCGGCTCGGGCCAGCAGGTAGGCGACCGTACGGTCCATGGAGCCTCCGAGCAGTGCCTCCTGGTCGGCGGGGGTCCACGGGCCGCCCAGGCGGGCCATGACGGCGCACTCGACGTCGTACCAAGCGGGCTCGCTGTCGACGAGCAGGCCGTCCATGTCGAACATGACGGCCTGAAGACGTCCGGTCACGTGTTGAAGTACTTCGCCTCGGGGTGGTGCACGATCAGCGCCGAGGTCGACTGCTCGGGATGCAGTTGGGACTCCTCCGACAGGACCACGCCGATGCGCTCGGGCGCGAGCAGGTCGACGATCTTGTCCTGGTCCTCGATCTTGGGGCAGGCGCCGTAACCGAAGGAGTAGCGGGCGCCGCGGTAGCCGAGCTTGAAGAACTCCTCGACATTGTCGGGATCCTCACCGGCCGCCGTCTCCCCGCCGGGGAAGCGCAACTGCTCGCGCACCCGCTTGTGCCAGTATTCCGCCAGGGCCTCGGTGAGCTGCACCGACAGCCCGTGCACCTCGAGGTAGTCCCGGTAGGCGTTGGCCTCGAACAGCGCGGCGG
>JBDUBV010000067.1:0-13556 GCA_040003795.1 Pseudonocardiales bacterium | reverse complement strand
CCTGCCCGCCGCGCTGGGCCTGTCCAACTTCTGCGTGCTGGTCTATTACGCCCTGGCCAACGCCGCCGCGATCACCCAGCCCGCGGACCAGCGGCGCTGGCCGCGCTGGTTGCACGCGACCGGCGTGGTCGGCTGCCTGGTGCTCGCGCTCAGCCTGCCGTGGCGGCCGGTCGCAACGGGAGCCCTCCTGCTGCTGACCGGACTGTCGGTGCGGGCGTGCATCGTGCAACTCGTGAACAACGAGGGCAGGGCCGATGACACAGCTTGAGGGCAAGGTTGCCCTGGTTGCCGGTGCGACCCGGGGAGCCGGCCGGGCCATCGCGGTCGAGCTCGCCCGGGCCGGCGCCTACGTCTATGCGACCGGTCGCAGCAGCCGGGTCTGCGGCCCCTCGGAGATCGGCCGGCCGGAAACCATCGAGGACACCGGCGACCTCGTCATCGAGGCAGGCGGTGCGGGTGCGGCGGTCTGCGTCGACCACCTCGGGCCGGCCGAGGTCGACGGACTGGTCGGGCGGATCGAGGCGGAGCAGGGACGACTCGACATCCTGGTCAACGACATCTTCGGCGGCGACGCCTACGCCCAGTGGGACAAGAAGCTGTGGGAGCACGACATTGCCGGGGGGATGCGCATGCTGCGGATGGGCGTCGACACCCACCTCATCACCAGCGCCAAAGCCCTGCCCCTGATGCTCAAGGGCGAGCGCGGCCTGGTGGTGGAGATGACCGACGGCACGTCGGACTACAACAAGAGCTTCCGCCGGGGGGTCGGACTCTACTACGACCTGGTCAAGGCCTCCGTCGAGCGGATCACGCTCGCCCTGGCGGCAGAGTTGGCCGACGAGGCATGCGCCGCGGTGGCGGTGACCCCGGGCTGGCTGCGCTCGGAGCACATGCTAGAGAACTTCGGGGTCACCGAGGCGACGTGGCGTGACGCCCTGGCCGCCGAGCCGCACTTCTGCATTTCCGAGTCGCCGGCCTATGTCGGCAGGGGGATCGCCGCGCTGGCGGCCGACCGGCAGGCCAAGCGCTTCTCCGGCCAGGTGCTCTCCAGCGCCGACCTGGCCCGCACCTACGGGGTGACCGACGTCGACGGCAGCCGGCCGGACTGCTGGCGCTACCTTGTCGAGGTGCAGAACCCGGGCCTGCCCGCCACGGAGGCCGGCTACCGCTAGGCAGCCGCCTCCCACCTGATCGGCAGCCGCTTGACCCCGCGCTGGAAGTTCGACCGCAGCAGGGCCGGCTCGCCGGCATAGGACAGCGCCCCGGTGCGCCCGAGGAACTCCCCGAACAGCGCCCGCATCTGGGTCTTCGCCAGTTGGGCGCCGAGGCAGAAGTGCGGGCCGTGCCCGAAGGCCAGATGCGGGTTGGGCCGGCGAGCGATGTCGAACGCATCGGGATCGGCGAAGACCGCCTCGTCGCGGTTGGCCGCGGCAAAGGAGATGACCACCTTGTCGCCGGCCGCGATTCGGGCGCCGGCCAGCGTGCAGTCGGCGGTCGCCGTACGCCGGAACGTCATCACCGGCGTCCACCAGCGCAGCATCTCCTCGACCGCACCCGGCAGCGCCAACGGGTCCCGGCGCAAGCCGGATACGGCCGCAGGGTGGTCGAGCAGGGCGATCATCCCGCCGGGTAGGCCGTTGCGCAGCGTCTCGTTGCCGGCCACGGCGAACAACCAGAACATGTTCTCGAACTCCAGCACAGAGACCTGGCCGCCCTCCTCGTCGACCTGGGCCAGCAGGATCGACATCACATCGTGGCCCGGGTGCCGCCGTTTGTGCTCGGCCAGCAGGTGCGCGTACGCATACAGGTCCGGCATGCCCTCCCGGGTCCGCGGGTCGGGCAGCCGCCCGTGAGGGCCAGGCTCGGGGCGCAGCGCCGAGGCCTCCCGTGCCATCGGCGACCCAGCGGCCGGGTCGAAGGCCGCCGACACGGCGTAGTCGGGGTCCTGGTAGCCGATGACCCGGTTGGCCCAGTCGAAGAGCAGGTAGCGGTCCTGCTCCGGCATGCCGAGGGTGTCGGCGAGGGTGAGCAGCGGCAGGTCGGCGGCCACGTCCTTGGCGAAGTCGCACTCACCGCGCCCGACCACCCGGTCCACGATCGACCGCGCGTTAGCCCGGATCCGATCTTCCAGCGCGGACACCGCTCGCGGTGTGAACGAGCGGGCGAGCAGGCGGCGCAGGCGCGAGTGCTCGGGGGGATCCATGTTGAGCATCATCCGACGCACGTAGCCCAACGCTTGCGGCGTCGCCGGATCGCGGATCTGCGTCGCGCCGAGCCAGGAGGAGAACAACGCCGGCGCCTTCATCACCGACTCCACGTCGGCGTGTCGCAGCACCAGCCAGAAGCCTGGGCCGGCCGCCCAGCCCTCCACCGGCGACTCGGGGACCCACACCACCCCGTGTCCGCGGCGGAGGCGGGCCAGGACGTCGTACGGCACGCCGTCAACATAGGTTGACGGGTCGAAGACGACCTCCGTGTCTGCTGGCATCGCTCAGCGGGAGAGGAACTCTTCGACAGTGGTGGCCAGTGCGATCGGCGTCTCCAGCATCGAGTAGTGCCCGGCGTTGGGCATGACCTCCAGCTCGGCGTTGGCGAACCACTGCATCACCGTCTGCTCCATCAAGGCCGCCGACAGGGCAGGGTCGTGCTCGCCGACTATGACCTTGATCGGTGTGTCGATGTCCTTGATCTCGGAGCTGAAGTCGCCCCTGCCCCACGGCTCCAGGTAGCCACCGAAGGCCGCTACCGTGGAGTTGTCCAGCGAGTGCTGGGCCACGCTGTTGACGAACGTCGGCGTGAGCCGGTTTCCGGTGGTGAGGTCGATGATCGCGTAGCGGTTGTCCCGGTCCTGCGCCGCTCCGGAGAACAGCCCCCAGCCCTCGTCATCGAACGGGAAGCCGTTGGCCGGCACCGCGCTGACCACTACCGCCCGACGCACCCGGTCGTGCGCGTCGACCAGCACACGCTGGGCCGCCTTGCCGCTCATCGAGTGCCCGATGACCGAAAATGTGTCCCAGCCGAGCTCGTCGGCCAGCGCAATGGCGTCGGCGGCCACCTCCTCCATCGTGTAGTTGCCCGCGATGTCGCGGCTGCCGCCGTAGCCCCGCAGGTCCATGAACGCGTAGCTGAAGCGCGAGCCGTCGAGGTGGTCGGGGAACGGTCCCCACCCGTTGGCCGAGCCGAACCACCCGTGCAGTGCGACCACCCCGTGGTCGCCCGAGCCGACCCGGACGTAGGAGTTAGCCATGCCTGGACCCCTTTCGCAGACGCTATGTGATGGTGAATACCCAGTGATCGCGCTGCAGCACCTTCGTGCCGTCGGAGTCGACAGTGACGACATCGACGGTGACGCCGGGCCGCAGGGCGACGATCCGGAAGGTTCGCGCGTGGCGTTGCAGCGGGCTGGCGGTCCCCTTGTCGACCAGCACGATCCAGGGCCGCTTAGCGACTGTGGCTCCGACGTCGACCGTGACGTCGCTGCGCCGGCCGATGGTGAGCACGGCCGGCTTCACCCGGTGCGAGGAGCACTTCTTGCCGTCCGGGCACCACCGGGTCGCCTGCGCCCGGACCATGCTCTTGCCGGCCGACAGCGCTACCGTCGGGGGCTTGCCCTGTGCGCAGCCGCCGAGCACAGCGATCGCCGCCAGGCCGGCAACCGTGAGGACGGCGGGGGCGGATCTCATGCCTGGGTAGCGACTTGGACCGGTCGGGCGTGTTGCGGTCTGACAGTGCGTACGGAGACCGCCGTCCAGATCACCATCGCGCCGAGGCCGGCCGCTGGCGCCAGGAAGCCGTACCGTGATTCGAACGGGATAAGGCCGAGGCCGCCGCCGACCACCCACGCCAGTTGTAGGACCGTCTCCGACCGGGCGAATGCCGAGCTGCGGACGTCCTCGGCGACCTCCTGCTGCACGACGGAGTCCAGAGCCAGTTTGGCCAGGCTGTTGCACAGGCCCGCGACCAGCGCCAGCCCGATGGCCGTTCCCAGCCCGGGGAGTACGACCGCGACCACGCAACCAGCGGTGGACAGCACGAGCAGGATCAACTGCAGGACGTGCGGGTGCCGCAGCTTGGCCCTGGCCCCGATGGCGGTGCCGCTGAAACTGCCCAGCGCGGCGGCGCCCACCACGGCGCCGAGTGACACGCCGCCGTTGGCTCCGGCGTGATGTGTGCGCAGCAAAAAGGCGAGGAAGAGGGTGAGGAAGCCCGCCAGCGCCCGCAGGGCAGCCGAGGAACGCAGCGCCACCACGACCGGCCGGCCCAGGGCCACCCGCGGCAGCAACGGCCGGCGCCCCGAGCGCAGCCGTACCGTCGTCTCGCCCTCCTCCGAATCGACCTTGGCCGGCAGCCGCAGCGCGAGGACCATCGCGGCGAGGAAGGCGACGGTGGCCACCCGAAGCGGCCACTGCGGGCCGATCTGGCCCAAGCCGATGCCGATCGGCGCGGCGACCGTCGCACAGATGATCGCGGCCAGCGACAACCGGGAGTTGGCCGCCACGAGGGTGACCTGCGGCGGCAGCAGGCGCGGCACTGCAGCGCTGCGTGCGACGTTGTAGGCCTTCGACATCAACAGCACGCCGAAGGCCGCGGGGTAGAGCGCCGGGCCGTGCAACGACCCGGCCATGATCCAGGCGAGGAAGGCACGGGCCAGCATGGTGGTGGCCAGTGCGTAACGGCGGCCGTGCTGGAAGCGGTCCAGCATCGGCCCGACGACGGGCGCCAGCAGGGCGAACGGCGCCATCGTGACCAGCAGGTACAGCGCGACCCGGGGGCGGGCCTGCCCGACGGGCACCGAGAAGAACAGCGTCCCGGCCAGCCCGACCGCGACGAGAGCGTCGCCGACCCCGTTGACCCCGTGCAGGTCGATCAGCCGGGACAGCCCTGACTCCCTGGCACCCTGCGCGTCGACGCCGCGGCGGACGAAGCGCCAGAACGCCGATGTTCCCCGCTGAACGCCGCGCCCGGCAGTCGCCAGGCCGGCGCCCGCGGCGCCGGCCGCCGACCGCAGGTCTGCCACCGCGACAGTGTCGCGCACCGCGCCGGTGCTGCGCACCCGGTGGGCCCGCCGGTAGGCAAGAATGGGCGTATGCCCACCAGCACTGCACTGCGTCCCGCCGTCCGTACCCCGGATGCCGTGTGCGCCGCCGCTGTCGACCTGGCCCGCGCCGCGGCCGATTCGGTGGCCGACGCGCCGCTGGGTGAGTACGTCACCGCCGAGGCCGACGGCGAGCGGCTGGTGACCCACTACTTCGCCGCCGGCGAGCGTGGCTACGCCCGCTGGCGCTGGGCGGTCACGGTCGCGCGGGCGCCGCGGTCGAAGGACGTCACGGTCTGCGAGACGGTCCTCGTGCCCGGGCCTGAGGCATTGCTGGCGCCGGAGTGGCTGCCCTGGAGCGAGCGGCTGCGCCCCGGCGACCTCGGCGTGGGCGACATGCTGCCCACCGCGGTCGACGACGACCGGTTGGTTCCGGGCTATCTGGTCGGTGACGCGCTCGATCTCGACGACGCGTTCTTCTCCCGGGTACGGGTGATGTCGCGGCTCGGGCGGCTCGAGGCGGCCGAGCGGTGGTACGAGGGGGACCGTGGACCCGATGCGCCGATCGCCAAGTCCGCGCCGGCGTCCTGCGGCACCTGTGGCTTCTACCTGCTAATGGCCGGCTCGTTGCAGGCGATCTTCGGTGTCTGCGGCAACGAGTTCGCCCCCGACGACGCCATGGTCGTCTCGGCCGACCACGGCTGCGGTGCGCACTCCGAGGCTCTGGTCGAGGCCTCGGCCGCAGCTGAGCCGGGGACGCTGCTCGATGATGCCGAGGTCGAAGTCGTGGCAATATCGCAGCCGGACGCCGGTGAGGACACCGACTCCGAGTCGCTGGGGCACAGCTGACGGACGTGGCGGACCCGTTCGACACGGCGGGCATCCGGGCCCGGGTCCTGCACGCCTGGGCTGCGTCGCCGGAGCGCTTCCGGGAGGACGCCAACGCCGAGGAGGACCTTGCCCTCGGCGGGTACCGCGACAGGCTGCTGGTCGAGCTGGCCCAGAACGCAGCCGACGCGGCGGTGGCCGCCGGGGTGCCGGGACACCTGCGGCTGCAACTGGCGGACGGTTGCTTGCGGGCAGCCAACACCGGTGCCCCGCTCGATGCCGCGGGGGCGGCAGCGCTGGCGTCGTTGCGAGCCTCGGCCAAGCGCGACGGGCAGACGGTCGGCCGGTTCGGGGTCGGGTTCGCCGCGGTCCTCGCTGTCACCGATTCCCCGGAGATCGCCAGTGCCGACGGCGGCGTGCGCTTCAGCGCCGCCGAGACCCGCCGGGACGTCGCGGCACTGCCGTCCCTGACCGCGGAGGCGGCCCGCCGGGGTGGCGCGGTGCCGGTACTCCGGCTGCCCCGTCCTGTCGACGACCCGCCGCCCGATGGTTTCGCCAGCGAGGTGCGCCTCCCGCTGCGCCCGGAGGCGGTCCAGGTCGTGCAGGCTGCCCTGGCGGCCCTCGACGCTGCCATCCTGCTCGCCCTGCCGGGGCTGTCCCGGATCGAGGTCGGCGAGCGGGTGATCGAGCGCAGCGGCGCCGACCCCGAGGTGGTGATCAGCGACGATGGAGCACTCACGTCGTGGCATGTCGTGCGCGCCGGCGGCCTGCTGCCACCGGAACTGCTTGCTGACCGACCGGTCGAGGAACGCGAGCATCCCGGCTACGCCCTGCTGTGGGCGGTGCCCGATAGCGGCCTGACCGGCCCGCAGGTGCTGCACGCTCCGACCCCCAGTGACGAGCCGCTGTCGCTGCCCGCCCGTCTCGTCGGCCCCTTTCCCCTCGGCCCCGACCGTCGCCACGTGGCACCCGGGCCGCTGACCGACTGGCTGGTGCAGCGGGCCGCCGATGCCTATGTCGACCTGGTACGGGAGGCCGGCCCTGGCGCCGAGGTCCTGCGCCTGGTGCCGCAACCGGGGCTGGCCGCCGCCGCACTCGACGCCGCCCTCTGCACCGCGGTGCTGTCCCGGCTTCGGGCACTGCCCTGGCTGCCCGGAGAGCTGGCGCCGCCGGCCGCGTGCGCGCTCGAGCCGGCACTCGAGGCCGCCGTACCTCTGCTGAGCGACGTGATCCCGGGGCTGTTGCCGGTGCCGTGGTCCGGCCGGGCGGCTCAGCGTCCGCTTCATGCCCTCGGCGTGCGCCGGCTGGGTGCTGCCGACGTGGTCGATGCGGTGTCGGGCATCGTGCGCCCACCGGCCTGGTGGCACGACCTCTACGCCGCCCTGGCCGACGACCCCGACCGCGAGGCGCTGGCGTCCCTGCCGGTCCCCCTTGCCGACGGCCGGCTGGTCACCGGCCCCCGCGGGGTGCTGCTGCCGGCACCCGGGCTGGCAGTCGCCGCGCTGGCCGCGCTCGACGTCCGGCTGGGCCATCCCGACGCGGTCCACCCGCTGCTCGAACGCCTCGGCGGGCTGCCCGCCTCGCCCCTGGTTGTGCTCTCCGACGAGCGGGTCCGTGCGCAGGTCGAGCAGGCGTACGAGGACGGTGGCGCCGTGCCACTCGTCGAGGCCGTCCTCGCGCTGGTGTCCGCTGCCGAGATCGGGCCGGGGCGCCTGCCCTGGTTGGCCGACCTACCGCTGCTCGCTGAGGATGGCCAGACATACCCGGCCGGTGAGCTGCTGCTGCCCGGCGGAGCGCTGGCCGCGGTGATGGCCGACGACTCGCCCTTCGCCGTGGTTGCTACGGCGCTGGTCCAGCGCTGGGCGGCACCGGTGCTGGAGGCGGTGGGCGTCCTGGCAACCTTCGCCGCGCTGCGGGCACCCGACGTCGACACCGCCGAGCACGACCTCGACGACGAGCAGGCTTATCTCGACGAGGTGCTCATCGAGCAGGGGACAGTGCTCGAGGAGTTGGCTGCGGTGCGCGATCTGGAGTTCGTCGACCCGGCCCGCTGGGCGGCCGCCCTGGACCTGCTCGCCGCCGGGCCGCTGCGCAGCGTGCTAGTGACCGACGCTCTGGTCAACCCCGGCGGCCGCCAGGTGCCCTCCTACACCCGATGGTGGCTGGCCCGGCACCCCGTGCTCGACGGGCGCCGACCCCGCGACCTGCGGGCCGCAGGCGCCGGCGAGCTGGCCGGCCTCTACGAACCGGCCCCCGGCTCGGACGACACGCTGCTTCGCCTGCTCGGCTGCCGTACCGGTCTCGATGACGTGTTGAGCGACATCGACGGCGCGCTCGATCTGTTGGACCGGCTCGGCGACCCGCGCCATCGCTGCCCGGCCACGACGCTGCGGGTCGCCTACCGGCGGCTGGCCGAAGTTCTCGACGACGTCGAGCCGCCGGACCGGGTACGGGTGGCGCCGGACCGGGTCGTCTCCGCCGCCGAGGCGGTCGTCCTCGACGTGCCCTATGCCCTGCCGCTGCTCGGCTCCATGCACCCGGTCCCGGGCGGGGGGGCGGTGGCCGACCTGCTGGACCTGCCGCTGGCTTCCGAGCTCGCTGTGGGCGAGGTGGGTGGCGGGGTGGTGGGGCAGCAGTCGTGGGCCGACGTCGACGGCGTCGACCTCGCCGCGGCGCGGCTAGGCGGCGAGCCGCCGGCGGCCGAGGTCCGCACCCACCACACGCTCACGGTGTCGGGAGTTGCCGTCAGGTGGTGGCCGGAAGGGTCAATCGATCACGTCGACGCGGCGTCCGGCCCGGCGGCCCTGGGTCGCGCCCTGGCCTGGCGGATGGGCCGGTGGGACCTGCGAGCGGCCGCTGTGGAGGCGCTGGCTGCACCTGCGGAGGCCCGGCCCGGGCTGGCGGCCGAGGACGCAGGCAACTGAGGAAACTCTGCGGCTGCCGTCCTCTTTGCCATCGCCGTCGAGCCAGCGACCGGGCTGCGTTGACCGTGGCGGCCGGGCGAGACCGCCCAGCCGAGGAGATGGGGCCAGGTCAGCTCAGCGGGGGTTGCTGCTCTTCCGCTGGGACCTGCCCCCGGCGCAGGCTCACCCGACGCCGCCGGGTGACGTAAATACCCCAGAGGCCGAGCAGGAGGCCGGCCAGACAGGTCGTCATCCACCACAGGTGGCCGTCTGCCCGCAACCGGCTCAGGTTCGCCAGCCCAGCGAGCAGGGCCGCTGCCCAGAGTGCCGTGCCCACCGTGACGACGCGCACCGCATCGACGTCGAGCGGCTCGGGATCAGGCTTGCGGCGCCGGGGCACTGCCTCAGGCTAGTGAAGGTCAGGCCGCAGTCAGCCGCAGGGTCGGGGTCTGGGCTTCGTTATCACAGCTAATAAGTTATGCTAACGACGTGCCTGTTGCGATCCGTACGGACACCGAGCTTTCCAGCGTGCTGCGCATGTCGGTCATGCGCCTGGCGCGCCGGCTGCGGGCGCACCGGCTCGACTCCGGGCTGTCGCTGACCCAGCTCTCCGTCCTGGCCACGCTCGACCGCCACGGCGCCATCTCGCCCGGCGACCTGGCGGAGCACGAGAAGGTGCAGCCCCCGTCGATCACCCGGGTGCTCTCGGTCCTGGACGGCAGGGGGCTGACCAGCCGCACGCAGCACCCTACCGACGGCAGGCAGCAGATCGTCACCCTGACCGCCGCCGGCCGGGCGCTGCTGCGAGACGACCGACGCCAGCGCGAAGCCTGGCTGGCCCGCCAGCTGACGCTCCTGAGTGCCGACGAGCGGGCCCTGCTGCGGGCCGCGGCCCCCGTCCTCGAGCGGCTCGGCGAACTGTGAGTCCCACCTTCCGCTCGCTGCACGTCCGCAACTATCGACTCTTCGCAGCGGGCCAGATCGTCTCCAACACGGGCACCTGGATGCAGCGGGTCGCCCAGGACTGGCTGGTGCTGCAGCTCACCCACAACAACGCCACGGCACTGGGCATCACGACCGGTCTGCAGTTCCTGCCGATGCTGCTGTTCGGCCTGTGGGGCGGTCTGATCGCCGACCGCTATCCCAAGCGCCGGCTGCTGTTCATCACGCAGTCGACGATGGGTCTGCAAGCGATCCTGCTTGGGTTCCTCGCGATCACGCACACCGCGACCGTGTGGCACGTCTACGGACTCGCGTTCGTGCTCGGTATGGTGACCGCCTTCGACAACCCGGCCCGGCAGTCCTTCGTCGTCGAGATCGTCGGCAAGGAGGACCTGCCCAACGCGGTCGGCCTCAACAGCGCCACCTTTCACGCCGCCCGGGTGGTTGGCCCGGCGCTGGCCGGCCTGCTGATCAACCTCGTGGGCACTGGCCCGGTCTTCCTGATCAACGGCGTGTCCTACCTGGCCGTCCTCGCCGGCTTGTTCTCGATGCGGGAGACCGAGCTGCGTCCCGCCGACCCGGTGGAGCGCGGCAGCGGTCAGCTGATGGAGGGCCTGCGCTACGTCCGCCACCGCCGCGATCTGCTGCTGCCCATCGTCGTCGTCGGCATCGTGGGCACGTTCGGCATGAACTTCCAGATGACGATGGCCATCATGGCCAAGTCGGTGTTCGGCAAGGGTGCAGGAGCGTACGGGCTCCTGGGTACGGCGCTGGCCGTCGGCTCGCTGTCCGGTGCTCTGCTCGCCGCGACGAGGGCGCGCCCGAGCCGCCGGCTTCTGGTCGGCTCCGCCACGATCTTCGGGCTGCTCGAGGTGGTCTGCGGCCTCATGCCGTCGTACTTCAGTTTCATGGCCTTGCTCGTGCCGACGGGCGTGGTGCTGATCCTGCTCAACACCACTGCGAACGCGACAGTGCAGATGGGCGCCGGTGCCCGGATGCGAGGGCGGGTGATGGCCCTCTACATGACGGTGCTCATGGGCGGCACTCCGCTCGGCGCCCCGGTCATCGGATGGCTGGCCGACGTGGCCGGTGCGCGCTGGAGCCTGATCGGGGGCGGGGTGATCTCGGCGGTGGGTACGGCGGTCGCCGCCCTGGCCATCGGCGGCGTCCCGGTGCGAGCAGGCCTACGAGGTGCGCTCGGCCTGACGCCGTCACGGCTTGAGCAGGTACCACCGGCCGGTTGGGCTCATCCGCCAGACGTATCCGCCGCCTTCAGCGAGCAGTTGATCGCCGGCGTTGCCGAACCACGCCAGCCCCGACGGCGCGTCGCGCTGGAGGTGGAACGACTGGCCCCCGTCGTCGCTGAAGAACAGGCCGACCTGCGGTGATTCCAGCGAGACGAGCAAGCGGCCGTCAGGTAGCAGGGCCGCTGCGACCGCGGTGTCCGGCCGGGAACCGCCGACGGGTCGAACCACCCTCCATGTCCGCCCCCCGTTATCGGTGCGGGCGATGCCGTCGAGGCTGAAGAGGCGAGTTGCCTGGGCCGGCTGGGCAACGAGAGCGTAGGCAGTTCGGCCGTCCAGCGTCAGCAGCGTTGTGCGCACAACTTGGGTGGTCGGCAGTGGCAGCCGGTTGGTGACCCAAGACCGCCCGCCGTCCTGGCTGACCGCAACGGCCGGTCGGCCGCCTGCGTCCGTACCGCTGACCCAGAGGCTGCCGTCACTGGGCCGGACCGCGGTGGGCGCGGCGTTGCGCAGCGGCGGCTGAGGTGTCAACGGCACGTCGGCGCCACCCGCCCGCCAATGCAGCCCGCCGTCGGAACTGACCCACCGGCCGCCGGGGGTGCTGAGCAGGAGGGCCGAGGGGGCGAGAACCTGCAACATCCCCTGGCCGGGCGATGTGCCGGACGGCAGCCGGTGGCGGCGCCAGGATGCGCCCCCGTCGGCGCTCACCGACAACTGCTCCGTGCATCGGCCGGGCCCGGTGCAGCGGGCGACCAGTGCGTACCACCGCGACCCGTCGAGGACCACCTGAAATGCCGGTCCCACCGCCCGCGGCTCGCCGAGGACGACCCCGATCGCCATGGCGAAGTCCGACGCTGCCGGGCGGGGTGTCGTGCGGCCCTGCGTCCGATCGCCGAACGGCTCCGTACCAATGGCCCAGGCACCCAGCGCCGCCACGACGACGACGGCCCCCGCGATTCGCCACCGCCGCAGCATTCCGGCCGGGCGGTCTTCGTCGGGCCCGCCGTGATCCGCCAGCTCCGGTGCCGAACCGATCACGTCCACCTGACCAGCATGCCTTCCGCCGGAAGGTCCTGCAGCGTCCCCGCTGCCAAAACCTCTTTCGTCCTGGGAGACCTGCTGGCAGGGTTGCGATCATGGAGACCTCCCGCTACCTGGACCTGCTGCGTGCCGACGGCGGGTTACTCGCGGCAACAGCTCGCTTGGACCTCGATGCCGAGGTGCCGCCCTGCCCGGGCTGGCGGGTGCGCGACGCCGTCGAACACACCGCCGAGGTCTACGAGCACAAGCTGGCCTGCATCGACTTGCGCGCGAATCCGGACCCCTGGCCACCGGCCCGCCCGGCCGACCGGGATCCGGTGCAGTGGTTCATGGACGCCCACGGCCGGCTGCTTGACGTGCTCACGACCCACGACCCGGCCACCCCTGCCTACACCTGGTTTCCGCCGGATCAGACCGTGGGCTTCTGGGTACGACGGATGGCGCAAGAGACCGCCGTGCACCGGGTGGACGTCCAGAGCGCCTTCGACGCTGTGACGACCGTCGACGCGGAACTGGCCACCGACGGCGTCGACGAGGTGCTCACGCTGATGCTGGCCGGTGACTGGTCGGACGACCCGATCGAGTGGATGGGTGGCGGCGAGCGAGTCGCTGTGAGCACCGGTGGCCGTTCGTGGCTGGTCACCTTCGACGCCAGGGAGATCACCGTGGTGGAGAGCGGGAAGTCCGGGGGGTCCGCGGACGCCACGGTCAGCGGTGCGCCCTCCGACGTGCTGCTCTGGCTCTGGGGCCGCGCCGGCGATGACGCAGTCGAGTTCTCCGGCGACGCCGCAGCGATCCGCTTGTTGCGCGGGTGGCTGGCCACCGCAACCGAATAGGCATCCGGTGCGGCTCTTCGTTGGCGTCGAGCCCTCGCCGAAGGCCCGGGACGACCTGGCCGACCGGCTCGATGCCATCGACCTCGCTCCCGCACGGCCCCTCCCCCGCGAACGCTGGCACATCACCCTCGCCTTCCTCGGGGAGGTTGCCGAATATCAGCTCCCTCATCTGACGGGCCGGCTGGCAGGGGTGGCCAGTTCGTCGGGACCCATGAGCCTGACGCTGTCCGGCGCCGGAGCCTTTCCCTCCGTCGGTCGGCCATCCGTGCTGTGGGTCGGCCTGGCCGGCGACGTCGCGGCGCTGCGGGACCTCGCCACTGAGGTCGCCGTCGCGGTGAGCGAGGCTGGCGTTGTTCTGGAGGGCCGGCCGTTCGCCGCGCAC
The DNA here is from genome assembly GCA_040003795.1 of Pseudonocardiales bacterium. GTDB lineage: Bacteria > Actinomycetota > Actinomycetes > Mycobacteriales > QHCA01 > QHCA01. The sequence goes on along the minus strand of JBDUBV010000067.1, from coordinate 345 downwards.
CTCACGATCGCCCGCTTCCCGGATCGGTCTTCCAGAGCGGCCCGCCCTGCCCTCACCGGGCTTTCGTCGTATGCCGGGCCGCTGTTTGCTGTCGAGGAGGTGCGTCTCATGCGCAGCCGCCTCGGCCGGCATCCACAGCACGAACCGCTCGCCGTCTGGCGACTCGGCCCAGTCGCGTGACGTCCCATCCGTCACTCGCGGGGTGGTGTGGGGGGCCCGGGTGACGTCGCCGTTCGTGTCGAGTTCCCGGAGCGGGTAGCGCTGGTGTGGTCGGGGTCGCCGATCGGGGTCGATCCATGCTGGTGGGGTGAAGCAGGGTAGCCCTTGATCGTCGAGGGTGACGGT
>JBDUBV010000066.1:0-13578 GCA_040003795.1 Pseudonocardiales bacterium | reverse complement strand
TACCGGAACAGGCCGTGCCCTGAGCCTGCGCACGACGGCATGGCCCGCAGCGGCGGTCAGCGCCGCGACGACGGCGACCACCCAGCTGGGGGCGCCGATGTCCAGGATCGCTATCGCCACGAAGCCGACGAACAGCGCCACCAGGGTGAACCCGATGCGCTGCCGGTAGCGCGAGGAGAGCGCGGGGTCGGTTGGCCCGACGACGCGCCCGGCCTGCACCGCCAGCCAGACCAGGTAGACACCGAGCACGCCCAGGCCAGCGAACAGCACGCGGAGTGCCATGTTAGCCGCGGCCCAGTCCGCGGCCACTGCGGCGGCGAGGAAGACCACCATGGCAATCAGGGACCCCAGATAAGGCCGGAACCACGACCGCCGGAACATCGCGACGCACCCGGTGACGAAGGCCAGCAGGCCGGCTGCGGCGTGCAGAGTGATGAGCGCCGTACGCCACACGTCGTCCTCACATCCCACAGTGTCAGGTCCCGTGCTCCAGCGTGAACCTGGCACAATGGGATGTCAAGGCGAGAAAGTCAGACCGCAAGGAGATCCGGTGAGCCAACGTCCGCTCAACGCCACTGCCGCCTCGCTGCTCGGCTTCTTGCACGAGGGGCCACTCACCGGTTGGGACCTGGTCGGCACCGCACAAACGGTCATCGGCAACTTTTGGTCGCTCACCCAGAGCCAGGTCTATCGGGAGCTGACCGCGATGGCCGACGCGGGTCTGGTCGTCGCCGGCGAGCGCGGCCCCCGTGACCGGCGCCCCTACTCCATCACCTACGCCGGCCGCGTCGCGTTCGCCGCCTGGCTCGACCGGGAGCCCGGCCCGGAGCTCATCCGGTTCCCGCTGCTGCTCACCCTCGCCTTCGGCAAGCACCTGCCGCCCGGCCGGATCGCGGCGTTCCTAGCCGCCCACCGCGCGGTGCACGCCCGCCGACTCGCCGGGTACGAGGAGCAGCAGGCGGCCGCAGCGGCGGCAACCGGCGAGCTCGACACGTACGCGCTGGCCACCCTGGAGTTCGGCCTGAGCTACGAACGGGCGGTCCTGGACTGGTTCGACCGGCTGCCCGATCCCGTGACCGACGGCGGTGCAGCGACTACCCTGCCAGGCACGACCTCGGCCCGCGACTGAGATGAGCGTTCGTGCACGAGATGTCCCTGACCGAGAGCGTCGTCACCGCGGTGTCCGAACGGCTCCCAGGAGCCAAGGTGGTGCGGATCCGCCTGGAGATCGGCAGGCTGGCTGGCGTCGTCTCCGACTCGGTGCGGTTCTGCTTCGAGATCGTCGCGGCAGGCACGGAGCTCGAGGGGGCGCAGCTGGAGATCCTCGAGCCCCCGGGAGTGGCCCACTGCCGGTCCTGCGATGCCGTGGTCGAATTGAGCGACGCGCTGTTGCTCTGCAACTGCGGCAGCGCAGATCTCGAAGTACTCAGCGGCACGGCGATGCTGATCAAGGAAGTGGAGGTCGCCTGATGTGCGTCACGTGTGGCTGTTCCGACGGGGCGCCGCCTCGGATGACCGACGTGTCGGCCTCCCCTCACTCGTACAGCGACCACGACCACGCCGATGGCCATCGGCACGCGGCCGCCGACCTGCCACCGGTCCGGCCGGCGGAGCCGCAGAGCCGCACGATCGCGTTCGAGCAGCAGGTGCTGGCCAAGAACGACCTGCTCGCCGAGCGCAACCGGTCCTGGTTGGCTGCCCAGGACATCTTGGCAGTCAACATGATGAGCTCCCCCGGGTCGGGCAAGACGACCTTGCTCGAGCGCACCATCCGCGACCTGTCCCGCGACCTGGCCATCTCCGTGATCGAGGGCGACCAGGAGACCGTCCTCGACGCCGAGCGGATCCGCTCGACCGGCGCCCCGGTCGTGCAGATCAACACCGGGGCGGGCTGCCACCTCGACGCCGAGATGCTGGCCAGGGGCCTACAGACTCTCGACCCCCGTCGCGGCTCGTTGTTGTTCATCGAGAACGTCGGCAACCTGGTCTGTCCGGCGATGTTCGACCTGGGCGAGCGCGGCAAGATCGTGATCATGTCGGTCACCGAGGGCGACGACAAGCCGTTGAAGTATCCGCAGATGTTCCGCGCGGCGCGCTTGATGGTCATCAACAAGGTCGACCTCCTCCCCTACGTCACCTTCGACGTCAGACGCTGCATCGACTTCGCCCGGCAGGTCAATCCCGCTCTGCAGACCTTGCAGGTGAGCGCCACGAGGGGGGACGGGCTCGATTCGTGGTACGGCTGGCTCCGGGCCCAACTGCCCGCGGCGGAGTCGGTGCCCCAGCAGTAGCCGGCGTGCCGGCGTTCGGCTTCCTCGATGCCCCGCTCCCCCTCGCCTTCGCCCATCGCGGCGGGGCAAGCCAGGGCATCGAGAACACCATGTCCACCTTCGCTGCCGCAGTCGCGCTGGGCTACCGCTACATCGAGACCGATGTTCACGCCACCTCCGACGGGGCGCTCGTGGCCTTCCACGACCGCACCCTGCACCGGGTGACCGGAGTCACCGGCCGCATCGAGGAGCTCAGCTGGCGACAGCTGCGGGCGGTCCCGGTGGGAACCGACGAGCGGGTGCCGCTGCTGGAGGACCTTCTCGGGACCTGGCCCGACCTGCGGGTCAATATCGACGTCAAGGCACGGACTGCCGTACCGCCGCTGGTCGAGGTTATCCGGCGCACCGGTGCCCTCGACCGGGTCTGCGTAGGCTCTTTCTCCGACCGTCGACTGGCCCAGGTACGCGCGCGCCTGGGCCCAAAACTGTGCACGGCCCTGGCGCCGCGGGAGGCCTTGCGTCTCCGCGTGGCGTCACTGGCCCGGGCCGCTGGCAGCGGGGGCACCCCGGGGGTGCCGTGCGCGCAGTTGCCGTACCGGCTGGGTGCGGTGCCCGTCACTGACGCGCGACTGCTGCGCCGAGCGCACGCCCTCGGTATGCAGGTGCACGTGTGGACGATCGACGACCCGGTCGTGATGGGACGGTTGCTGGACATGGGGGTGGACGGCATCATGACCGACAGTCCGGAGACGTTGCGTGCCGTCCTCACTACCCGGGGGTCCTGGCATGGCTGAGGCGCCCGAAGCGCACGCCCGCCGTCGCGAGCAGCGGGGGTGGTACTTCTACGACTGGGCAAACTCCGCCTTCTCCACCACCGTCGCCACCGTCTTTCTCGGCCCGTATCTCACGACGGTCACCGAGAGGGCGGCCGACAGCCGGCACTTCGTCCACCCGCTCGGCATACCGGTCAGGGACGGATCCTTCTTTCCCTACGTCGTCTCCCTGTCGGTGTTTCTCACCGTCTTCCTCCTGCCGGTCGTCGGGGCGATCGCCGATCGTACGCAGCGCAAGAAGCAGATGCTCGCGACGTTTGCCTACCTCGGCGCCGTCGCGACGATGGCGTTGTTCTTCCTCCGCGACGACCGCTACATGCTGGGCGGGCTGCTCTTCATCGTCGCCAACATCGCCTTCGGAGCCAGCGCTGTGGTCTACAACGCCTTTTTGCCGGAGATCGCTGAGCCCGACGAGCGCGACGGCGTATCGGCCCGCGGCTGGGCGATGGGCTATTTGGGCGGCGGCCTGCTGCTGGCACTCAACCTGATGCTCTTCACGGCGCATGCGTCGCTGGGGGTCGGCTCGGGCGACGCTGTCCGGATCTGCCTGCTCTCGGCCGGCCTCTGGTGGGCACTGTGGACTGTCATACCCTTGCGCAATCTGCGGCGGCACCGCCCGGAGCCGAGGTCTGAGGGCGACGGCTCCGTCGTGGCGGCCGGCTTCCGCCAACTCGGGCAGACCTTCCGGGCCGCCCGCGGCTATCCCCTGACGCTGGCCTTCCTGCTGGCCTACCTGATCTACAACGACGGCATCCAGACCGTGATCAACCTCGCCGCGGTCTACGGCGACAAGGAGCTTGGTCTGTCCACCAGCACGTTGATCATGGTGATCCTGGTGGTGCAGTTCGTGGCCTTCCTGGGCTCCCTGCTGTTCGGCCGGCTGGCGCAGACCTACGGCGCCCGCAACGCGGTGCTGCTGAGCCTGGTGCTGTGGACCGTCGCGGTGGCGCTGGCCTTCATCCTGCCGGCCAGGCGCCCGTTGCTGTTCTTCGCTCTGGCCGTCCTGATCGGCACGGTGCTCGGCGGCAGCCAGGCGCTGTCGCGCTCGATGTTCAGTCAGCTCATCCCGGCCGGCCAGGAGGCGGAGTACTTCAGCCTGTACGAGATCAGCGAGCGTGGCACCAGTTGGCTGGGTCCTCTGGTGTTCGGCCTGATCTACCAGGTCACCGGTAGTTACCGATCAGCGATCCTCTCCCTCGTCGTGTTCTTCGTGGCCGGCGGGCTGCTGCTGGCCAGAGTCAACCTGCGCCGCGCCATCGAGGGTGCGGGCAACCGAGTCCCCGAGAGGGTGTGAACCGTGCCTCGGCTTCGGCAAGCCGGTCCGCTGTGGCCGGTCCGGATCCGCGCCTACGGCCGGTCGGCTCCGGTGGAGCCGAGCGTTGCTTGGTCGGCGAACCTGGCCTGCTCCTTGGCGAACCGGTCGCGGCACCGGTCGCAGCAGAAGTAGTACCTACGCCCGTGCACGGCCGTCGATGCCGGGGCGTTGCCGATCTCCACCTGCATCCCGCACACGGGATCGCGGGCGTAGTCCTGGCCACCGCCGAGGCGGTCCCGGTTGCGGTAGGTCCAGTAGACGGCGCCTGCCACGAAGAAAAAGACGATGTTGAGATAGGTGGTGTAGTCCCATGCGAACCGGGTCGGCGCGATCTGCTGCGGGCGCTGCGGGAAGTCGATGCCGATGACGCCGAAGAGCAGGTCGACGGCCAGACCGGCGGCGCTCATGACGAGCCAGAAGGATACGAAGAGGCGTACGGCCAGACGCCGGCCGTAGAACTTGCCGTAGATGACGACCAGCGGTAGGGCGATCAGGTCGGCGAAGATGAAGGCGACGGTGCCGCCGAAGCTGATGCCGCCCTTGTAGAGCGCGGCTGCCAGGGGGACGTTGCCGATCGAGCAGACGAAGCTGATGAACGCGATGAAGGGCCCGACGATCACGTTCTCGAGGTCGGTCCAGATGCCGTGGCCGGAGATGAACACCGCCGAATAGGCTGCGGGCGGGACGGCCACGGCGAGCACCCCGGCCACCAGGTAGCCGACAATCAGCTCCCTGCGCAGCATCGTCAGGTCGGCGACGGTGTAACCAGCGGCGTCGGCCCAACCGGCCTTGCTGCGCAGCCGCTGCAGCAGCGGCTTGCCCTGCCAGGCTGCACCCGAGCCGGCATCACCGTGGCCGTCATGTCCACCCCTGTCAGTGGCTGCCGCGAGGCGCTGCCGGGCAGCCTGCAACTCGGCAGCCGGGAAGATGCGCGGGGCCAGCAGGGCGAACAGCACGATCATGATCGTCCCGCCGACGAACTCAGCGAGGGCGAACTGCCAGCCGATCAGCAACCATAGGACGATGCCGAGCTCGACGACCAGATTGGTGCTGGCGAACATGAACACCATGGAGCTGGTGAAGTCCGCGCCGCGCGCAAAAAGCGACTTGGCCAGGGCACTCGCGGCGTAGGAGCAGCTCGAACTGGCTGCCCCCAGGAGGCTGCTGCGGACGAGGGTACGCGGCCGACGGTCGCCGAGGCTGCGGTGCATCTCCTCCTTCGAGACGAAAGCCTGCACGGCACCGGAGAGCGTGAAGCCGAGGATGAGGGCCCACAGGGTTTCCCAGAACATGAAGAAACCCTCCGTCAGGCTGTCCCAGACCGTCGTCGCGATGCCCACCGCTCAACGGTACGAGATCCCCCCGCGGCCGGTCACGGCAGGAGGTCCGCGGCCGACGTACGGGGAAGGTCGGCGAACCGGGCCCGAGTGGTGCTGTCGTCGAATGTCATGTCGAAGCGGTCCATCGCCAGCGCCGAGCGCGCCTGCCGGCCCAGTTCGGGGCGCACCCGGCCTATGGTCGCGGCCATGATGTGCAGCGCGGCCGGCGGCACATGCCGCGGCTCCTTCGAGTTGCCGAGGTGCGCGGCGACCCTGCGCGCGAGGTCGTCGAAGCCGAGGTTGTCCGGACCGCCGATCTCGATCGTCTGGCCACGGGTCGCCGGATCGATGACGACGCGTTCGACGAGGGCGGCGACGTCGCGTACGGAGACGAAGTTGACCGGGTTCTGGCCGCGGCCGAACACCAGTGGACGGTTCGACCGCCCGGCGGTGCTGGTGAGCAGGTCGATCCACAGCTCCAGAAAGGCTGTCGGCCGAACGATGGTGGCGGGCACCGCGCTGGCGGCCAGCGCGGCCTCGGCGGCGTGCTTCATCCGGAACAACTCGAACGGGCTGTCCGGAGCGGCACCCACCCCGGACAGGAGCACCATGTCCGCACCGGTGGAGTGGGCGGCCTGGATCAGGTGCTGGTTGCCGTCGCGGTCGACCGTCGCCGGTGAGCCGCCGCCGGGCCCGGCGAAGCCGTGCACGGCCGACACGACAACATCGACACCAGCGGCGGCCGCGGTGGTGCTGGCCGGCTCGCGGACGTCGCCAGTGACGACCTCCACGTGTTCCCCGGTCAGCTGCGCCGCGCGCTTGGGGTCACGCGTCATCACGCGTACGGTCACCCCGCGGGCAGCCAGCCCGCGGACCAGCAGGGTGCCGAGCCGGCCGGTGCCCCCCGCAACGAGCACCCGGTCGGTCACGGCGCGGAGCCCGGCGTGACCTGCCCGCGCACCGCGGCGTCAACGCCGGTGTCGCCCTCATCCACCGGCTCCAGGAAGAAGCGCGCCGAGGTGATCACGCCCTCGCCGACAGTGAAGACGATGACCCCGCGCATCAGGTGCGTGCTGCCACCCTGCCGGGTGCCCCGATGCTCCCACTCGCTCCACACCGTCTCGCCGACCACCGCCGACGCTACGACTCGGACCGAGAGGTCGGGTATCGAGGGGAGGATCTGCGTCCAGTTCCGACGGACCTGTTCGTTGCCGATGAAGCTCCGCGCCGGGTGCAATGGTGTCTCGTTGCGGTAGTCCGGCGCGAAGCAGGCGACGATCGCGTCGATGTCGTGTGCGTTCGTCGCGTCCTGCAGCCTGCTCAGGACCTCGCCTGGTTCCGTCGCGCTGTCCGACTGCGCCATGATGCCTCCCCTCCGAGACCGCCAGCGGTGCCGACCGCTGTTGCCACGCACTGACCGGCGGTCTAATCTAATCCAGTTGATCGGATTCGTTCCATCACTATGGAGGGGATCGTGGAGTCCGTCAAGCGCCGTCATTACGACGCGAGCCGGCGGCGCGAGCAAGCACGGCTCACCCGCGAGGCGATCATCGCCGCCGCCCGCAGCCGGTTCCTCGACGACGGATACGCCACGACCACGATCGCAGTGATCGCGACCGATGCCGGAGCCTCGGCGGACACGATCTACAAGAGCTTCGGCGGCAAAGCCGGCCTCCTGCGCGCAATGTGCGAGGATGCCCTCACCGGTGCCGGCCCAGTTCCCGCCGAACGGCGTTCGGATGTCATGCAGGCCGCGGAGAGCGATCCGGTAAGGATGCTGCGGGGGCTCGGCATGCTGACCACCGAGGTCTCGCCCCGGATCGCTCCCCTGCTCCTGCTACTGTCCGCAGCGGCCGAAACCGACGCCGCATTGGCCCAACTGCGCGCCGACTTCGATGCCGCGCGGCTGGCTCGCATGACCCAGGTGGCGCGCAAACTGACCGGCAAGACGCAGCTGCGCCCTGGTCTGTCCATCCGGACCGCGGCAGAGATCTTGTGGGCCTATAGCTCGCCCGAGCTGTACGGCCTGCTCGTCGTCGGCCGAGGCTGGTCCGCGGCCCGCTTCGGCACATTCGTCGGCGAGGCACTCGTTGACGCCTTGCTGCCGCGCGATATCGGGGCCGGCAGTCCAGGCTAGGACGGGTGCGCGCCGCGCCAGGCCTGCCAAACGTCGGGTCCTATCCGACCGCGGTCGGCAACGCTGAGCCCGGCTGCGCGTGCCCACGCTCGCACCTCGCTCGTGCTCGGGTCGGGCGCCTCCGGTCCGGCCACCGTCCCGTAGTTCTCCCGGTTGGCACCGATCCGGTCTGCGAGGGCGATCTCGGTTTGGACCCAGGCACTGGCGGCAGCCAACTGGCGATAGGTCCATTCTTCGGCGAGCTGGCGGGACTCGCAGAACACGATCGGCACGCCGGGCCACCTGACCTGTAGCTCGGCGAGCCCGTCGGCGACGACGGAAGGGCGGATCCGGTCGAGCTTGAAGATCTGCGAGTAGCGGTCCTCGACGACGACGGCAGCTCGGGGCACCGCCGCGAGCTCACCGAGTGCATACCGGAGCGTGCCGTTGATGAGGCTGGACACGAGGTCGGGAAGCGACTTGCGCTCCACCACGGCGACGAGCCGGCCGGCCACGATAACGCCGTAGTCGCCGCACGGGAGGGCCCTCTTCACGGTGACTACCTGCTGGGCGGGGAACCGGTAGGGATACTGCTCGCGGGTGTCGACGACGATCTGCAGGTCGGCAATTCCGGCGGCCCGGGCGGTCGGCGTGGAGACGCTGGGCCGGGCCTGCTTGCGGGTACGCGGTGACTGCCAGAACACCGCCTCCCGGCCACGTGCGGTGGTGAAGACCAATTGGGAGCGGTTCTCCCGGCCCCGGTCGAGGACGAGGTCGATGGCCGCACCGCGGCGGGCGCAGGATCGCACCGACACCTGCTCGACAATCTCCGGCTCGGCCGGCCACTCCTCGACGCCGACCGGATAGCAGTAGAGCGCCTTGGTGCGTGGCCAGGTGCCGGAAGTGCGGAACACCATCCCGGCGCCCAGCGGCAGGCGCATCAGGTAGGGCAGCCGGGAATCAGGGTCGGGGTTCACGGCGATCAACAGCTCGTCCGCCGGCATGGATGACGACGATAGTCCCGGTCAAGCTCAGCGCGGCGACCACACGCAGCGTGGCGGAGCGCCAGCGGTTCGGCCACAGGCTGCTACACTGAGTAGTCATAACGGTACATCCGGAATATTCGGGTCGGCCCGCAGCGACGGCCGCCGACGCACGGGGGTTTTCCTGACGACACACGAGTGTCGAGGGCGCTGCAGGGGAATCCTGGCAGCTTGACGGGCGTTGTTCCCAGCGAGGACCACGACCGTGCGAGTCACGCCGACCGCCAGACACGCCGACGGCCGGACACCACCAGGTTGAGGGGAGCGCGCAGATGGGCGAGCGCACGCTGCGCGGTAGCCGACTGGGTGCCGTCAGTTATGAGACCGACCGCAACACCGAGCTGGCGCCGCGTCAGGATGCAGACTACCTGTGCGCCAAGGGACACCGCTTCACGGTGCCCTTCGCCGCGGAGGCTGAGATGCCGAGCACCTGGGAGTGCAAGGCCGACGGATCGACCGCCAAGCTTGTCGATGGGGTGGAGCCGGAGGCCAAGCGGGGCAAGCCCCCGCGCACCCACTGGGACATGCTGCTCGAGCGCCGCAGCGTCGCAGACCTCGAGGAGGTCCTCGCCGAGCGCTTGGACGTGCTGCGTGGGAAGCGTTCCCGCTCCGCCTGACGGCCCTTATACCCGGCGCCGCGGCCTCCTGCTAGAGGCCGCGGCGTTTGGCATGCGGCCTACGGCTCGACCTCTCCGTCGATGATGCGCGGGTCCGCCGGAGATGGACGTTCGGCCTGCCACCGGCCGAACGGGGCGCGCCGGGACGAGCCGCCACCGACCAGCAGACGTCTGACGAGTGCCGTGCTCAGCAGACCCCGCAGCATGGATCGCGTGGGCGGAAACAGGCACAGCATGCCGGCCACGTCGGTGATGAATCCCGGCGCCACCATCAGCGCGGCACCCACGATCACCAGGGCACCGTCGGCCACCTCGCGCGTGGGCAGCCGGCCGGCGGCCAGCGCCGCCTGAAGGGCCCGCCAGGTCCGCCGTCCCTCCCGGCGAAGCAACCACGAGCCGACGGCTGCCGAGGCCAGCAGCAGGCCCACCGTCCACCAGACGCCGATGTGCTGGCCGACCGTGATGATCACCGCCAGCTCGGCGATGGGTACCACGACGAACACTACGAACAACAGGGCGCCCATTGGACTACCTCACCATCAGGTCCTGCCGGCGCACCCCGCGCAACCGGCTCTGCAGCCCCCAGTAGGCCACCCGTCTGAGGGCCTCGGCGACGATCGCCTTGCTCATCTTGCTGTGGCCCTGCTCACGCTCGGTGAAGGTGATCGGCACCTCGACCACGTCGAAGCCGGCCAGCCACGTGCGCCAGGCCAGCTCGATCTGGAAGCAGTAACCCTGGGAAGAGATTTCCGCCAGTGGCAGGGCGTCGAGCACGCAGCGCCGATAGGCGCGGTAACCGGCGGTCGAGTCCCGCAACGGCAGGCGCAGGGCCGTGCGGGCATAGGTGTTGGCGCCCCGCGAGAGCAGCAGGCGCCAGCGCGGCCAGTTGCGCACCTCTCCCCCGTCGACCCAGCGGCTGCCGAGCACCAGGTCGGCGTCGCGCAAGGCAGTCAGCAGGCGCGGCAGCTCCTCCGGGGCATGTGAGCCGTCCGCGTCCATCTCGACCACGACGTCGTAGTCGTTTTGCTGGGCCCAGGCGAAGCCGGCCAGATAGGCAGCCCCCAGGCCCAGCTTGGCCGAACGATGCATGACGGTCACGTGATCGTCCTCGGCAGCGATGGCGTCGGCGATCGCGCCGGTGCCGTCAGGGCTGCCGTCGTCGACGATTAGCAGATGGGCCGAGGGCACCGCCCGGCGCAACCGGGCGGTGACTGGCCCGATGTTGTCCGCCTCGTCATAGGTCGGGACCACCACCAGGACCTCACCCAGGGGCGGCTCGCTCATCGGCTCTCCTCCGGTCGGTCCACGACTTCGCCGCCACGCGGGCCAGCGCGGCCAGCGCCAGCAGCGTCAACAGCCACTCCGGCAGGGCTCCTACCCGGCTTGCCCAGGTACGGCTCTGGGACAAACGTACCGGCCGCACGAGAAGATCCCGCGTGAAGATGTCCGACCGGTCCACGACCCGGCCGTCCGGCGCGATCACAGCACTGATTCCGCTTGTGGCTGCGACCAGCACCGTACGACGGTATTCGACAGCCCGGACCTGTCCCATGGCCAGTTGCTGGCTGGTCTCGCCAGTACGGCCGAACGTCGCGTTGTTCGTCTGCACGACGAGCAGTTCGGCGCCGTGGGTGACGGTGTCACGCACGATGCCGTCGTAGGCCACCTCGAAGCAGATGACGTCGCCGACCCGGGCCGGGCCGACTCTCAGCACGCCCGGCCGGTGGCCCGCGATGAAGTCCTGCCGGACCCGGTCGACAGCTGGGGAGAACGTGCGCGAGATCGGCCGCAGGGGGATGTACTCGCCGAAGGGAACTGGGTGCCGCTTGTCGTACCGCTCGCCCGGGCCGGTCCGCGGATCCCACACGACGCCGGTGTTGGACAGGCCACGGCCCGGGCCGTCGAGCACGGCTCCCACCAGTACAGGCACGCCGACCGCACGCACGGCGGTATTGATCAGCTCACCGGCACCGGGATCGGCGAACGGGTCGATGTCGGAGGAGTTCTCCGGCCAGATGACCAGGTCGGGTCTGGGTACCTTGCCCGCCCGCACCTGTGCGGCCAGCGCGACCGTCGCCTCGACGTGGTTGCGCAGCACTGCCGATCGCTGCGCGTTGAAATCCAGCCCGAGCCGGGGCACGTTGCCCTGCACGATGGCCACCGTCACCGACCGGCCGGTGGTGGGCGCCAGTCCCACGCCGAAGCCGCTGAGAACCACCAGGAGGGTCGCGGTCGCGGCGAGGGCAGCACGGAGCACCTCGCGGCATTTCACCGCCCAGGTGGAGTACGCCAGGAGCCCGCCGGCCAGTGCCACGGCGAAGGTCACCAGTGGTGCACCACCGGCCGCGGCCAGCCGAACCGTGGGTGCCTGCGCCTGGCTGAACACCAACCGGCCCCAGGGGAAGCCACCGAAGGGCAGCCGGGATCGGAGCGCCTCCTGAGCGGTCCATAGGGCCGCCAGCCAGAGCGGCCAGCCGAGGAGCCGGCTCAGCGGTCCCGCGACGGCGCCGAAGACCGCGACGAAGGCCGCCTGGGAGACCGCGAGCACGATCCATGGCATGGCACCGACGTAGATGCCGCTCCAATGCAGCAACGGCAGGAAGAACCCTAGCCCGAAAGCCAGCCCGACCGCGGCGCCCACCCCGGGGCGGGTGTGCCGCAGCAACAGGATCAGCCCCGCCAGCGTCAGCACTGCCAGTGGCCACCACCCGAAGGGCGGAAAGGCGAGGGCCAGCCCGAGTCCGAGCAGCGCCGCGCCGGCAACCCGGAGAGCGCCCTGCCCGCGGCCGCGCTGCTTGGACACGGACGCCAGGCTATGTCGTCAGGCTATGTCGTGCCCGCACACGGCAGGGGCGCGGCTAGTGACCGCGCCCCTGGCTCGTGCTCCGCAGGTGGGCTTGGGAGTGCTTCCGCCGAGCGTCAACCGGCCTTCGGACCGATCCGATGCCCGCCGGCTGCGGGCAGCGTGCCGTTGTCTACTGGCCGGTCATCGTTCGCAGTGTCGCGCCCCCCCTGATCACCCACGAGAAGCCTGCGCCGCTGAAGTCTGCGTGGCTGGACCTGGCCATCGCGGCGCGAACGCCGCGGCCCAGCTCGAAGCTTCGACGAGGGCCCCTCCCAGGCGTCTCCCAAATGGAACCCCTGCACGCTATCGAGCGACGGGGAGGAGTTGTCAACACCTGGCCTGACCTGGGACTTCGCCGCGTATCCGCAGGTCACAGAGCCGCCGTCGGCACACAACTGATCTTGAGAATTATCCGGCGCACGGCGCGTCACGCCGACACACCGCCCAACGTGGTCACGGAACGACGACGGTCCCGCGCGCCCGGGCAACCTGCAGGGGCTCGGACAGCACGTCTGCCGCAGACGGCGACCGCTGCGGGGCGGCCCTGCAAACCACGGCTGCGCTGAACTCGATCACCCTGCTGCGGTGGCCGATGCGGACCAGGGTGCCCGAGGCCTCCACTACATCGCCGGCCCGCACCGGAGCCAGGAACTGCACGTCGTCGTAGGAGGCGAACAACCCCTCGTCGCCGTCGCTGCGGATGCACAGCTCCGTGGCTACGTCCCCGAAGAGGACGAGCAGGTAGGCACCGTCGACGAGGTCGCCGGCGTAGTGCGCGTGCGAGTAGGGCACGTAGCGCCGGTGCGTCACCGTCACGCCGGCTCGCGGGGCGGCTGTCACGAGTTCGCCTTTGCCAACAAGGAATGTGCGAGATAGGAGGCGACTTCGCCAGGCGTCGTCCCCTTGCCGAAGATGTGGTCGACACCGAGGTCGGCAGCCATGCGCGGGTCGAAGCGCGGGCCACCGACGACGAGCAGCGGCCGAGCGGCCGCATCGTAGGCGGCGCCGAAGGCAGCGCTCATCTCCCGGGTGTTCTCCAGGTGCGCGTCCTTCTGGGTCACGACCTGCGACACCAGGACCGCATCGGCGCGCTCCTTGCGTGCCCTGCTCACCAAGTCGGGGACGAGCACCTGCGCGCCGAGGTTGACCACGCGGATCTCGCGGTAGTACTCCAGCCCCTTCTCCCCCGCGAAGCCCTTGACGTTGAGGATCGCGTCGAT
>JBDUBV010000202.1:0-4040 GCA_040003795.1 Pseudonocardiales bacterium | reverse complement strand
CCGCCGCGCGGTGGGCCGTTGCTCGCCCGGCCGATGCAACCAACACCGCCACCCCCGCCGCCGCCCGATCCGGCGACGGGGGCCCGCCAGCCCGGCCTCGCCCCGGCCGGCCCGCCGCCCGGCCCGCCCCACCCCCCCGCCCAGCAGAGCAACATTCCCCCGATCCGGCCCGGAGAGATCGTCTGCCCGGTCTGCGGGTGGGGCAACGAGCCGACCCGCCGCTTCTGCCGCCATGACGGTGCCGTCCTGTCCGGACCGGCGCGGGGCCAGGCCCAGCCGATGAAGGCCGGGCAGCGCAACCGCAAGAGCGCCGGCGGTGGCAAGGCAGTGCTGGTGGTGCTCGCCGTGCTCCTTCCGGTCCTGCTCGCGGCCGGAGCCTTCGGGGGCTACCTGCTGCTCAAGAGTGATGGGAAGCCGAACGCCAGGGATAGCGGCACTGCCACCCGTTCGCCGACGTCGGCCAGCACGGCGGGCACGACGCAGGTGCCGGCCGGCTCGATCAAGGTCCTGGCGTTCACCAGCCAGTCCGGACTCAAGACCGCCGCCAACACCATCGACGGCAACCCTGACACGTTCTGGTCGGCGGCGTTCCCCGCCGCGATCCCCAACAACCCCAGCCGCATCGACCGGCGGCCGCACATCCGGTACGGCTTCACTCGGCCGGTGACTTTGACTCGCCTGGAGATCCGCGACGGTGCCTCGGGCCCCGCCTTCGCCCAGCGGCCAAGGGTTAAGAAGATCGTGCTGCGGTTCGAGGACGGCACCCTGCAGGAGGCCATCCTCAAGGACGACGGCACCGCATTCCAGCCGGTGCAGATCAAGAAACCCAAGCCGGTCAACTGGGTCCAGATCGAGGTAGTGACGAACTACCCGGGAGCGGCCACCGACAACGACAAGTACCGCTTCTCCTTCGCCGAGGTGCGCTTCTTCAGCAAGCCCTGACTCAACCGAGTACGTGGGCCGGCACACCGAGGACGAACTCCGCGCCCACCAGGCCGATGAGCAGGTCGATCTTGGCGACCTTGGCCGCCTGCCAGCCGCCGGCGCGGCGCCGGCCGTGCACCGCGACGAGCCCGCCGCCGGTGAGCGCCAAGACCTCTGTCACACCGGCGACCCTCCACCGCGCCCCGGCGGCAGGAAGACCGCTGACTCCTCGCTGCTGGCTGCATCGCCGTAGAACAGCCGGATTCGGCGCTGGACGACGGCGAGGCTGTAGCCATCGCACTCATACGGCGGGCGGTTGCCCGGCCTAGATCGTCAGCGGGTCGACCAGCGGGTGCCGCGCCGTTCACGGCTCCGCCCGCCGTACTTGGTACTGCGGATGGGTGACGACCCACGCCCTGCGTGACCCGGGGTTGATCGTCGAGCTGAAATCGGAGTGCCGTGCAGGTTGTCGAAGAAGCGGATTCCTCCCGAACAGCACCGGCACCAGACTGACGTCGCCGAACACCGGCGCACCGACCGGGTGCTGGCCCCTCCAAACATGGGTGATGTCGAACAGTCGGCGTCCGCACACCAGCGCGGCGACCGTGCCCATGATGGGCCTCCTAGAAGTTCTCGCCGGTCCGCCAGGACATTTCCTGTAGGACCATCGAATTGCCGTCGGGGTCGGTGAACGCGGCGTACTTCACGCCAGCTCCTCCCGGCTCGTCGATGTCGCTGATCTGCACGCCGCGACCGGCCAGATCCGCGCGTGCCGCGGCGATGTCGGCGACAACCAGATGAATCCCCTTGACGTCGCCTGGCTTCATCTCCGTGAACGCGGTCAGCCCTGTGCCGAAGGCGATCGAGCATGCTGATCCCGGTGGGGTCAGCTGCACAATGCGCACGCCCTCGGCGGGTCGGACGTCGAGATCCTCGACGAACCCGACCCGGTCGCGGTAGAACGCCTTGGCGCGGTCGACGTCGGCAACAGGGATCGGGACGAGTTCCAGCTTGATCTGCATTTCTCCTCCTGAGTGATACGACGCGACGCAGCGAAACTTCGCAGGTCCTCAGCTGAGAAGAATATGGTCATGCGGTTGACCCGGGTCGTCTCGGAGACCTCGCGGGCCGTCTCAGCCTCGACGGACTCCGCAAGGTCCACGCCGCGCTGCGGCGCCTCGGTGGACCGCTGTGAACAATCCGATCGTGCATTTTGAGATCCTCGGCGCCGACGGCCCTTCGCTCATGCAGTTCTACTGCGGCCCCGGTCCGCTCGGCGGGGCTGTGCCGTTGGTAGCGCTGCTGTCGTTCGCGGCGACAATCACCATCTGGGTTGGCGTCCATCCCAGTGAAGAGGCAGACGTTCCGATTCCGCCCAAAGCGAACGTCAGCGACATCCGGCGTGCTGCCGCGGTGCGAACATTGCACAGATGACACGACGTCGCTGGCACCGGGCCGCACCGTGGTTGCTGGCGGCCCTGCTGGGCGTCGCCGGGACAGCGCACTTCCTGGCCCCGGCCAGCTATCAGCGCACGATCCCCGACGCGCTGCCTTTCCCGCGCGAGCTGGTGTACCTCAGCGGTGTCGCGGAGCTGCTCTGCGCAACCGGCCTGGCTTTCCGCCGCACTCGCCGGGTGGCCGGCTGGGCCACCGCTGCTCTGTTCGTGGCGGTGTTCCCCGCCAACGTGCAGATGGCGCTGGACGGGCGGCACGCGGCGCCGATTCACCAGGTGGTCCTTTGGATCCGACTGCCCGTGCAGTTGCCGCTCGTCGCGTGGGCGGTACAAGTGGCCCGGCATTCGCCGGCAGTGGACAATCGGCAGCGTGAGAATCCGCGTCCTCGTCCTGCTGTTGGCAAGTCCGTTGCTCTCCGTGCTGCCCGCGGCAGTGATCGCACCGGCGGCAGCGGCTGATCCGATCGCGGCGGCGGTGCAAACCTTCGCCTCCGGCGAGCACGTCTACGTCGACTCCTCCGCCGAGGAGGCAGGCAACGTCGATGCCGGAGCGGTTCGTGACAAGATCCGCTCGACCGGATCACCGATCTACGTCGCCGTGCTCCCCGACAGCGCCAGCACCGCACCCGAGGACGTTTCCGGCCGGATCGGCACCGCGCTCGGTGGCAGGGTGACGGTGGCCGTGCTGGTCGGCAAGCACTTCCGGGCGGCCTCCTCGGCCCTGCCGGCCGGGGTAGCCGCCAGTCTCGCGACCCAGGCGTTCAACGAGGGCAAGCCCGACGTGACCAAGGTGCTCACGACGTTCGTGGCCAAGGCGGCGGCCAAGGCTGATCCCCGGTCCAATGGCGTCGGCCGGGGCACCAAGACCGGCGGGGCCGGCGGGGTCCTCGTGGCCTTCCTCGTCATCCTCCTCGTGCTCGCCGGGCTCGCGGCTCTTGCCGTGGGCCTGGTGATCCGGCGCGGGCGGCGGGGCAGGGTCGACGCCGTCCGGGCCGAGGCGCGCCGGTGGTACGAGCGCCTCGGTGGTGAGGTTTTCAACCTCGGCGCCGGTGACAACGACGCAGCACGGCAGGCACTGGCCGATGCCAGTGAGCGTTACAACGCGGCCGGGTCGCAGCTGTCCCGATCGGCGAGCGAGCCGGACTACCGGGCCGCCCGCGACACGGCGCTCGAAGGACTGCACTACGTGCGCGCCGCCCGTACCAGTCTCGGGATCGACCCCGGGCCGGAGCTGCCGCCGACGAGCGTGCAGGAAGCGGCCGGGCGGATCCAGCGCGACCACGTGGGCGAGATCGGCGGACAGCAGATCCAGATGCGCCCGGCCTACGCGGAGGACGCGCCCTACTACTACCCGGGCGGCATGGTCGGCGGCGGCCGGGTGCCGGGCGGGTGGTACAGCCAGCCGTTCTGGAAGACCGCCCTGGTCGGCGGGGCAGCGGGGCTGGGTGGCTTCCTGGTCGCCGACGCCCTCTTCGACGCGGTACGCGGGCCGTTCTACGGCGGCTGGGGAGGCGGCGGCATGTTCGGCGGCGGGATGTACGGCGGTGGCTGGGGTGGCGGCGGTTACGACGCCGGCTACAACCAGGGTTTCGACTCCGGCTACGACCAGGGCAGTGACCCGGGATACGACGGTGGCGGCGGTGATTTCGGTGGCGGCGGTGA
>JBDUBV010000201.1:0-4068 GCA_040003795.1 Pseudonocardiales bacterium | reverse complement strand
TCGGCCTCGCCCAGCTTCTGGACGCGCAGCACCACGCCGTCGTCGCGGTAGAGGGCCACCGGCCCATTGTCCGCCGCCGGGCCGGCAAGCGCAGCGCCCGACACGGCAATGCGGTGGCCCGGTGCACGCTCGATGCGGCACGCTCCCGGAGATGGACATTGCCGAGCTCCACCCCCGCTCGGGCCCCGAGCCCGACCTTGCGGCCTGGCACGAGGTGCTGGTCGCCACCACCGCCCACGACCTGCCGGGCGACCCGGTCCCCGCCCTGTCGGACACCGTGGCGGACCTGCGAAACCCATTCGCCAGCCGGCCTGGCATTCAGTGGCTGGGACGCGTGGCGGGTGTCCCGGCCGCCGCCTGCACCCTGAAGCTGCTCGCCGCGCCCAACGACCGGATCGGCGAGGTCGACGTGCAGGTCGTCCCGCAGCTGCGGCGGCGTGGCCTCGGCCGGGCAATCCTGGCGGCTGCGATGGACCGCCTGCTCGAAGAGGGACGCACGGTGGTCACCGCTGCGGTCGCCGGAGGCACCGCCGGCCCGGCGTTCGCCCACGCGATGGGTCTGCGCGAGGTCCTCTCCGAGCACCGCAGCATCCTTCGGCTGGCCGGGCTGACCCCAGCGAACCTCGACAGGATTGTGAGTGGGACGCCAACCGGCTACCGACTGCTCCGCTGGCAGGACCGGATACCCGAGGGCTACGCCGAGGCGTACGGCGTAGCCAAGGCTGCGATGTCGGACGCTCCCATGGGGGACTCAACCATGCAGCACGTCCGGTTCGACACCGCGCGGCTACGCAGTGTCGAGGGCACGATGCGCCGGCGCGGCATCGACTGGCGGGTGGTCACTGCCGTGCATACCGAGAGCGGCGGCATTGCGGCGCTGACCGAGCTCGGCGTTCCCGCCGGCAACCCCTACCGCGCGACCCAGGAGGACACGGCGGTGGTCCCGGCGCACCGCGGTCACGCGCTGGGCCTCGTGGTCAAGGCGGAGATGCTGCGCTGGTTGGCGGCCGAGCGCCCGGACGTTGCCGAGATCCAGACCTGGAACGCCCAGTCCAACCGGCACATGCTCACGATCAACGAACGACTCGGCTTCCGCCGCGACAGAGAGTGGATGGACTACCAGGCCGACATTGCGATGGTCATCGGCCGCCTCGGGAGCTGAACCGCTACCCCGGGCGCACGGCCTGCGGCGAGGTGAACACCTCCTGCGGGTCGTAGGTCGCCTTGACCTTCTGCAGCCTCCGATAATTGGTGCCCCAGTAGGCGGTCGGGTAGTCGGCGAGGTCGGGGTCGGCGTAGTTCAGGTAGGCCCCGCCGCTGGCGTACGGCCGCATGGACGTGTGGAAGGTGCGCAGCCAGGACAGGTTGCCCGCGACGATCCCCGCCGGATCGCCCACGCGCCAGCCGGCGGTGTACTGCGCGGAGAACAGCGCCGCCCGGTGCGCGAACGCCGTCGCATCCGGCGCCACCTGTCCGATGGCACCACCGAAGGCGTCGAAGGCAACCCCGCCCTCAGCCCACCCGTGCATCCCCTGGCGGCGCTCGACACCGGCGATCACGGCGCTGATCCCCGCGGCCGACAGCGGGTGCGTGAACATGTCGGACTTCGCGGCGAACGGCTGCCGCGGCAGCGTGCCGGCCGCCGAGAGCCCAGCGAGGTGGCACTGCAGCACCGTGCGTTGGGAGCAGCCGGCCTCGAGCAGCATGGCCGAGCGGTACGACAGCGTGCTGACCGACCGGCCGGCCGGATCGACACCCACTCGAGCGGTCAACGCGGCGATGAACGCCCGTCCCTCGGCAGCGCTGAGGGCCGCGACACCCACAGAGACCTTGGCCGTGGCTGAACCGGCATCTGACAGGACATGGCAGTTGGACCAGACGGACGGTGGCGCGGTTGGGGCGAGGGACTGCCAGGCTGACAGCACAGCGCGGGCCTGCCGCCAGTTCCAGCCCAGGAAGGCCACTGAGACCGACGGCACCGGCCGGGTACGCAGGGTCAGGGAGGTCACGACGCCAAAGTTGCCGCCCCCGCCGCCCCGGCAGGCCCAGAACAGGTCGGGCTGGTGGGTGGCGTCGCACCGCCGCAGCACGCCGTCGGCGGTGACGACCTCCGCGGCGACCAGGCTGTCGCAGGTGAGCCCCCACGCCCGGCTCAGCACGCCGATGCCCCCGCCGAGGGTGAGACCGGCGAGGCCGACAGTGGCGCAGCTGCCGGCCGATATCGCCCGGCCGTGCCCAGCCAGCACGTCGTACACGTCGACCAGCTGCGCACCCGGGCCGATCACCGCGCTGTCACCGGAGACGGTCACGGTCGCGAGAGCCGACGTGTCGACGACCAGCCCGGGACCGGTTGACGTACCCGTGTAGGAGTGCCCGCCTGAGCGCAGCGCCAGCGACACCGAGTGGGCAACCGCGAAGGCGACGCAGCGCTGCACGTCCCGGGCAGACGCGCACCTGGCGATCGCGGCGGGGCGCACGCCGTCGAACAGTGGCTGGAACAGCAACCGGACCCGGTCGTAGCCGGCGCCCCCCGGCCTGACGAGCGGCCCGGTGATGCGCAGCTCCGACCAGGGCGGCGGCCCGGGAGTGCCCGTGGGGGACGGCGCCGGCGTCGCGACCGGTGAGGAGGCTTGCGCATGCGGCTTTGCTTCGCGGGTGCAGCCCGCGCCGGCCAGGCCGGCCCCCGCCGCGATCGCGGCCAGGCGTAGGAACTCACGTCGGTCGAGCATGCCGCCTCAGAACCCCAGACGCTGCAACTGCTTGGGGTCGCGCTGCCAGTCCTTGGTGACGCTGACGTGCAGATCCAGGTAGACCCGCGTTCCGAGCAACGCCTCGATGGCAGCTCGAGCCCGGGTGCCCACCGACTTCATCCGCTCCCCCCGGTGACCGAGCACGATCCCTTTCTGGCTGGGCCGCTCCACGTGCACCGTCGCGTAAATCTTCAACAAGTCGTCTCGGCCCTCCTGCTGCCCCATCTCCTCGACGGTCACGGCAAGGGAGTGCGGCAACTCATCGCGCACCCCCTCGAGCGCTGCCTCGCGGATGAGCTCCGCCACCATCACCTGCTCCGGCTCGTCGGTCAGCTCCCCGTCGACATAGAGCGGCGGTGACTCGGGCAGCCGCGCCGCCAGCAGGTCGGCGAGCAGGTCGACCTGATAGGCAGAGACCGCGCTCACCGGGATGATCTCGTCCCATTCGAGCAGCCGTTGCAGCGCCACGAGCTGCTCGGCGATCTGCTGCGGGAGGGCCAGGTCGGTCTTGGTCAGTACGGCGATCTTGGGCGCCTTAAGACCAGCTAGCTCCCGGGCGATGAAGCGGTCGCCCGGCCCTACCTTCTCGTCGGCCGGGACGCAGATCGCGATCACGTCCACTTCGGACAAGGTGGCACGGACGACCTCGTTGAGCCGCTCCCCCAGCAGGGTGCGCGGCCGGTGCAGGCCCGGCGTGTCGACGAGGACCAGCTGGCTGTCAGAGCGGTGCACGATCCCGCGGACGGCGTGCCGCGTGGTCTGCGGACGGCTGCTCGTGATGGCGACCTTGGTCCCGACCAGGGCGTTGGTCAGCGTGGACTTGCCGGCATTGGGCCGCCCGACGAAACAGGCGAAGCCGGCGCGGAAGCCGTCCGGACCGGTAGCCATGCCCCCATCCTGCCGTACGAGGATCCGCCTTCCTTGGTGATCCGGGCCGGGGCCGGGCAGAGCAGGATCAGCGAGGCCTGGATCATGTCGGAGGTGGCCCGGGGAAGGCAGTGCAGCCGACCCGGGCCGCTACCCCTGTCGGGGTTGGGTATTAGTCCCGAGCGGCGGCGGGGATGATCTGCCAGCCGCCCTCGAAGATGCGGGCGTGCACCTCGGCCTCCACGATCGCGGCGATGACGGCACGCTGCCGTTCGGCGTCGGCCGCACCCGTGACCTGCATCGGGTAGTCCGCGGGCGGGTCGGTGGCGCCCGGCTGCCGGCCAGATGCGGGTGCTGCGTGCCGGCACCGAAGCGAGCCGCCACCCGGATCGGGGTGAGCGGCCCGCCGCTGCGGGTACCCTCCGCCCCCTCCTGCGCGGGCCAGGAGAGC
>JBDUBV010000065.1:0-13843 GCA_040003795.1 Pseudonocardiales bacterium | reverse complement strand
CGGCCAAGGCGAACCCCGCGGCCAAGGCGAACGGGGCGCGTCCGGCTGCTGACGGTCAGGTCAGCGGTGGCCAGCCGGTGACCGCCGACCCGGCGGAGTCCGAGGGTGAACCCGACGGTGCCCCCATCGGTGCCACCCCGTCGGCGTCCGCCAAGCCGACCCCGGCCAAGGTCGGTGGTCGACCCCCAGCAAACCGTTCCAAGAGCCGCAAGGGCGGCCGGCGCTGACCGGCCACATCAACGAGCCGTCTACGGAGCGATGAGCGTGCCTTCTCAGACCGATCCCCAGCCCACGTCCGAGGACGACCCCGATGTGACCCCAGCGGAGGGTGAGCCCAACACGGCGCCCTCCTCGCTTGCCGACCTGCTGGTCAGGGAAGGTGATGTGGCGGGGGACTACCTCGAACAACTTCTCGACATCGTGGACTTCGACGGCGACATCGACATGGACGTGGAAGGCGACCGCGCGGCGGTGGCCATTGTGGGCGACAACCTCAGCCCGCTCATCGGGCCTCGAGGCGCAACCCTCGATGCGCTGCAGGAGTTGACCCGGCTCGCCGTGCTGCAAGCCACCGGGGCACGCAGCCGCCTGATGCTCGACGTCGGAGGGTACCGGGCCAGGCGGCGCCTGGAGCTGGTCGCCGTAGCCAAGAACGCGGCCGAGCAGGTCAAGTCGCACGGAGATCCGGTCCGGCTCGAGGTGATGAACCCGTTCGAGCGCAAGGTCGTCCACGACGCCATCGCTGACATTGCCGGGGTGAGCAGTGAGTCCGAAGGCGAGGAGCCGGAGCGGCGGGTCGTCGTTCTTCCCGGCTCCTGAGGCCGCAGTCATCGATGCCGACAGGTGAACCGCCCCCGGCGCGACCAGGAGCGGGTGACGGTCTGCCCTCCGCACCCGAGTCTGCGCTGTCCGTGTTCGGACGACACCTGCCGGTAGCGCAGGTCTACGGAGCGTCCCTGGCAAACGACGGCGTGCTGCGCGGTCTGATCGGGCCGCGGGAGGTGCCGCGACTGTGGGAGCGGCACCTGCTCAACTGCGCGGTCGTCGCTGAGCTGATCCCGGAGGGCGCAGCAGTGCTTGACGTCGGCAGCGGTGCAGGTCTGCCGGGGATCCCGCTTGCCATCGCCCGGCCCGATCTGATGGTGACGCTCTTGGAGCCACTCGGCCGGCGATCTGCGTTCCTGGAAGAGATGGTGCGGACGTTGGATCTGGTGCACGTGCGCGTGGTGCGTGGCCGCGCAGAGGAGTGGGGCGCCCGTCCGTTGGTTGAGGTCGTGACCGCCCGCGCCGTCGCCCCACTGGACCGGCTGGTGGGCTGGTGCGTGCCCCTGCTGCTGCCCGGCGGGCGTCTGTTAGCCATCAAGGGTGCTGCGGTCCAGGCCGAAATCCACCGCGCTGCAGGGGCGATCGCAAAGGCCGGCGGGCGCCGGGCACAGGTTCGATCGTGCGGGGTCGGAGTGCTGCACCGGCCCGCTACCGTTGTGGAGGTCGTGAAGGCCACCGGGACGGCGAAAGGAGGAGGAGCAAGCAATGAGCCCAGCAGCCGATCCGGGCGCCGCACGAATCGTGAGCCCTCCGGGATGGCCGGGTGCCGACGCGGGTCAGCCTGAACCTGCTGCCGGAGACCTCGGCTGGCCGGACAACGAGGGAACCGCAACACCTAGCGGTGTTTCCCGTGAAACATCGTCCGACGAAGGCCTGCCTCAGACTGAGCACGACCCGGGTGCAGGAGACTCCGCGGGCGTTGCCTCGAATACCCACCAGCTGGCTGACCGCGCCGGCACTCTGGCAGAGCAGCCGGCCTCCGGGGCGCCCGATCCGAAGCGTGATGAAGCGGCCGCCCCCCCGCGGTCCTCAGGTGCGGTGTTGACAGAGCCGGCTGGGCCGGCGGACGGAAGCGAGGTACGGATCCGCTCCGCGCTAGCTGACGTGGATGTTTCCCGTGAAACATTGGGCGTCTGGCCCGAACCGGGTCAGGTCGGAGACCTGCCGCCGATAGCGGTGGAGGCCCGCCGTGCGGTGAGCGTGCTGAACGTTGCTGGGGCAGATTCTTTCACTCGACCTGATACCCGCCGCGTGATCTGCGTTGCCAACCAGAAGGGTGGAGTGGGAAAGACAACCACCACGGTTAACATCGGCGCTGCCCTGGCTATGCACGGCGGCCGAGTGCTGGTCATCGACCTCGATCCGCAGGGCAATGCCTCTACCGGCCTGAATGTTGACCACCACGCCGGCACGCCGTCGATCTATGACGTGCTGATTGAGGGCGCGTCGCTGGCTGAAGTCGCCGTACCGGTGGCGGCCGTCGACAACCTCTGGTGTGCCCCGGCGACGATCGACCTGGCGGGCGCCGAGATCGAGTTGGTCTCGGTGGTCGCCCGCGAGTCCCGGCTGGCCCGGGCGATCGAGCAATACGACGAAGAGGTGGATTACATCCTCGTCGACTGCCCGCCGTCCTTGGGTCTGCTCACCCTCAACGCCCTCGTCGCGGCGGAGGAGGTGTTGATCCCCATCCAGTGCGAATACTACGCTCTGGAGGGATTGGGGCAGCTTATTCGCAACGTCGACCTGGTCCGGGCCCACCTCAACTCGCGAGTCCGGGTCAGCACGATCCTGCTCACCATGTATGACGGCCGGACCCGGCTGGCCGATCAGGTCGCCGCAGAGGTGCGCAAGCACTTCGGAGACCTGGTTCTGCAGGCAGTCGTGCCGCGCAGCGTCCGCGTTTCTGAGGCACCGGGGTACGGTCAGTCGGTCATGACGTACGACCCCGGCTCCCGCGGAGCGACCAGCTATCTGGACGCCGCGCGGGAGATTGCCGAGCGGGCGGTGACCAAGACGGGTGGTGGCCCATGACCGGTCGACGCGGGGGGCTCGGCCGCGGCCTGGGATCCCTTATTCCGCAGGGCGCTTCGGCCGGACACGGGGACGACGCCCCGGTTCCGGTGCATGGTGTCCGCTACCGGGAGGTAGCGGTTGGGGACATCTCGGCCAACCCGCGGCAGCCGCGCAAGGCGTTCGACGAGGAGTCGTTGGCCGAGCTGGTGTCATCGGTCCGCGAGATCGGCGTGCTGCAACCGGTGGTTGTGCGGGAGACAACGCCCGGCCGCTACGAGCTGGTGATGGGAGAGCGCCGGCTGCGGGCATCGCGCGAGGCGGGGCTGGCGACCGTGCCGGCAATCATCAGGGATACCGCCGACGACGCTCTGCTGCGCGATGCTCTGCTGGAGAACCTGCATCGGGAGAACCTCAACCCGCTGGAAGAGGCGGCTGCATTTGAACAACTCCTACAGGAGTTCGGCGCCACGCACGAGCAGTTAGCCCAGCGCCTTGGCAAGAGCCGTTCGCAGATCACCAACACGATCAGGCTGCTCAACCTGCCCCCCGCAGTGCAGCGCCGGGTCGCCGCCGGAGTGCTCTCCGCCGGGCACGCGCGCGCGCTGCTCGGCCTGAACAGCGCCGACGCACAGGAGGACCTGGCGCTGCGGATCGTTGCCGAGGGGTTGTCCGTGCGCGCCACCGAAGAGCTGGTGGCCACCGGTTCGCCGGCTCCGGTAGCCAACACGGCCCACGGTCCGCGGACTCCACGCATGCACTCGCCCGGGCTGAGCGATCTGGCTGACCGGCTCTCCGACCGGTTCGACACCCGGGTCAAGGTCGAGATCGGCCGCCGCAAAGGCCGCATCGTGGTGGAGTTCGGATCGGTCGACGATCTCGAACGCATCATCGCGGTGATGGCGCCCGATCATATGCGCGCCGCTAGGAGTTCTGCCGCTCCGCCCTCCTGACCGGAGGCCCCGGCAAACCTGGCGGGCGGCTGCGCCCCACTTATTGGCGGGCGGCTGCCCGCAGGACGAGGTCGTAACAGACCTGAGACAGGTCCCAGCCCGCGGCCTCCACCGCCAACGGCAGCAGGCTCGTCTCGGTCATCCCGGGGGCCACATTGGCCTCCAGCACGTAGATCTGACCGTCAGGGTCGATGATCGCGTCCACCCTCGACAGGTCGCGCAGGCCCAAGACCTCGTGCACCCGCAGGGCCACCTTGGCCAGTGCGGCGGAGGTGTCGTCCGATAGCCGGGCGGGCGCATGCCAGGTCGACATGCCGGCAACGTATCGCGCCTGATAGTCGTTCACCCCTTGGGCGGGCACGATCTCCACCGCCGGCAGCGCCAGCGGTCCCTCCGCGGTCTCAATTACGCTGACCGCCACCTCGGCGCCGGCGATGAACCGCTCGACCAAAGCTGTTTCGCCGTAACCGAAGCACCCGACCATCGCCGCGGGCAACTCGTCGGCCCGCGTCACGACCTGCGCCCCCATGGCCGAGCCGCCCTGGGCCGGCTTGACCATCAGGGGCAGGCCCAGGCGAGCGACCAGGCGCTCCAGCACCGCCTCGGCACCGAGTTCACGGAAGGTGGCGTGCGGCAGTGCCACCCCCTCCGGTGTGAGCAGGCCGTCGGTGACCAGCGCCGACTTGGCGCACGGTTTGTCCCACGCCAGGCGGCACGCCGCGGCCGTGCTGCCGACATAGGGCACGCCAACCAGGTCGAGTACGTCGCGTAACGCGCCGTCCTCGCCGGCGCTGCCGTGCAGCGCGATGAAGGCTGCTTCCGGATCGAGTTCGGCAAGCCGGGCGAGGAGCTGGGCATCGGCGTCGAGGACGACAGCGTCCACTCCGGCGTGCCGCAGGGCGTCGAGCACCCGGCGGCCCGACCGCAATGACACCTCACGTTCGTAGGTGAGGCCACCGGCGAGAACCACCGCACGCCTGCTCATGCCAACTCCGGACCCGGCGAGTCGGCGCGCAGCAGCCGGGCGCGTTCGGCTCCGTAGTGGCCGGCGCCGGGGCCGAAGGTGTGCAGCAGGTCCAGCTCGGTCTCCACCACCGCGGCCAGGCGCCGCACGCCCTCGCGAATCCGGTCCGGCGGTGGGTAGCAATAGGACAGTCGCAGCGCCCCGCTGCCCCCGTCATCTGCGTAGAAGGCGGTGCCCGGCACGTAGGCGACCCGCTCGGCGATGGCCCGTGGCAGCATCGCCTTGGCCTCCAGCCCCGCCGGCAGCTGCACCCAGACGTAGAAGCCGCCTGCGGGGCGGCTCCAGCTCACACTCGTTGGCATCAGGTCGTGCAGCGCCTCCAGAATCACGTCACGGCGCTCACGGTAGAGCTCCCGGAACACCTTGAGCTGCTCCTGCCACGGCTGGGTCTGCAGGTAGGCGACCACGGCGAACTGGCTGAACGTCGGCGGGCAGAGCACGGCAGCCTCGTTCGCCAACACGAGCTTGTCCCGTACGGCTGGAGGGGCGAGCACCCAGCCCACCCGGAAACCCGGGGCGAAGGTCTTGGAGAACGTTCCCAGGTAGATGACCCTCGCGGAGGTCATTGCGCGCAACGCCGGCTGCGGGGGCTCGTCGTAGCCGAGCAGGCCGTAGGGGTTGTCCTCGACGACGATCAGGCCGTGCCGCGCGGCGAGCTCCAGCACGGCGGGCCGCCGGGAGGCCGCCATGCTGACACCGGCGGGGTTGTGGAACGCCGGCACTGTGTAGAGCAGCTTGGCCGGCCGGCCGGCGGCGCTCAGGCGGTCCAACACTGCAGCCAGCCCGGCGGGATCGAGGCCGTCGGCATCCATGGGCACGTGCACGACCTCGGCCTCGCTCGCAGCGAAGGCGGCGAGCGCGCCGACGTAGGACGGCCCCTCGGCCAGCACCACGTCCCCGGGGTCGAGAAACACCCGGCTGACTAGGTCGAGTCCCTGCTGCGAGCCGACGGTGACGACGACGTCGTCCGGCGAGGCCTCGATGCCCTCGAGCGCCATAACCGTGCAGATCAACTCCCGCAGGACCTCATCGCCTTGGGCGGTGGCGTACTGCAGGGCGGAACCGCCGCGTTCGGTGACTAGATCACCGATCATGGCCCCGACGGCGTCGAGCGGCAGGGCCGCCACATAGGGCATGCCGCCCGCGAGCGACACGACCTCGGGCCGGTTGGCCACCGAGAACAGCGCCCGGATCTCCGAGGCGGTCATTGCGTGAGCCCGGGTGGCGTAGCTGTCGGCGAAGTCGTCGTGGGTCGTACCGGTCAACGAAAAATGCACCTCCTCGGCCAACCCGTCCGCATCAGGATAGGCCCGGGTCTGGGCGCAGCTCAGGCACGGTGCCGGCCGGAGAAGTCATCGTTGGCCGGCGATACCATCGGCACCGGCGGTGCGCCGTTCCCGGCAACGGTACCGGCGAGTAACCGCAATTGGCCTGGCTGGAAGGGGTGGTCGGCGACATGTCCCGCCGCTTGGTCAGCCTGACGATGGACACCCTGGAAGACCTACCGCCCCGGTGCCGGCGCTGCGCCTTCTGGGAGCTCGACCCGGTCAGCCGCGAGCGGGTGGAGGAGACAGGGGGGTCAGCGCTGGCCAAGGCGGCCTGGGTCTCGGCCACCCTGTTGGAGTGGGGCAGCTGCGGCAAGATCATCTACGTCGACGGTGCCCCGGCCGGTTACGCCATGTTCGCGCCGCCGAGCTACGTGCCGCGGTCCGTCGCGTTCCCCTCGAGTCCGGTCGGGCCCGATGCAGCCCTGCTCTTGACGGCGCACATCCTGCCGGAGTTCGCCGGTGGCGGACTCGGGCGGATCCTGGTGCAGGGGGTCGCCAAGGACATGCTGCGGCGCAACATCCGAGCGATCGAAGCCTTCGGCGACCTCTGTTGGGACGGGCCAGCGTGCATCGTCCCTGCCGATCACCTGCTGGCGGTGGGCTTCAAGACGGTGCGGCCACACTCCCGCTACCCCCGGCTCCGCCTGGAGTTGAAGACCGCCCTGACCTGGCGCGAGGATGTCGAGGGCGCGCTGGAGCGGCTGCTCGGGACCCTGACACCGCAGCAGGCGCTGCGCCCGGTCTGACAGTCGCGCCCGGTACGGAAGGGCCCGGGCGGTCCTCCGTCCACAGTGGACGGAGGTCGGCTATCCGGCCACCGGGATGCGCATGGTGCCCGTGGGCGGGTCGGCGCCGGAGGCGAGGTAGAGCCGCTGGATCGACACCGGCAGCGCCTCGGCACGACGTCCCGGAACTCGGGATCGATCAGCCGCCGGCGGCGGCAGGGCCACTATCGCCACCGCGAGTCAGTCGCATCCGGTCGCCTTCGCTCGCTCGGATCGCCCCCCGCTGCCGGGGGCCGCCAGGCCAACGAGCGGGAAGCTTAGCGGCTGGATTCCAGCATGCTGAGGATGGCAGCCTTGGGCCGCACCCCCAGCATGGACTGGACGGCCTGGCCACCCTTGAACACGGTAAGCGTGGGGATCGAGAGGATGCCGTAGTCGCGGGCGACCATCGGGTTCTCATCGATGTTGAGCTTGGCGATGGTTACCTCACCGTCGAGCTCGTTGGCGATCTCCTCGAGGATCGGGGCTACCTTGCGGCACGGCCCGCACCACTCCGCCCAGAAGTCCACGAGCACTGTCTTGTCGCTCTGCAGCACCTCGGTGCTCCAGGTGGCATCGGTGACGATCTTGGTGTTGGCTCCCATGGTGTCCTCCACTGGTTGGTCAGGCGAT
Source organism: Pseudonocardiales bacterium (assembly GCA_040003795.1). Lineage (GTDB taxonomy): Bacteria > Actinomycetota > Actinomycetes > Mycobacteriales > QHCA01 > QHCA01. The sequence continues at coordinate 6,306 of JBDUBV010000065.1, read as the reverse complement.
GGGGCAGGTCAGGCGATGACGGCCGCGGGGATCGGCAGGTCGGCGGCGCCGAGCCCGGCCAGGTAGTGCTCGGCGTCCAGCGCTGCCGCGCACCCGGTGCCGGCAGCGGTCACCGCCTGCCGGTAGGTGTGGTCGACGAGGTCGCCGCAGGCGAAGACGCCGGCGAGGTCGGTGCGGGTGGACGGTTGGTCGACGACCACGTAGCCGGCGGCGTCGAGGCGAACCTGGTCGCGGAACAACTCGTTGCGCGGGTCGTGGCCGATGGCGATGAAGATGCCGCTGGCTGCGATCTCGGACTCCTCGCCGGTCTGGAGGTTGCGGATCCGGGCCCCGCTGACCCGGCCCTCGCCGAGAATCTCGGTCAGCTCGCTGTTGAACCTGAACCGGATCTTGTCGTTCGCGTAGGCCCGCTCCTGCATGATCTTGGAGGCGCGCAACTGGTCGCGCCGATGGATCACGGTCACCGACGAGGCGAACTTGGTGAGGAAGGTCGCCTCCTCCATGGCCGAGTCGCCCCCGCCGACGACCACAATGTCCTGGTCCCGGAAGAAGAAGCCGTCGCACGTGGCGCACCAGGACACCCCGTGACCCGCGAGCGCCGCCTCGCTGGCGATGCCGAGGTTGCGGTAGGCCGACCCCGTCGCCAGGATCACTGTTTGCGCCCGGTAGGTCGCCTCGTCCACCCGGACGATCTTGGGCGTGGCGGTCAGGTCGACCGACGTGGCGTTGTCGCTGATGATCTCGGCGCCGAAGCGCTCGGCCTGGGCGCGCATCGCCTCCATCAGTTCGGGACCGGTGATGCCGTCGGCGAAGCCTGGATAGTTCTCCACGTCCGTGGTGTTCATCAGTGCGCCACCAGAGGCCACACCCTCGATGACCAGGGGGTGCAGCGCGGCCCGGGCGGTGTAGATCGCGGCGGTGTATCCGGCCGGCCCCGACCCGATGATGATCACCTTGCGCACTTCGTCACTGCTGGTCACAACCCGCTGATCCTTCCGCAGGGGGAGATCTTGCTGTGGGTGGAACGCCATCGTAGGACTGCCGATTCCCACAGCAGGTGCGGCTCAGCCGACGCGCGGGACCACCTGGTAGCGCAGCACGTCGGCCTGGCTCGGCCGGCAGTCCGGGCCGACCGCCCAGGCCTGGACCTTGGCCGGGTCCGGATCGGGGAGTACGACGATGGCAGCGGGCCGGCCCTGGAACACCGCGTAGTCGACGGCGAGCGGCACCACGCCAGGCCGCCCGGCCAGTTCGGTGACACAGCCGCTCAGAGCCGCGGGCTGGCGCAGCCGGGCAAGCGTCGTGGCCGGGTCGGCTGGGACCGCGGAGTCGCGCGTCGACTGGCCAGGCGCGATGGGGGTGCCGAACCCCTGGGCGGCCGGCGGGACACCGGCCAGCAGGCTGCGGACGCCGGCCGCGAGGGTGGCAGGGGTATAGGTGCGGCCACTGGCCTGCGGAACCAGGCCGGCCCCCTGCCCCGGTGACCCACGTGATGAAGCGGTGGCCGACTTGTCCGATCCGGCCCGCTGCTGGAAGGTACCGATGCCGACAGCTGCCACGAAGAGCACCGCCGCCGCAGCCGCGACGGCGCCCGCACCGACTCGCCGGCGCGAGCGGCGCCGATCGGCCAGAACGGCGACGGCGGTCGGCTCAGCCTGCACTCCGTCGATCAGGGCAGCGTCGGTCAGGGCAGCGTCGATACGGGCGATCACGTCGGCCGGCATCGACGGGGCGGGCAGGCCGGCCAGCAGCGACTGGGCGTTGCGCAGCAGCCCCACCCGCTCGGCGCATGAGGGGCAGCCGGCCAGGTGCGCGCTGACCTCGCTCTCCTGCGCCGTGCCGGCCAGCACCCCTGCCTGCAGGTCGGAGAGGGTCTCGACGCCGGGGTGCGGGCCGCTGGCAGGGCTAGTCACGCGTTGTCCTCTCCGCTCTCGGCAACTTCGACGCTGGCCACCGTGTCGGGGTTCCGTACGCCCGCCAGCAGCGGGGCGAGCCGGGCCCGCGCGCGGGCGCAGCGGCTCTTGACCGTGCCCACCGGGATGTCGAGGATCGCTGCGGTCTCGGCCACGGAATACCCCTGGACATCGACGAGTACGACGGCCGCCCGGTGCTCCGGCGACAGCGCCGCGAGGGCTGCCTCGACCGCCAGGTGCACCTCGTGCTCCGCGATGGCGTCGCGTCGATCAGCCGGCTCGTCGGGGCCCGCCTCGGGCAGCGCCACCGTGGGCCGGGCCTGCCGCCGCCGGACGCGGTCGAGGCAGGCGTTGACGACGATGCGGTGCAGCCAGGTCGTGACTGCCGCGTCACCCCGGAAATCCCCGGCTGCCCGGAACGCGGACAGCAGCGCATCCTGCAGGGCGTCAGCGGCTTCCTCGCGGTCGCCGAGGGTGCGCAGCGCCACGGCCCACAACCGGTCGCGATGGCGGCGCACGAGCTCGGCGAAGGCATCGGCGTCACCACCGGCATGGGCCCGCAGGAGCGCGAGGTCGGACGCGTCGTGCGGGGCCTCGTTGGCGGCGCCGTCCACCCCGGCAGGCTATCGACTCAGCCGAAATGCACTTCGGCCACGCCGATGCCGTACTTTTCGCCCCGCGGGGGCAGTTCGGTGAACCAGACCAGCCAGTAGCGCTGCCTGGTCGGCTGGCTGAGCGCGAAGATCAGCTTGGTGCCGCTGGCCGTGACCGCAGCGGGAATCAGGCTTCTCGTCTCCAGCAGGGCGCTGGCGTCGTCGGAAGCCCGCAGCTCGGTGGTGCCGCCGGCGTTGGTCAGGTCGACGGTGACCGTGCGCACCTGCCGGGAGCTGCCGAGGTCGAGTATGACGCCCATGCCGCGCTTGAGGTTGCCGAACTTCGGCCGGTTGTAGTCGTCGGTACGCCAGGCCGTGCTGAGCTTGCCGTCCCAGGTCAGTCTGGCGTCGTGAGTCTCCGTGCCGTCGCCCTGCGGGTCGAGGATGCGGGCGTCAACCGGGCGGATGGTCGCCGGCGCGACCGGCGACGGCGACGGCGCTGCCCTGCCGCCGATGCCCAGCGGGTATTGGGCGGTGGGCTTGATGGCGCCCAGGAGGAAACCGACCACCAGGCCGGCCACTGAGATGACCAGCAGCACGCCGACCAGCACCGCCCCGCGTCGCCAGGATCGCCTCCGTGTGACCTCCAGGTCGTCGAGGGACGGCACGTCGGCCTCGTCGGTGTGGTCGATCAGCCCGTTGGCCAGGTGCTCGGCGTCGATGCCGGACTCGACCGGGTCCAGTGCTGCCATGGCCAACGATGACAGCGTGCGGCTGACCCCGGCACGCACCTGGCGCGGCTCGCAGAGCCGGTCGCCCTCGGATGGCGCTTCGGGCAGCTCGGGGATCTCGATCTGGGTGGTCGACCCCGGCCAGCGCTCCGTCAGGGCCGCGTAGAGCAGGCCGCCGAGCCGGCGCACGTCATCTGCCGCGTCGGCCTCGGTGTTGCTCCGCAGGCTGGTCAGCTTGACGCCCTCGGCGGTCAGCACGACGTTGCCTGGGACCAGGTTGCCGTGCACCAGGCCGTGCTGGTGCAGCACGGCGATGGTGCCGGCAGCCTCCTGCACCAACGCGGCCGCCCGTGCGGTCGGCAGAGGGCCGTTGGCGCGCAGCAGGTCGGTCAGGCTGGTGCCCTCGACCCACTCGCTCACCACGTAGGTGCAGCCGTCGACGTTGGCAGCATCGAAAACGCTGGCGATGCCGGGGTGCGAGACCCGTCCGTTGGCCACGGCCGAGGCCAGCAACTGAGCACCCGCGGGGGTGTCGGCCAGCAGTACGGTGACGAGAACAGGGCGGTTGAGCACCTCGTCGAACCCTCGCCAGTGCATGGGCTGACCGTCGACGGTGGCAGCGGAGGGGCGAGGCTCCTCCAGGCGGTAGCGACCGGCGAAAAGGGTGCCCTGCTGAGGGACGCAGTGGGCGTCAGCAGCCACGGTGCCTCCCCCCTCTCCCTCCCCTGCAGTCACCAGCGGTGTATCGACCGGCCACGTACCCACTCTAAGCCCCGGGACGCACCGCTCCGATCTAGCCGTCCAGGTATACCGCCTGGATCTTGACCACGTCACCGGTCTGCGGCGCGGCGATCATGAGCCCCTCGCCCATATAGATGCCGACATGGTGGATAGACGACGAAGCCGCCTGATCGGTTGCCCAGAACAGCAGATCCCCGGCTGCCAGTGCGGAGAGCGCGACGTGCGGCCCGGCCCGCCACTGCTCGGCGGAGGTGCGGGGGAGCGCGACGCCCGCCTGCCGGTAGGACCAGGAGGTGAGGCCGGAGCAGTCGAAGGTGAGAGGGCCGGTGGCCCCCCACACGTAGGGCGAGCCGAGCCGGGTGCGCGCGGCGGCAACGACGGCCGCTGCTCGGGCAGTGGGTGCCACGCCGGGCCCGAGGTGGGTCGACCCCGCGGCGGCCTGGGCAGCGGCGAGCTGGGCGGCGAAAGCCATTGCCGCGGCTGCCGCGCCGGCCCGCCGCTCGGTGTCGGCAATGGTGCGTACCTCATCGTTCGCGGCCGCGAGCAGTGCCGTGGAGGCCGCCAGCGCCGCCCGGACCAGGCTCGCTGCTGCCCGCGACCGCTTCTCCAGGGCGAACTGCTGGGTGCTCAGCGCACCGAGCCGGGTCGCGATCCCGGCGGCCGTGTCGGTCTCCTTGGCCCCGGCCACGATCCGCGTCTGGTCGACGCCGACCAGCCGTTGCACCGTGTAGATGCGGGCCACTGCGTCCCCGAGGTCGCGCGCGCCGAGCACGCTGGCGGCCAGCCCGGCCGAGCTTCCGCTCATGTAGATGGCGCGGACCCGGTTGGTGGCGACCTGGTGCTCACCGTCGGCGTCCGCTGTCGTCGCGGTGAGCTGCTGTTGGGCCAAGAGACGGCGGGTGACGATGTCGGCCAGGGCGGCCTGCACGCCGTTGTAGTCCTCGGCGGCCACCTCGGCGGCGAGGGTCTGCCGGTCGACCTGGGCGCGCAACGTGGCAGCGCGATGTTGGGCATCGACCAGTGTGGGGCTTGCTGTCGCCGGACCGCCCACGGTCAGCGCCGCCGCCGTCAGCGCCACGATGCTCAGCACCGAGGCGGCTCGGCAGATCATGTGGGCGGCCGGGCGGTGCCGGCGGAGATGATGATGGCAATGTGCCTGAGCAGGCCGATGTGGTGCAGGACGAACGTGGGTGCGGTCTCGCGGACCTGCAGGTGCACGCTGCTGTCAGCGTTGATGGCGAAGGACTTTCTCGGTACGGCGCCGCCGGAAGTCAAGGTGCTGGCCTGTGCCGCGGCGTAGGCCGACTGCACGTCCTTGGTGACCGTCCAGGCGTCGATGGCCTCGGCAGCGGCCCGGTCGGCAGTGTCAGAGGCGCGGAAGGTGGTGCGCAGCAGGGACGCCCCGTCGAAACCGAGCAGGCCCACAACAGCCAGGGCCAGAGCCAGCTTGGTCAGCCAGCCAAGGATGACGTCGCCGCGCTCAGACCTCACCCGTGTCTCGTCGGTGCGCCCGGGCCCTCCCTTGAGGGTGGGGGTCGTGCGGCCGGCTAGCTAACGGCCGAGCCGGGTGCGCAGGCTGCCCGTGACCTCGTGCACCTCAGTGACCCGCAGCCGCAGGGCTACGGCGAGGTAGGCCACGCCGCCGAGCACCGATCCGGCCACCAGCACCGCGAGGGCAGTGAAAGGGCCGCCACCGAGCCAGCGCACGACGCCGGCAGCGGCCGCCCAGGCGAGCAGCCCGCCGGTGGCTGCTGCCAGGCTCAGCCGTACGACGGTCCGGAGCACCTGCTGGGTGTCGAGCCCCCCGAGGCGGCGGCCCAGGAACCACCCGGAGACGACCACCGCGACCAGGTAGGACACGGTGTTGCCCCACATCAGGCCCTCGACGACGTTGGCCGGGGGCAGGGTGGCGTAGAGCGTCACGTCGACAGCCACCTTGACCGAGACGACTGCGACGTTGATCAGGGCCGGCGTCCGGGTGTCGCGCAGGGCGTAGAAGGCGAAGATCTGCATCTGGCTGACCGCGAACGGCAACAGCCCGAGCGCCCCCGCGGCCAGGGCCAGCCCGATGTCGCGCCCGCCGGTCGTCGAGCTCCGGCCGTAGGAGTAGAGCAGCACCCCGATCGCCGGGCCGAGGGCGAGGAACGCCGCGCTGACCGGCAGCAGGACTACCGAGGACAGCCGGGTGCCGAGGGAGAGGTCGCGGGCCACGTCGGCCAGCCGTCCGTCGACGGCCGCCCGGCTCATCCTGGGCAGCAGCGCGGTGATGATCGACACCGCGACGATGCCGTGCGGCAGCATGAACAGCAGCGAGGCGTTGACCAGGAC
>JBDUBV010000200.1:0-4085 GCA_040003795.1 Pseudonocardiales bacterium | reverse complement strand
TGCGGATGTCCTCGAAGTGCAGGCCGGTGGTCGGCTCGTCCAGGACGTAGACCGTCCGCCCGGTCGAGCGCTTCTGCAACTCGCTGGCCAGCTTGACCCGCTGCGCCTCCCCGCCGGAGAGGGTCGGGGCCGGCTGGCCCAGCCGCACGTAGCCCAGGCCGACGTCGACCAGCGTGTCGAGGTGCCGCCGGATCGCCGGGATCGCCTCGAAGAAGGTCGCCGCCTCCTCGATCGGCATGTCGAGAACGTCGGCGACCGTCTTGCCCTTGAAGTGCACCTCGAGCGTCTCGCGGTTGTAGCGGGCGCCGTGGCAGACCTCACACGGCACGTAGACATCGGGCAGGAAGTTCATCTCGATCTTGATCGTGCCGTCGCCTGAGCAGGCGTCGCAGCGCCCGCCCTTGACGTTGAAGGAGAACCTGCCAGGTAGGTAGCCACGCACCTTTGCCTCGGTCGTCTCGGCGAACAACCGGCGGACGTGGTCGAAGACGCCGGTGTAGGTCGCCGGGTTGGACCGCGGGGTGCGCCCGATCGGTGACTGGTCGACACCCACCACCTTGTCGACCTCGTCCAGGCCGGTGACGCGCTTGTGCCGGCCGGGCACCATGCGGGAGCCGTTGATCTGGTTGGCGAGGACGGCGTAGAGGATGTCGTTGACCAGGGTGGACTTCCCGGAGCCCGAGACGCCCGTGACGGCGACGAGGTTGCTCAACGGGAAGGACACGTCGATCCCGCGCAGGTTGTGCTCGCGGGCTCCGAGCACCGTCAGTGCCTTGCCCTTGGTCTGAGTCCGCCGGATGCCGGGCACCGGGATCTCCCGGCGCCGGGACAGGTAGGCGCCGGTGATGGATTCCTCGGCGGCGAGCAGGTCGTCGACCGTGCCGGAGACGACCACATTGCCGCCGTGCTCGCCGGCGCCCGGGCCGATGTCCACCACCCAGTCGGCGGTGCGGATGGTGTCCTCGTCGTGCTCTACCACGATCAGCGTGTTGCCCAGGTCGCGCAGCCGGAGGAGCGTATCGATGAGCCGGTGGTTGTCGCGCTGGTGCAAACCGATGGAGGGTTCGTCCAGGACGTAGAGCACACCGACCAGCCCGGAGCCAATCTGGGTGGCAAGCCGGATCCGCTGTGCCTCGCCACCGGCCAGGGTCGCCGCCGGCCGGTCCAGCGACAGGTAGTCCAGGCCGACGTCGAGCAGGAAGCCCAGCCGGGCATTCACCTCCTTGACCACCCGCTCGGCGATCATCGCCTGGCGCTGCGTGAGGGTCAGGCCGCGCAAGAACACGGCACACTCGCCGATCGACATGGCGGCGACGTCGGCAATCGACCGGCCGGCCATCGTGACGGCCAGGACCTCCGGCTTGAGTCGCGCACCGCCGCAGGCCGGGCAGGGCACGTCACGCATGTAGCCCTCGTAGCGCTCCCGGCTCAGGTCGCTCTCGGCCTCGGCGTGCCGCCGCTCGATGAAGGGCACGACACCCTCATAGGCGGCGTAGTAGGACCGCTCGCGGCCGTAGCGGTTCTTGTAGCGGACGTGCACCTGGGTGTCGTGGCCGTAGAGAACTGCCTTCTGCGCCCCTGCCGCCAACCGGTGCCACGGGGTGTGGAGGTTGAAGCCGACGGCGTCGCCGAGGGCCTGCAGCAGGCGGCCGAAGTACTCGATGTTGTGGCCCGAGGACCAGGGGGCGACGGCCCCCCCGGCCAGCGTGCGCTCCGAGTCGGGGACGACCAGCTCGGGGTCGACCTCCTTGCGGGTGCCCAGCCCACTGCACTCCGGGCACGCGCCGTAGGGCGAGTTGAAGGAGAACGAGCGCGGCTCGAGTTCCTCGAAGGACAGGTCGTCGTAGAGGCAGGCGAGGTGCTCAGAGAAGGTCCGCTCGCGGTGCGGGTCGCCCTCGGGCAGGTCGACGAAATCCAGTGCCAGCAGGCCACCGCCGAGCCGCAGCGCGGTCTCGACGCTGTCGGTCAGCCGATGCTTGGCCGAAGCCTTGACCGAGAGCCGGTCGACGACCACCTCGATCGTGTGCTTCTCCTGCTTCTTCAGCTTGGGCGGGCTCGTGAGGGAGTGCACCGTGCCGTCGACCCGCACCCGGGAGTAGCCCTTGGTCTGCAGGTCGGCAAACAGGTCGACGTACTCCCCCTTGCGACCCCTGATCACCGGCGCCAGGACCTGGAACCTGGTGCCCTCGTCGTACTCCAGCACCCGGTCGACGATCTGCTGTGGCGTCTGCCGGGCGATCGGCCGGCCGCAGCGCGGGCAGTGCGGCTCGCCGGCCCGGGCATAGAGCAGGCGGAGGTAGTCATAGACCTCGGTGATGGTGCCGACCGTGGACCGCGGGTTGCGGTTGGTGGACTTCTGGTCGATCGAGACGGCGGGCGAGAGCCCCTCGATGAAGTCGACGTCGGGCTTGTCCATCTGGCCGAGGAACTGGCGCGCATAGGCCGAGAGCGACTCGACATAGCGGCGCTGGCCCTCGGCGAAGATCGTGTCGAATGCCAGGCTGGACTTGCCGGATCCGGACAACCCGGTGAAGACGATCAACGAGTCTCTCGGCAGGTCGATCGAAATGTCGCGGAGGTTGTGCTCGCGCGCACCATGGACCACGAGACGGTCGGCCACAGGCCTGCTTTCGGTCGGACTTGCCGGACATCCCAATCTAGCGGTGAGGTACGACAGTTTCTTCCCCGGGCAGAATGGGACCAGGATGCAACCCATGAGCGACTACACCGGTGACGTGGCCGTGGGCGGCCCCGCGGACACCCGAACCCTGCCTGGCCTGAAGATCACCAAGATCGCCGTCGGGCCGATGAACAACAACGCCTACCTGCTGCGCGACCCGTCCAGCGGGGCGACCCTGCTTATCGACGCCGCAAACGAGGCCGAGCGACTGCTCGACCTGCTGCCCGAGGGCCGGCTGGACACGGTCGTGACCACCCACCAGCACGGCGACCATTGGCAGGCACTGGCCGAGGTGGCGCAGCGCACCCGCGCCCGGACCGTGGCCCACCCCCTTGACGCCGGGCCGCTCCCGGTGGCGCCCGACCGACTCGTTGAGGAGGGCGACACGGTGACAGTCGGCGACGCGGCGCTGACAGTCATCCACCTGCGCGGCCACACCCCCGGCTCAATGGCACTGCGCTACGACGACCCGTCGGGCACCTCCCACGTCTTCACCGGTGACTCGCTGTTTCCCGGCGGCGTGGGTAACACCAGGGGTGATACCGACGCCTTCGCCAGCCTGATCGACGACGTGGAGCGCAAGTTGTTCGGCGCACTCGCCGACGACACGTGGGTCTACCCCGGGCACGGCCCGGACACGACCATCGGCGCCGAGCGGCCGGCCCTGCCCGAGTGGCGTGCCCGAGGTTGGTGAGTCCGCAGTCGCTGCGCGCAATCGGGCCCCGCCTCGACGCAGCCGGGGGCATGCTGTCCATCTGGTACGGACGACCCGGCGGGCCGGCCGGCTTCGCCCGGCTGGACGACACGGCGCACTACGCTGCCAGCACGATCAAACTCCCCCTGCTGGTCGCGGCTCACCGGATGGCCGACGCCGCAACCCTCGACCTCGACTCGACAGTGAGGGTGCACGACGACTTCGCCTCGACGTCCGGGGGGCGGTTCCGCCTCGACCGCGGCGACGACAACGACGACGAGCCCTGGGAGCGCCTCGGCTCGCTGGCTCCGCTGCGCTGGCTGGCTCGGCGGATGATCGTGCGCAGCAGCAACCTGGCGACCAATTTGCTGCTCGAGGTGGTGGGTTTGCCCGTTGTGGCCGAGGCGCTGTCGGCCTGCGGGGCCGTCGCCTCGGCGCTGCGCCGGCCGATCGGTGACCAGGCAGGTGCGGCAGGTGGGAGCTCCAACGTCGTCTCCGCCCGCGACCTGGCCGCCGTGCTCGGCGCATTGGCCCTGGGCCGCGCCGCCGCGCCGGCTGCCTGCGCGGAGATGCTCGCGGTGCTGGCCGATCAGGAGTACCTCGACGGCATCCCCGCGGTCCTGCCACCCGGCACCCGGTCGGCGAGCAAGGGTGGCTGGGTCGACGGGATCCGGCACGACGCCGCGCTGATCTGGCCGGCGGACACGCCGG